>JANRMD010000432.1:0-42947 GCA_033761895.1 Pirellulaceae bacterium | reverse complement strand
CACGCTAAAATCGGCAAATCGGAAAAATAGTTTCCACGCAGTTAGTTGTTATGGCATGCGATTGGCTAAGTGGTTTAATGGGCCATTTTAGGATCAGCGATGAACACGAGCCCAGTTGACCACGCGATTGCGATCGCGAGGATGCGCTTGAGTGCTGCGAGAATATGGTCGAATGATTGGTTTGCGTCGCATTTTGACAATCAAGGCAAAGGAGCTATGCAACATAGTTAAGCTTGGTTAAGAGAGTGCCAGTCACCTTACGCCGACCACACCATCCCGAAGGGCTCCAAGCCAATAGCCGGTGGTAAGCGGAGCGCCACCACCGGTTGGGGTGGTCGCGTGAGTGTCGATCCTAAAGGGATCGCAGAGTTGACTCGCAAACCACGCTCATCCCTGATGCTGTGATCCCTTCAGGATCAAACACTTGCTCCGCGAACATTCCGGTGGTGGCGCTCCGCTTACCACCGGCTATTGTCTGAAGACCGCTCCGCGGTGAAACGGCTCACTAATTCAGTACCCGACAAGCTTTCGGCTCAGTTCAGATTAGCAGAGGACTCTCGAAATGCTTGTGGGCTTGTCGATTATTGCGCCACGGCCAGCGTGAACCAACGGAGCAATCGTTCATCACCTATAGTAGCCACCGTCGCCAGACGGTGGACACGATGCGGGCTGATTAACCACCGCTTGGCAGCGGCGGCTACCAGGGCGCCCGAAATGCTTGACGCATTCCGCTACCTATAATTCAGACTATAAATTCAGCGGTTCATTTACTAAATGCTGCACTAAGTCGTTGGCTAGTGAGACTTAGTCCGGCAACTACTTTGCGTAGTTCGTCTTGCTCTAGCGGATCGTGCTCGAGTTCATGTTCCAGCAGCTCGAGCTTCTTGCGTAGCAACTGTGCTTGAGCTTGTTGATAAGGTCGCAACTCAAAGTGCCGGATGGCATAACCCACCTCCAACTTGCGCGACCATTCGTCCCAAACACCAATCCACTCCAAGGCGCGTTTCTTCTCACGCTCATTAGCACTGCCCAACGTTTCCACCCGTGCAATGCGCATCTCTTCAAGTGTTTCATTGGGGTCTGGATAATATGCATAGCAGCCAACGATACTGAATGCCACCAAACCGGCGATGCAAGTCAATCCTACGACACTCGGCGGCACGATGATATCGCCTCGACCAGTACTTGGTTTTTCAATCGTTGATGCGCCAAGAATCTTGTCAATTCGACTTTGCGGTATCCAGCGGAGAACGACCGCCCCAACCGCCAGCATCACCAATGCAAAGATACTCGCCACTTCACCGATCCCGACACTCTTCAGCACGGTGTCCTTGAATTGAGTTGCTGAAACTCGGATTCCAACCTGGTAGGGGTTCGTGTAGATATCGAAGGCATGTGTGTGGCCAGCTGGTTCGATACCGGGCGGAATCAACGGACGATCGATAGCGTAAGCGCAGCCCAAGACAATAACGGTCAGCACCGCAAACCAAATGAAACTCGATCTGAAACCATAGTTCCAACCGATCCACAGCAACGTGGCCACATTCACTCCTGTACCCAGCAACAACAAACTGAACGCCGCACCAGGAGAATTACCGTGCGCGAACATCATGCCCAGCTGACTCATGGCCAACATCGGCGTGGCATAAATGGGAATCGCTACCGCTGTCATTACGGCCGGAGCCCACGGGTCTTTCTGCTCGACCGAAGACTGCAAAGCGCCATGTGGCAAAAGCATCCCCACCGCTAGAGTTCCCGTTACGGCCACCAACGAAAGCAGACCAGTCGTACCAAGTGTTTCTCGCATCATGAAAATCAGGCAAGCTAGTAGCCGCCCAATGCCAATCGGTTTAATCTCAGGCTCCGGTTCGGGACTCGCGGTGTGCTTTCCGTAGCGATCCCAAAACATGCCCAAGGCGGTAACTACAAACAAAGATGCGAGTGCAAATCCGATAATCACCGCCGGCCGTGACAGCGTTAATCCGTAAAGTAACGACAGCGGATTGAACAATGGCGCTGAAATAGCGAACGCGGTGATCGCACCCGCTCTGACACCAGCTCGTTTCATCTCCCGCAGTATCGGCAACACTCCAACAGAGCATACCGGCAACAGCATCCCAATCAGCCAGCTTTGCGGTAAGGAACGCAAACTCTCACCACCAAACAATCGCTGCGTCCCAGCCGTCCCAACGTAGTACCTTAGGACGGAAGCGATAAACAAGCCCACCAATATCGTAGGAGTCGCGGACGCAAGGGCTTGTAGCGCTCGTGCTAATCCGCCAAGTATGTAGACATCCATAGTTCTGCCTTATTTCGCTGCTTCGTCGGTGCTTGCGTCCCCATCCACTGCGTCCCCATCCACTGGACCCTGTAGCGCTGGTTTCGGGATCAACGCTTGGGATTGAACCAAAAGCGAACACAACTTTTCAATTTCCTCTGCCAGACTCGCTTCAACGCCTTTCGCTCCCAACAACTTCTTTCGTATCGACTCGCTGGCTTCGAACAGTTTGACCCAATCGCTTTCGGCAAGGTCCGTGTCAGCTGCGACCTCAGGCACCCAGCCCACTAGATCGTTTAACTCCTTCAGCGCCACGCGCGACTCCTCAGTCGCTGAGGCCGAACCGCCTTGAACCGTTTTCAACCGCTCAGTCAATTTGTTGGCTGCATCGGTTAAATCAGCCGGCCAGTGAGCAGGCGTAACGTGATCCATTTCATGCAGTGATTTCTTGGATTCCCCACAACCCGACAGGCTGATGCACACACTGAACCACAGCAGGCAGATAGACAAGGACAGGCAAGTTGACGAGTAGGGCATGCGGATCATTGATAACTCGGTACAGCTATGGAGGAGAGAATTGAGTTGACAACTACCCCAGAGTTCTTGACGCGTGCTACCAGTCGAACGGTTAACACCGGAACAGCCACGGCCTGAATATCGGCAGGAATCACAAAGTCACGCCCCGCCAACTTGGCCCAAGCTTGCGCGACACGCTGCCATAGGAGCATGCCTCGTGGGCTGACTCCCAGCGCGATGGATTCATGCTTGCGTGTGGCTTCGCAAAGCTCGATTAAGTAGCGCTGAATGCGCGGATCAACCCGAACTCTAGCCGTTTCATGCTGCAACCGCGAAAGTGTATCCAAGGTTAGTGGCGTCGCATCATCGATCGGATCAGACACATGACCACAAGCGGCACCGAGAATCGCTAGCTGCGCCGCCGCGTCTGGGTAGCCGATCTCGATGCGCATCGCAAAGCGATCAAGCTGCGCTTCGGGCAGAGGATAGGCACCATGGCTGTCGATCGGATTTTGTGTGGCGATCACAAAGAACGTGGGAGAGAGCGTGCGTGAGCTTCCGTCAATGGTGACTTGGCGTTCCGCCATCGCTTCAAACAGCGCGCTCTGAGTGCGTGGCGTGGTGCGATTGATTTCGTCCGCTAACAAAATGTCCGAAAAGACCGGACCAGCGTGGAACTCAAACTCACGTGTCTTCTGGTTGAAGAGGTTGAAGCCCGTAATGTCCGTAGGCAACAAATCGGGCGTACATTGAACGCGGGCAAACTTGGCACCAAACCCCTGGGCCACAGCCTTCGCTAGGGTAGTTTTGCCGAGACCTGGAAGATCGTCGAGTAGCAAGTGGCCTTGGGCAAGCAAGCATGCGAGCACCAATTCAATTTTATCGCGTTTGCCTAGCAACACACGATTCAGCCGTTCGCGGAGCAACTCGATCGCTTGCTCGCTAGTTGTACCCGGCTGCGCACGCAACTCTAACATCCAAGACCACCATTCAGGTTGATTGATTTCGAACGACGCAAAACAAAAGTGTTGACCTCACGCCACAACTGCACACACGCTTGCCGGCCTTCAACAGACAACGAAGACCCGCTGCCGAAATTCAAGCGATCTGCCTCGTTGAAGAATCGGATCAAAGCGTTTGTCCAAGTCGCCGGCTGGGCCTGAGAACACTGCAACAGCCACTCGCGCGGCGGAATCGACTGAGGACGGGCCATACCAGCCAACCGACAACGGCGATCCAGCACGCCGACCAACCAGCGGACTCGGCGACGATCGCTGACCCAAGGCAATACGAAACTCAGCAGTCGGCACAGCAACTCGAAGAGGTAAGCACGACTAAGCCACAGGCACGCTGTCGTAACCATCAGCCCCGCGCAAGTACCGATGATCGCAAGCGAGTTTTGCCTCAGCCGATAAGCCAGCGAGACACGATAACTGGGTTGCAGAAAGCCTGGTGTCGGTTCAAGTGGAATCCATGTATCCATACCCACATCGACTTCCAGCCACGCGTGCGCATCCTGGGTCGTGATGGGAGTCTGTCCTGTTAGACGATCACGCTGCTGCGGATCGACATAGAACCCAGTAACAAAGCGCGTCCGAAAACCGATCTCACGAAGCATGACTGCAGCCGCGGTCGCAAACATCACATCATTGCCACGCCTCGATGCAAAGAACTTTTGCAGCGGACTGACGTCGGATACTCGATCAGCCGAGTCATCGCCAGTTGCGCTAGGACTTGCTGTTTCGTTAGTGCGCTCGAAGGTAAACTCACTTCGCAAACGATCAACCACCAACTGTACATTTTCCCATTCGTGCAGTGGATTCGGGATCCAGCCTTGCACAAGTTGCTTGGCGGCTAGGACACCTGCATCGTTCGCTAAATCACCGGCACTTGGATGTTCACTAACGGAAACACCTGGGCACATCTTGGTCAGCGCCGCGAGTTTTTCCAAGTCGATGGAGCGATTGACCAAGCGGACGGTCGTGTAATCGGGCACAAAATCACGCCCTGGCATCTCAAGGCAACGATCCGACGAGAATCCAAAGAAGTCAGCTTGATCGACTTTGTCGATATGCCACATCTCCACTCCGGCAGGTGCAGGAATGCGATTGGAGCGAAACTTGGTGAACTTAATCGCTTCGGCATTGGATTCCACGAAGGGACCAAGCGCTAAACCGTTATTCGCGTCCGCACCGAACCAAACACGATCGCCGATTTTCTGCTCAAAAATTCTTGGCGAAGCCGGCGAAACGGTTTGGTGCCACTCCACACCATCGAAGTGCGTGTACCGCTGCGTTGCCAGACGTTCTCCGGCGCGGCCGATCCAATACATGGCCGCATTCGAAGCCACATCCTTGAGGGGCTTCCGTCGCTTGGGATCACTGCGATGAATCGTAAACGACTGCGTGGTCGTGTTGGATTGCGCGGTGCGAGAGCTAGTCGATTGATCTCCGCGTGGCTCGAGTGCGATTGCACGTTCGCTTTTCTTCTTCCGGACAGGTTCACCGAACGTTTCATTGAAGATGTCGAACAAGCTGGGTTGCGGAGAATCCAGAAACACATCGGTTTCCACCGCACCAAACGAGGCCGCGTGGTCTCGGGCCGCAACCACAGCATCGCCGTCGCCAACGCCTGACCTGGCACTGGAGTCGCTCATGCTTGTGCCACCACTGGTTGGCATCAACTCAGCCTGCAAGCGATTAAACATCACCGATCGACCACTCGCACTCCAGGCAGCCACCAGAAAAACAACACTGCCAGCCACAATTGCCAATGGCATGCGTACTTTATTCGAACTGACCGTATCGATTTGACAGGATTCGACCCGTTCCCAATGATTCGCGATCAGCCACCAGAGGCAGACCAGTCCCCATAGGAACGCATAATAAACGGCTGACTGGTGATCAGAGCTGACTGTAGTAAAGAGCGTTAAGAACCCACTACAGACGACTGAGATACTGATTGTCCGATTCAGTTTTGCGAACACTGCCGCGACCAAACCACCCCAGGCCAGTACACTCATGTAGGCAATCTCAGTGCCTGTTCCCTCACCGAGTTTACGCTCAACTGTATTGGCAAGCAGCGGGAAAAGCACCGACGCAGTGGCACCAATCATCATCAGCGTCTGAGGATTGCGTGTGATGGTTGGCTTCGTAGCGGTCGACTGGCGGCCAGGCGCTGAGGCTCTGGCAACCATCCAAGCGGTTCCGATAACGAGCAGTGCGTTCAGTCCAATATCGACCGCCAACACACCGTAAGCCTCACAAGTCGACCGCAATCGCACCAAAGCTCCAATGGCGATGACGGCCAGAACGATCGCGCCTATGCGTCGACGATTCTCGCTAAGCCGCGAAGCACGCATGGCTCGCCTCGCTCAAGAAGTGGTTCAGTTGCACAAGCAACTCGTCGTTCAAGTCAACATTGGTTGTGTGTTGTCGCGCATGACTACGAAAGCCTGTCGAGGGCTGACTAACGTTCAACCCCACCTGCCGAGCTTGCGATTTGCCAAATCCGAACTGAGGCAAACCAACGCAAATTCGCGTTGAGAGGTGGCAGGTGATCGATTCACGTACTTCCGCCGGATCGATCCGTTGATCGAGCGGAATCGCCGCCAATAGGTCAAGGGCTTGCTTGAGACCGCGTTTCCCCATAGCCAGAACGTGCGTATCGTTATCAATAACTAACTGAAAAGGAATATGGCGTGCACACAGCAACTCAGCCAGACTGGCCACGATGCGGATCCGCCACGCCAAATGCTCGCGATTGACCAGCAGGCCATCTTCGATCGGCTGAGTATCCAATTCGAGCGAAACTGTTTGACGTTGTGGGCCTGTACGATCGCAAACGACCAGTGAATCCAAACGAGCCGTTTGTACCCAATGAATACTCCGCAGCGAATCGCCGCGCCGGAAGGCTCTTACCCCGAGGAAATCTCCCGAAGATCCAACGCGTTCACCCACTCCCTCATCGGCATTTTTTGCACCGCCGATATCCAGCAACCCGCTCAAGTCAACTCGTTTGGGCCAGACAGTGACCGGAGTTACATGCTTGATCTTTCGTCTAGCGGTCCAAATTCCGAAAGGAAACGCACAGGCCACGACTGGAGCTTCGACAGGATAAAATCCCCGATACTCTGGCCGAATCGACAAGCGAAAAGTGGCGTTGCACAAAGGAGGCACGCAAGCCAAGCCAACATCCGGTGTCGGGTCACTCTCGAGCGATGCGTCACCGATCAAGCCGGTTTGAACAACGGGAGATGCCAGATACCCTTCAACCATCAGCCCCCACAGCGGCAATGGCAAGCGATTACGAACAGTCAACATCAATTGGCTTGTCTCGTGCTCGTTGATCTCGCTGAGGACTGGCTCAAGCGTGCATTCGGTGAAGCGAATGGCAATCCAAGGGAGTGCCAGTCCTGCAACGATCATCGCGATCAACCCCGCCGCCAGCGTCCATCCAATCGGGCTCAAGAACGCGCCGACCAGCAGACTTGCGGTCGCGGCCAACGCAAACCAGCCTACAGGTTCTTTCAACCAGTAGACATAGCGATTGAATTGCGGGCAGAAGTCAGTATTCAGTAGCCGTGTTAACAACAAATCAGAGCGCTCAGACTTCGAAACCACTGGCGTATCGAGGGGAGTACCCGGTTGCTGAATGGCAGTGGACATAGTGGACTTTCAGGACTGCGAAGATGTACTGGAGGATGTGCTGTTTATGGACCATGCATCTGTGTACGCCACGCACGCAAGCACAAGGCTCCGAGCAGCGTAAGTCGCAAGATGGCATGATGAGCATTAAGGGACGTTGGCTGCCATCGCTGAACAAAAGTTCGCAGCAAAAGTTCGCAGGACAGGCAGCGATAGTCGGTGGTACATAAAACGTGAACAGAACTCGGGCCGCAGACGAGGCTACGCCCTTGGTTCATATACAGCTTGTTGAACGCTGCTTGACGCGAAGATCACCAAAGCAATTTGCCAATGCGTATTGGCTAGTGCGCAGGATCATCACGGCAGCAAGCAAGAACAAGCAACCGGGCGATTAAGCCGGTGGACCACGCTCAGAAAGAGCAGAAGAGAATTCGGGGGCTAGCGCGAGAGTCGCTTCAGTGTCAGCGACTCGATTCACAGGGCCTTCGATGGAAGGGGGAAGAACTGTGTCACAAAGCACTGCGAACCGGCAAACTAAGGCTCCACGGCAGATCGTACACTGATCGCTGTCATGCTCGGGTGCAGCCGGCTGAGAACCGTCGGACTGCACATCTGTGTGCTGGCCACAATGATGGTGGAAGCAGCAGTGCTTTGCACTCGGGTCCTTGCTGGTGCCCTTTACCACTTCCTCAACTTGGCTGACCGAGCCATGCGAACAACTTGCCGAATGCACAGCGATAACCACATCGCTCACTAGGAGCGACGCAATCGCCAAGCAGGTCAAGATAGGACGCAGGTGATTCATCAGAACATTCGGTAAGGAGGAAGAGCGCCGTTGTTGGTACGCTATTCGCCGAAAAAAGGTTCAGCTCCGAAAAAAGGCTCACAACCTTCATTAAAGCACAATCGGAAAGGTTTTCAACTGTCTGACCCGATATTCGGCCGCCCTTAACCACCGATTCACCGCAGCAGAGTTGTTTCTTCTTTTGACAACGCGGCCAAAAATTGCTGGGTTTGGGGCGTACAATCCGAGCACGCCAAGGCATTCTCAAACGCCTGCTTGGCCAATTCCCTTTCGCCGAGATCCAGCATCAAGACACCTATATTATGGTGAGCGGCCGACTCCCCCACGACAGCCTGGAAGGCATCATAAGCTTCGGCAGTTCGCCCCGATTTCGCCAGAAGTGTCCCTAAGTTCATGCGGGCCAACTCATTTTTCGGCTCGCGTCGCAGCACGCTTCGAAGGTGCTCTTCAGCTTCGGCCAGGTTGCCCGCCTCCATCAAGGTCCAGGCAAAGTTGACCTCCAGCGCCGCGTCGTTCGGGGACTTTCCCAACAAACGTCGATAACGCTCAATCGACTCTGGGTATTGTCCATTGGCGGCAAGAACCGGCGCAAGCTCACGATCCAGTGCTTGGCCAGGCTTGCCCAATGCCTCGGCTTTCAAGTAGAGCTGAGCGGCTTCGGACCAATGTTGCGCCTGTACTAATTGCTCCGCAGTTGCCAAGCAGAGTTTACGCTGCTCAGCGTTGGACAGCGGTTTGACTTTCACTTCAGACTTCGAGCTCGCGCGAGGCGAGGATCGGCTAAAGGACTTGACATCGAACAGCTTTGATTTTGACCACGGGCTGCAACCGTTGCACAGACTCAGCAATGCCAAAGTCACGCAGGTTGCAATCACGCGGCCCCAACCAGAATCGCGAAGTGACATCAGAATATCCCTCCGCCACCGAAGCCACCTCCGCCCATGCCTCCACCGCCACCGCCCATGCCACCGCCGCCCATACCGCCTCCGCCCATGCCACCGCCGCCAGCCATCCCTCCACCACCGTTGATCATCGACGATCGGACGGCTTGTTGAGCCCGGAAGCCATCGAATCCATGTGCGGCAGGTTTGGCAACAAAAATCTGCTCGGGTGCAAGCACGACACCCGCACTTGCAAACGTCGCATGCACAGTTTGCAGGCGCGCTCCATCGAGGGCCGGGTCGCTCGATTGTTCGACGACGATGGGTACTGAGTTGTACAACGATTGTTGTACGGCCTCGACGACATGCTCTCTACCCGACGGACTCAGTTCAGCCGACTTGGGCAAGAACTCGTTTTGATAAAACACGCCTCGGTCTTTAGCCGCAGACGCCACCTGTCCGTCTTGCCATGCGTTCACGTGCGTTCCTACGGGAGCTGGAATAGCGCCGCTGGGAATCGTTGCACAGCGATCCACATCAAAGAACTCCCAAGTACCTCTGCACCCACCACCATCAATGACAATGAGTGCGCACAGGCAGCCCATCAATACTTTCGACCGAAGGCTCATGGTTGCACCGCCATTTCACTACTGGGCTGATTGACCGTTGGCGCAGCCGACACAACACCCGCTCCTTGCGCCGTCGGCATGTTGGCCGAGTTCATGTGCGGCGTGTTCGAATTCATGTGCATTGGCGTACGAGCTTGTGCAGCCAACGGAGACTGCAGTGCAGCATGCGGCGGCGCAAGTGGACTTAAGGCACGATCGCTCGGTCCAACGGGACCAATCAAGTACTGATCCGGACAGCACCGATCGGGCACACGCTGCCGAGCAAAGTCCGTTCGCACAGAAGACCGGAAATCTTGCCCGCGTCGACTCTCAAGCCGATTCTTAACGAAGAATTCGATATCTGTTGGTTCCAGTGCATCGCTGCCGGGCAAGCTTGGGAGCGCACACGCATCCACTGGCGCAACCAATTCGGGAGTGACGAGAATCACCAGCTCTTGCTCACCCGCGCTGGAGCGATTAATGCCACCGAGCGCACCAATGACCGGCAGGTCCCCCCAGAACGGCACGCGATCGCTGCTTGATCCAAAATTGGTTTGCAAGATCCCCGCAACGGCCAATGTCTGACCGCTTCTTAGTTCAACGTTGGTCGACACCGTCCGACTATTGAGGCCCGCCACAGCTGTGCCGCCCGCACCACCACCAATGTTCGTCCCCAAAGATTCATCGCGAGTACTAACCTGAGCACGCAATTGCAGTCGAATCACATCACGATCTTGAATCAATGGTACGAACCGCAGCTGCACCCCGAACGGAATGAAAGCCACGCCTTGCAAATTTTGACCGATACCAGCCCCACCGGCTGAGATGATTGGAATCGGGAACTCCCCGCCAGCTTGGAAGTTGGCAGGCATGCCGTTGAGTGTCACTAAGTTTGGCTCGGCGAGCGTCTTCGATAAACTCATCTTCCGCAAGGCTTCAATTGCCAGTCGAACTTGCCCTGAATCAAGCGAGGTGAGCAGGTTACCCGAAACACCGCCGGTCACTGACCTGAAGACTGAACCATTGTCATCGTCAACGGAGAAGTTCAGTCCGATGCTGCGCGCGGCGTTGCGATTGACCTCCGCTACCGTAACACGCAACATTACTTGCTGTTCACCTGGAATACGGATGAGATTAACGATCCCTGCCCTCGCAAGTGCTAATGGATCGAGCGTCTCGCGCCGCAGCGCAGCTTCCTCTTCTTGAGCGAGCTGGTCATCGGGCTGCGTGAAGTTTAGGGCATTGGTAACGGTGGGCGTATTGTTGACCCGCGTAATCGCACTCGTTACACCGCGCGCACCGGCTAATATCTGCAAGATTTGAACCACTTGCACCGCATCTTGAGCTTGGCCCTTGACCACTAACCGCCCACCCAACTCCGTCAATTCAATGAAGCAGTTTGGAAACGATGCATTGATTTCATCTTGCAAGTTCCCAAGTGGTCGCGTGAGCAACGGGTCTTTGTAGACTTGCACGAGGTAGCTAACAATGGCTTTACCCTCTGGACTTGAAGGATCCTCAAACCACAGGGTCAAGGTTGCACTGCCTGGCTTGAGACCGGTTAAGCCGATCTCTCTTCCCGATTTCTGATCCAGTATCTCCGCAGTCACGATGTCATCGCCGGGCAAGAAAATCCGCATCGGCGTCTCGTTAAACTGCAGGATCTTGGGACGCCCTACGGCCAGTGACAATGGCAACTGTGGGTCTATCTCGGCTCGAACAAATCGTTTCGCCAGAGCTCGAACTTCGTCGGAAGGCGGAGGCAGAATCAGCTCAACCGGCAATCCACCTTGCACCCTTGAAACCGGTTCTGCTGGTTCGCCAAGCGAGTCGTTGGTATAGTTGGCTGGCGGAGCCGAATTGATGATAATCGGTGGTCCTGGCGTCTCAGCGCGCGACGCCCCAGGCTGCGCATTTCCCAGCGCAGGCACATTGGCTTGCGCGATTCGGGGCGCAGCTTGCAGCCCAGTTTGCTGGCAACGAGCCACGTCGGCTTGAGTTGCCGTAACGGCAAGTGCAATCAAAAGTAGTCGCGGCAGATTAGGTGGTCCGCAAACAATGCGCATGAGGCTGACGCTCCCGTTTTTGAACGCTTGCAATAGAAAAACTTGAAAACAACGTCCGACCACAGGACTAATCGTTACTATCGTCACGCTTTGCCAAAACCATGAGCAGGCTACGCCCAAATGTCGTCATTCCCACAGCCACCCTCGCAGCCAACACGTAGAATTGAGATTGCGCGCCATTTGGTACCCGGAGCCCATTTTTGACGTTGCGAGCTTCAGCCTTTCGCAACCCGAAGCGTTAGCGAGGGACCGAGTTACGGCGTCGACTTGACGATGCAGCAAGGCCCGCAGACTGGTCCCTCGCTAACGCTTCGGGTTATGAAAAAATGATCAAAACGTCAGCCCGATCGCATCAAGTACCAACTGGCGCAATATCAAAACATCCATTCGAAACCCAACGCCAGCGCAACGCTAGCTTTTGAACCCTCAGCACAACCTTTGTAAGAAGAACGTCATGAGTCGAGATCTGTTGATAGACATCAGTCGAGCGTTGGAGGAGAAATCCTATCGCGAGAAAGACGCAGCCATACTCGAATACTTGCGAGCCTTGGGAGACGAAGACGCACTGCGAGCTCAACTGAGTGAAGTATCCCATGTGCATGATGCGGCAGTACTCGATGACTTGATTCGAGTTGGCGTTAATGCCGAATCGTTCACCGCGTTTAGTCTGTTACCCTTGTTGCGTGTGGCTTGGTCCGACGGCGAAGTGGCTGATAGCGAGCGCACCGCGATCCTAAAAGCGGCTGAAGCGATCGGCATTAAGCCCGAATCAGCCAGCTATAAGTTGCTCGAAGGATGGCTTGAAACCGAACTCGACCAAGGACTGCTCGATGCATGGCATAACTACGCGCGCGGCTTGGCTCGCGAACTCGATGAGAACAGCTTAGCTGCAGTGCGCCATGCAACCATAGATAGAGCCCGCCGCGTAGCACAAGCAGCAGGTGGCATCCTAGGCATCGGCAACCGCATCTCCAAGAACGAAGAACTCAGCCTGCTCGGATTGGCTCATGCCTTCGACAAGTCAAAGCTGCTCTAAAGTGTCGCACAATTGTCCCAATTGTGGCAGCATCACTAACCCGAAGCGTCAGCGAGGGCCATACAATACTTACTCCTTGAGCGGCTTGAGAATCTCCGCCAACATATCTTCCGATCCAGCTTCACGAACGAGATTCAGCCAACGCGGACCATCGAAGTAATGCAGCTGGATCAACTTGATCTCATCCCCATCGAGGACTTTGAGCTCAATAGCGGTTCCATTTTTCGTTTCAGCCAGCGCCTTAGCCCATCTCGAAGCACTCCATTGGAATTTTCCAATGCCAACAATCTTCATCTCGGGCATCAACCGCGCCTGATCAGCGGGACTACCCAGCAACAAATTGCGAACGCGGCCATCACTCGAAAACGTGGCTCCGACTGAGTCGTAGGCATCAATGCCACCGGCATAACGGAAAGTATCAGCCGGCACGGGCAGCGCTTCCGATTGCAATTCAAATCGATAGCCAAGCAATCCAGCCACCGATGGATCGAACGCCGACTGGAACGATTCAACGCGACGGCGAATGAGACCATCCCAATCAAAGTGTGCCAGCGAATTTAAGATGCGGACCAAGTCTTCGCGGCTGTACGGATTCGGACGCGGCGTATCGCCCGAGGCTCGAAAGAACTCATGGCAAAAATCGTCCAGCGACTTACTGCCGTCGCTTTCTTTTCTCAAAATAGCATCCGCTTCCAGCCAAAAGAGCATACCTTCCATATAAAAATCTTGGCTTCGACGAAGCCCAGGCCAAGCGTCGCTGCCATCTCGCAGAATATGCGAAGCAGCCCCTGTGTCCGCCAAAGTTCTCCAGTCTCGACCTTGCTGATGAGTCGCATTCCGCAGCTCAACCAACAGCCGATGAGTGAACTGCTCGCCAGTCATCAAACCACATCGCGCTTCGACGAGTTCACCAAGGTACTGCGTCAAGCCTTCATAAACCCACAGCAACTCGGTGTTTTCAGGATTATGAAAGGAACTGGAAACCATGCCAGCCGGTCTGCGATACTTACCGCACCAAGCATGCATGTACTCATGTGGCACCAACAAGCGATTCCAGCCGCGCAGTTGATTTGCGGATGCCAGCGCCGCTGGAGGCAGCACGTTGAACGTCGACCGCGCATGCTCGAGTCCATTGGCGGGCAATTGATTGGTCACACCGAGCAGTATGTCGAACTGATCAAACGGATGCGATCCAGTTAACAACGCGGCTTGAGTCACCATCGATCGATACTTCTGAACCACTTCTTCATTCAATTCACATTGGACTGCATCGTCACCAAACACTTGCAAACGATGTGGAGGAATTCTGCCTGCATGGGCTGGCTCAACCAAATCATATGTCTTGTGATGTGGACCACACATAATCGGACTGTCCACAAAGCGACTCAACGACACCGACTTGTACTGCAAGTCGGCATTGCCTGGCGCTGATTCGTCCAGCGGCAGCGCCGTGGACATTTGCCATGCATGAGGCAGAACCAGCGTCGTGACCACTTGCTGCACATAGATATCAGCTTGTTCAGGATACAGTAGGATCGTGTTCGGACTGATCACACCCAGTTTCGAACTGCCCCAAGAATCGTGCCCCATCGAACCAGTCGTCGGCTGGTTCGTGATATAACGCATCGCGACTCGCAAGCCCTTGGTGTTAGCTGGGACAGTTACCTCCAACCGATAGACTTCGCCAGGTGTACGCTGCCAATGGAGTACTTTGCCAGCAGGATCCTCGATTCGCAATCCCGCCACGTTAGCTATTGGGCCACCGGGTCCGTGCGAACCAGGCACCCACTTGGGATACCACAGAGCGACTTTCTGTTCCGTTGCGGATTCGGTTAGTGGAATTTCAAGTCGAGCGTGCAGCAACTTACGAGGCAAATCGCGCGCGTCGATTTCCACTCGCATGGCTTCTTGAAGGGCTTCTTGATCGGCTATCGCCAGAGATACATCTCCAAGACAAATAGCCGCCATACCTAGAACAATTCCAATTAATCGCATACAGCAGCCTGTGCGTTGAGTCGCGGAAGAAAGTCACTGAGAAATAGGCAAGCACGGAAATAGGCAAGCACGCTCCGCATATGTTAGTTGGAGCAGCTCGAATCGTCCATGAACAGAGTTGCAGCGTAAGGGATTCGATTTCCCTCGCTCACTGCTTCGGGTTATGAAAAAGGCAGCTACTAAGTCTCCACACGCACGCAGAATCCACAATCAAGTTGACGATGGCTGCGATCGGGTATCGAGAGTCGTTTGCTATGCACGCGTCCACTATCTCGCAACTGCGGTGCCAGCCAAGCCACAATCTCTTCGGGAGAAGGTGTCACCGAGTGCGCGGTCAAGAGAATCTTGCCACCTTCATGAAGTATTCCAAGGCAGTTTTCAAGCAGCGGAAACAAATCGTGTTCAATCTCCCAGCGATGTCCGCCCGGCCCATGCCCAAAGCTGGGTGGGTCAAGCACGATCAGGTCGTAACGTCGCTTGCGTTTTACCTCGCGGGCAGTGAACTTGCGGGCGTCTTCGACGATCCAGCGAACCGGATGCTCATCGAGTCCATTGCTGGACGCGTTCTCTCGCGCCCATTTGACCGAGGGGGCCGAAGCATCGACATGCACGACCTGAAAACCCGCTTGTGCCAGCGCCAACGTCGAACCGCCCGTGTACGCGAACAGATTTAGCGCCAGCCGAGGCGAAACGTGCTCACTACGATCGTTTCGCAGCGATTGTAACCAGCGCCAATTGGCAAGTTGTTCCGGAAAAACTCCGACGTGACCAAACGGAGTAACTCGCAGTTTGAAACGTATGTCAGCGATTTCAACCGTCCAATTACCAACCTTGAGACTCCCACTCAGCACTTCGCCGCGTTCGTCCAGTCGCAGATCTGCCTCGCTCCAATCTGCGTTGATCCGCTGCGTGTCGATCGCCGCAGGTGAGACGCGATCCAACACAACTGAGCCGAAGCGTTCCAGTTTTCGGCCATCGCCAAAATCGATGAGTGCGTAGCTGTCCATTCGAATGTTTCAAAGCTCAGCAGATCGTGTTTTCTAAAGTAAACGATTGAAAGCGTGCGGACTCGTGAGGAATCGCGAGCCAATTGTGCGGAAAGCGGTCGCGATCGGCGACACACTTGGCACTGTAGTCGCTCGATAGTACGATGTTGGCTCGGCTTACGATAGGTGTGCGGATTCGAGCGAAATTTACTGTAGGATGAACTCAATTGTCTGAAGAACACGTGCTTGTCATTCCAGAGTCTCGGTTGAGCCTACTCGGTGATTTCAGTGGTTTCCGCCCCTTTCATCAGCCCGATTTGGACGCGCTGTTGAACCCCGAGTTCATGGAGTTTCGACCGCGCAGCACAGTTGAAGAAGACCCAACCTTCAAGCAACTCATCCCGTACGCAATTCTTCAAGCCGAAGTCGACGGCGTGAGGAAGATTTTTCAGTACACACGCGGCAAAGGTCAAGGCGAGAAGCGGCTACATGCCAAACTAAGCATTGGCATTGGTGGTCACATTTCGCGCGAGGACGCTGATAGCAGCGATCTATATCGCTCGGGGATGATGCGTGAGTTAACCGAAGAGACGATCATCGAAGCCCCCTATGAAGAGCGGCTGGTTGGTTTCATTTACGATGACACTTCCGCAGTCGGCCGCGTCCATCTAGGCGTTGTTCACCTGCTCACCCTCCAATCGCCAGCCGCCCGGGCCCGCGAAGCGGAGCTGGTCGATAGCGGCTTTGAAGCCATCGACATGATCAAGAGCAACATCGACCGTTTCGAAGTCTGGTCGCAACTATGCCTCAAGAATCTCTTCTAGTAGCCTAGGCTTCCAGCCTGGGCCCGCAACCTACAGCACCTTCTCAGTAGCAATCATTTGTTAGGTCGGAAAGCCGCTGCAATTTCCCTATTTGGCACGGCTGACTAGCGCTCGGCAGACTATCGCGTGGCTTCGATCTTGTAGGCGATGCCATTCAGCTGTACATCGATCTCAGCATAATCACCCAGCTTGTAACTGCGTGGATTGACGCCGGCTTGAACTCCATTAAGACGCATTTTCGTTGTGCTATTGATGACTGCGGAACCAGTTGCATAGTAGCTGGTCCCGATTGTGACTTTGACTGCGCCGCCAGCCATAAGTTGGATCTTGGAAATCGCGCCAGTGATGCGCGTCGTTACTGGCTTAACTTTTCCGCCACCTCCGTTCCCACCGCCAGCGGATGTGACGGACGGAGTACTAACCACAAGTGCAAAAGCGACTAAGGCTGACAATAGAACTTTGAACATTTCTCTACCCTTCATCTAATCTGGCATGTTGTTCCAGCGTCTTCAATTTCGCTGGTTTGGATACCAAGAAGAGCGATTATGCGAGGCTGCATCCGCCAAGTATTCCGAGAATCCGAAGCTCCGCACGTTACACTTATCGACGGCGACGACCCGAACGCCAATTGCCGCGTTTGCGATCTTTACGAGCCGATTGAGCTTGGGAGTTTTCAACGGTAAAAGTTGGTTGGGGCAAGCTAACGATCAGTTCAGCCAAAGCTGCTTCATCCAAATCGTCACGCCTCTCAGCCCACCCGCGATAGATGCTTAGTCCTTGCTCAGTTGCCAAGAACTCCCGGCGAGAACGACCATGGGGATCTTCGGGCCAAGGTCCGACTTGATCATGCCATTGCATCGTGGCTGAAACTAACTGCTTAAAGTACTCCCAATACGCTGGAATGTCGGTCTGCAGAAACAGCTTGCCATTGGGACGCAGCACGCGATGCACCAGCGCCATGAACTCAGGGGTCAACATCCGACGGTGCTGGCTCTCCGAATCAGAATAGGGTTGCGGGTGGTAGATATGAATCTCATCGACAGAAGCTGGTCCGCAGTGTTGCGACAGCAATCGGGAACCATCGCAGGCCGCAAAGCGACAATTGCTCAAGCCACGTTGGTTGGCCCGGCGAGTTGCATATCGAATGACCATAGGCAAGATATCGATCGCCAGGTGGTCCCACTCGGGTCGCCTAACGGCGGACGATAGAACGAACCGGCCATTGCCACAACCGATGTCGATAGCGATCGGCGCGGTCCGACCAAAGATCTCCGCGAAGTTCAATGCGCCTTCGGGCAAACGTTTAATAGCGGTGCTTACCCAAGCTTCCGGTGAAAGAATCACGCCAGGAATGGGAACTCCCATTTCGTCTTCGATCGTTCCTGGTGCCAAGGGAGCCGCTGCTGGGCCCTTGGGGCGCAATGCAGGCCGGTTGTTTGAAGGCTTACTGTTTGAAGGCTTCTTAGGTCCGCGGTTGTTTCCCGGGAATTTTGGGGCGGAGTTTTGTGGACGTTCTGAGTTGTCAGCGGTGGACATGGAGACTTTTGCGGTGAACGGAGGCCCGAATTCGAGCGAATTGTGCGAGAGGACGGCCATAAGTGGCGTATTTCTCGCTGCATAGTTAGTATCCTAGTTGAAACAGGGCTGGGCGCGAGCCGCAAATGAGACCGTGCGAAAGAATAAGATGTTGAATCAAAACCCAAACGCAGTTGAGCTTGACCCTTGGTTAGTTGTCCTCGGGTCCGCAGCCGAAGGATCGTTGGCGATGTGGCGGTTGGCGGATGAGAAATTGCCGACTGAGCAACAAATTACCGTTGCGCTGTTTTCGACGGAGCAGCGGGCGACCGATTATGCCGAAAAGTGCTGCGATGCGCCCTACCAGCTGATTCAAGTTGATCGAACGCGATTTTTGAGTTTAATGGTCGATTGTTTTCGTCAGGGGATTCGTTACGCTACGCTAAACCCTGGCGATTCGACGGCCCAAAGTCTATTTGTGCTGCGCGATGTGCTAAGCGCCGCCAAACGAGAATTCGCCAAGCAGTAATGACTAAAACAAGCGTCTAGACGCACTATCAACCAACCTCACACCACTCCTCCCGCCATTCCTTCGAGAGCCAAAATGACCACAGCTCGCGTCATCCGCAAGCGGACTCACGTCCAGCCGCTCGGGATCAATGATTCCAAACTACCAAGCCGAAGGATGGGGCCATTTGCCCCGTCTGTCTTGTCTTGCATTCTCTTCGTCTCGATCATGCTCGCGCCCTTGCAAGCCGCTGAACCAAAGACGATTCGACTGTGGGAAGGTGATGCGCCGAACGCCCTTGGCACCGCTGAGAAAGACATTCCAACCGTTATTGTTTACTTGCCCGAGAATGCCAAGCAACCGACACCCGTGTTGATGATCTGTCCGGGTGGAGGCTACGGGGGCTTGGCGATGGACCATGAAGGTCATCAAATGGCGAAGTGGGCCAATGAAATGGGGATGGCTGGAGTGATTGTCTCTTACCGTCATCGTGGACGCGGTTACGGTCATCCCAATCCGTTGCTCGACGCTCAGCGAGCGATTCGATTGACGCGCAGCCACGCTGAAGATTGGAAGATCGATCCCAACCGGCTTGGCATGATCGGCTTTTCAGCCGGTGGTCATCTGACGTCGACCGTTCTCACTCATTTCGACTTGGGGAAAGCCGACGCGACGGATCCGATCGATCGCTTGAGCAGTCGGCCTGACTTTGGCATTCTGTCGTATGCAGTGATCGCCTTCGGCGAAAGCTTTACTCACAGTGGCAGTCAGAAGAACTTGCTGGGTGCTGATGCATCGCCTGAGTTGATCAAGTCGTTGTCGAACGAAAAACAGGTGACGAGTCAAACGCCACCAACGTTTCTCTGGCACACGGCGGAAGACAAGGTAGTGCCGGCGGAGAATAGCCTACGATTTTATTTAGCCATGGTAACGGCTGGCGTGCCCGGTGAATTGCACACGTTTCACAAAGGTCGACACGGATTGGGGCTAGCTGCGGGCTCGGGGGCCGCAGAACAGTGGCCAACACTTTGTAAAAAATGGCTAGCCGAGATCGGCATGATCGATAAGTAGTGGTTTCAGACGCACTGGTGCGAGCGTCCAAAGTGGCAGCGCCAATTGCAATTTCAATAAACTTTTTCAAAACGTTTGCGGAGTGACACATGGGCGTGCGACTGAAACTGTTCGTGATGATGGTTTTGCAGTTTTTCATTTGGGGCGCCTGGTTGCCGTTGATCTTTGGATATCTGCCCGGACTTGGATTCACTCCCTGGCAACAGTCGATGATTCTCAACGCGTTTCCGGTGGCTGCGATCGTTGGGATGTTCTTCAGCAATCAATTCGCGGACCGAAACTTCGCGGCTGAGAAATTCTTGGCATTTAGCCACTTGGTGGGCGGATTGGCGATTCTCGGTTGCGGCTTTGTCACCGACTTCACTTCGTTCTTCGTGTTGATGCTGATTCACTGCTTGCTGTATGTGCCGACCATTTCGATTACGAATTCGATCGCCTTTGCAAACATGAAAGACGCACAGAACGAATTCGGCATCGTGCGTATGGGTGGGACTTTTGGATGGATCCTAGCTGCATGGCCCTTCACTTTCATCTTCGTTAATTGGGCGGCAGTTCAGGCAGCCAATCCATCGGGCTTTGTCGATTGGATCGGTGCTGCACTGGCAAATCCGCTGGCAGGGGATGAATTGAAGAGTGCTACGAAGTGGACTTATGTCGTCGCTGGAATCGCATCTTTGTTGCTCGCCGCGTTTAGTCTCGTCTTGCCACACACACCGCCTAAAAAAGCTGAAGGTGGTGCGGAGAGCTTGGCTTGGTTCGAAGCAATCAAACTGCTGGCGCATCCGTTTGTGTTGGTACTGTGGGTAGTAACCTTCATGGACTCGTTTGTGCACAATTGCTATTTCAACTGGACCGGTCAGTTCCTAGGTGCTGCCAAAGAAGTTGGTGGTGTGGGAATCCCAGGCAATTGGATCATGCCTGTGATGAGTGTCGGACAACTGTTCGAAATTCTGACCATGTTTGTGCTCGGGATCACCTTGAAGAACTTAGGTTGGCGGACCACCATGATCGTCGGCATCCTTGGACACGCGGCGCGATTCGCGGTGTATGCGTTTTTCCCTGACCAACCCGTCTTGATCATCATCATTCAAATGTTGCATGGTGTGTGCTATGCATTCTTCTTTGCGACGGTTTACATCTTTGTCGATGAGTACTTCCCCAAAGACGTTCGAAACAGCGCGCAAGGTCTGTTCAATGTGATGATCCTGGGCGTGGGAGCGTTGGTCGCCAACTCGGTCTGCCCTTGGCTGTTCCAAGAAGTGTTTACCGTTGAAGGCAAGACCGATTTCCGCGGCTTGTTCCTGGTACCTTGTGCGATTGCAACCATCGCAGCCATTGCCTTGGCCTTGTTCTTCCATCCGCCAAAGAGTGGTACTGAAGGTGTGAACATCTCTGCCCCAACGCATTAGGTTGAGGCATCCAATGATCCTGCTTGGTATCGGAATGCGTCAGCATTTCGAGTAGCCACCGTCGCCAGACGGTGGACACGATGCGGGGTGACTAACCGCCGCTTGGCAGCGGCGGCTACCGGTAGCCCTCGAAAGCCTTGACGGCTTCCGCTACCCAATATCGATAAGCTTCAAGCATTTCGATGCGATACTCCGATCCCGAAAGCCTTGACGGCTTCCGCTACCTCTGAACATCATACGCTTTTCAATAAACCAGGATGAACGCCCAACGCAATCAAGATCGTCCGCGCGTCGCAGTCGTCACTGGCAGTTCTTCAGGAATTGGCCGGGCGACTGCCTTACGGCTTGCGGAAGACGGATGCGCTCTCGTCTTGCACGCTCGCAAGAACATTGCCGGCGTGCAAGCCACAGCCACCGAGATTTTGAAACAATTTGGCAGACGCTCACTGTGTGTTCTGTCAAATGTTGCGGACGCGCGGGCTCGAGGTGATTTGGTTCGAGCCGCATTTGCTTGGTCTGGACACGTGGACGTGTGGATCAACAACGCTGGCGCAGATGTACTGACCACTGAGGCTCGCGGTTGGTCCTTTGACGACAAACTGCAGTACTTACTCGCCACAGATTTGCAGGGAACCATGGGGCTCAGTCGCGAAGTGGCTGCGAGGATGGCCACGCAAACTTCTGAGAACAAGCCGACGATAATCAACATCGGCTGGGATCAAGCTCTGCTGGGCATGTCAGGGGACTCGGGGCAGTTGTTCTGTACCACCAAGGCTGCGGTGATGGCGTTTACGAACAGCCTTGCGATGAGTGTCGCGCCGCAGATTCGCGTCAACTGCGTTGCACCGGGTTGGATCAAGACCGCCTGGGGTAACGAGTCGAGTGAATACTGGGATAATCGTGCGCGAGATGAATCCCTGCTCGCTCGCTGGGGCGCTGCGGGAGATGTCGCGAACACAATCGGCTGGCTTGCAAGCCCAGCGGCGGAGTTCGTTAACGGACAGTGCATCAACGTCAACGGTGGCCGTCGTTTTGCTGAGTGATGATTCATTCATCAGCGGTCCATCGTTCAATAGAGTTTTTCCAGGCCCCCATTTCCAAGTATGCTGCATCTTCCGACCAGTCTGCGCAGTAACCGTCCAAGAGTCCGCCGCCAGTTGGCTGAAATGCTCAAGGGGCGACGTTGGCTTAGTGGCTGTGGATTGAGGTTCGGCACTATGACCGACGACGCAGTGGGGCAGTGTGAGCCGACGGCGCTAGCCGCGGGTGACCGAAGGAGCAATCGTTCATCACCTATAAACCTGCCAATGCAGAATACTTCCAGTTCAACTTGCATTGGAACGAGCCAAATCCAAGCACGCACCAAACTTCGAGAACCGCGGCTAGCGCCGACGGCTCACAAAATCACCCTTGACGCATTCCGCTACCCCGTCGGCTTATAGGAACTTCGTGCGAGTTCCACTGTTTGGACAAAAGTCTCATGTATTGAGGGAGATTTTCCACATTTGGGGATTCCAAGTTCCAGATGTCCAGCCGTCGCTGGTATTGAATTCTCGAATTCGCATTTCTGCGGCGTCCAGTTCGACATGCAAAATCGCTTGGTCGGGTTTGGAAAAATGCGCCGCGTTGTCAGTGTTCAGAAAGGGCACACCTTCTGTGACTCGGTCATTATTCGTACCATTCCAGCGTGCAATCTTGCGACTATGAGTGTGGCCACAGATCGTTCCCACAACATGATAGGGTTTCAGCGTTTCATAGAATGCAAGTGCATCGCCGTAGTCCCATTCGTGGTTGAGCACTTTTTCGTCAGGCACTGCGACCGAGTAGCGATGCAAGTCGACATGGTGCACCAAGACTACCGGCCGACCACTTGTTCCGACGTTGGCCGCTAAGTCTTGCCGCAAAAAGGGCAAACTCCCCAGCGGTGAATAACGTCGTTTGCGAGTCACTTCGGGAGCATCTCCCACAACGATACCCAGCGATACAAAATGCACGTCGCCCCAATCCCAAGAGTAGTGAATTCCGTTGTCAGAGACGGCTGCTAAACCCTTGCGAACTTGATTGCGTTCTTTGATGAGGCTGATGACGGGGCCGTCGCCATGAGGACTATCGTGATTCCCATAGACTTCACGTACCGGCCAGCGTAGTTTGCCTTCTTTGCCTTCGAGTCCCCAGTCAGCGACGAACGCGGCTGCTTCAGTCTCCGCCATGTTATACTTGGTCGGCCCTTTGTCCCCGTTGTCAACAATGTCACCAGCGTGGATGACTCCCAGCGGGTCTGCCACGATGCCGCCACCAAGTTCGGCTGGAAATGTTGAGCCTGCGAGCTGATTTAGTTGTTGGACTAAGCCAGCGTTGTAGCGCGCCGAGTTTTCATTCATTCTTGACACATCAACTGCGTCTGCGCAGTAGTGTGTGTCTCCCACGATAAAGAATGAGATTCCCGTAGTTGGGGAGGCCGACGCAATCGGCTTCTCCCAAGCCATCCCAAATGATCTAGGCAGTAGCGTGGCAGCAGATGAAGCCATCGCAACATCACGCAGGAAATGTCGGCGTTTCATAGCAAGTCTCGATGTGACAGCGAAAAGGTCAGTGTGAAGGCAGGATGCAGTATAATCTATGTTTGGAAGTGCACTTGCATTGGATCATTCGCTTGTTCACTCGCACTCAACCCAATTCGACCTCGACTATCTGGCGGGTGTTTGCAATATCAAGATCGGATCCTGGAGATCATGGAACGAGAGAGCGACTTAACGTCGATAGCGCAGCGGCATATCGCGCTTCGTAAAAACATGCTCGAGTTAACCAGTGGTGGTTGGGACAATCGTGGGCACTCAGTGCCGTTGAAGATGCAAACCCTATAGGTGCGTTGCTGGAGGTTGATAAGGATTCGTGGTATTGGAAGGAATTTCAGTTGGCTCGGTTACCGGTTCCTTCCGTTCCATATTGCGTCGGAAGAGAAGGCTGAATAGCCAACCTCCTGCAATCTCGACGAACCCTAGAATCATGAAGTTCAATGAAGTCCAGACAAAGGTCAAAGGTACGCCAGTAATCGGTGCCAGTGCTCGACCAGTGTCATTGGTAAGTCGCTCCATCGCAAGCTCAGCATCGGCTGTCAGTTCCCCTTTACTGAAGGCTCGGTCGCCATCGAGGTCGTGCTTGTAGAGTTCCACGTAGAGTGCGTGTTCCATGGCTTGCACAGCCGCGAGCAGGACGAAGTACCCGACAACACCCGCAATCACAAACAGGATAGCCCAATGAAGCCGACGTTTTCTCAGGCAAGCATTGAGGCTCCAGCAGATTAGTGGCGTCGCCAGATAAATGGCTTGCAGTACGCTTCCAACAATCATGCAGACCTTCTTTTGCGTATTTGACTGGCTGACAATGGAAAGAAACGTTCAGAATCAGGCTCGCAGAGCATCGATGGCTTGAATGTCTTCAGTTGACAAGACCCAATCGGCGGCTTTTACCGTTTCGGCGACTTGCGCGGGGCGGCGGCCACCTACGATGGCCGAGGTGACTTCAGGGCGGCGAAGAACCCAGGCAATGGCTAATTCGGCGACGCTACGATTGTGCTTGTTGGCAATCGCGTTCAGGCCTTCGACAAGCTTCAAGTGCTTCTCGATTTGGGGTGACTGAAAGCGGGGATCGCGCGAACGATGGTCACTGGCAGGCAGCGTTGCCGCACGCTGGGCGTCGAACTTGCCCGTGAGCAAACCTTTATACATGGGGCTATAAGTCACGACCCCAATCTTTTGTTGACCGCAGTAAGGTAGCAGCTGCTGCTCAGCCTCAGGCACGATCAAACTATACGGAGGTTGGAGCGAGCAGACGGGATGGATCGCTTCGAGTCGCTTGAGCTGTTCAACGCTGTGATTGGAGACGCCGATCTCACGCACCTTGCCTTGTTGCTTGAGTTCGACCAGCGTTCGCCAACCTTCTTCGATGTCCTCATCGGGCTCGGGCCAATGCATTTGATAAAGATCGATGCAGTCGACCCCCAATCGCTTGAGGCTGGCATGGCACTCTTCGATGATGCTGTCGCGTTTGAGCACTTTATCGATCGTCTCGGGATCGCGCATAACGCGACCGCACTTAGTCGCCACGATGGGTCGTCGTGCTGGACCGAGTTCCTTCAGCGCTTGGCCGACCAGTTCCTCGGACTTGCCGCCGCCATACACGGCTGCGGTATCGATCCAGTTGATACCCAAGTCGACGGCGGCGATGATCGCATCGATGGCTTCGCGAGCATCTTGATTGCCCCAGCCAAATTTCCAGTCGCCGCCGCCAATGGCCCACGATCCAAAGCCGATGGTGCTGAGTTTTAAGTTCGATTTTCCAAGCTGTCGAAATTGCATATTGGGTGATTTCTGTCAATTGAGAGGATTCGGCTTACAACATCCCGTGGAATCGAACCGCTTTCGATTTGACAATTCGATTTCGTTGTTTTTTGGCCCCCACAGGTCGTAGAAGATTTTACTGTCTTTTGGGAGGTTAGATACTGCTTTGCGAGCCTTGCCTTCAATCGAGCTTATTTCACTTGTTCAATAACACGCTTGGTTTCCCAGGCACCTTGGACATATCTAAGCCAAAAAGCGAGGGCCATGGCTGTGACCCAGCCTGCGATGACGTACCACCACAGCAACAAGCTAGCGCCCAAGATCTCTTGCAAGATCAGCCCCACGACAACTGAGCCGCCGGACACAAAGAAGGTTGCGAGCAACACAAACCACGTGTCGCCCGCACCTTTGATGGCTCCAACAAATACGATTTGGATTCCGTCGAGCACGCAATAGAACGCGATGATCTGCAACAGCGGCACAAGCATCGGCTCCATGATCGCAAAGCGTTCGGTCGGTGTGCCAAGTGCATACAGCGAAGCCATCATGTTTGGAAACAAGCCGAGCGTGACGGCGAAGAAGCTGGTGTAAATCATCGAGAGAGATAATGCGCACCAAACCGTACGTCGCGCCAGGTCGATGCGGCCTTCGGTAACGTGCTGGCCAACAAGCACACCGACGCCAATGCCAAGCCCAATCATGGGTACGAAGGCCAGCACATTCAAGCCGAGCGCTAGCGTGGTCGCGGCCATCGGCAGCTGACCAAGGCTGCCGACTTGAAGCATTATCAGCGAAAAGCAACCGGCTTCAGCGAGCATTTGCAAACCAGCCGGTGTGCCGAACACAACCAAGCGGCGAAACATATCCCGCTCCCATGGCTTGGCCGCTCCGACTGAGTACGTCTCGCGCATCCGCTGGTCGCGGCGGATGATCCAATGCATGATCGGCAACTTCATCCAGAACGAAACGGCAGTGCCTGCCGCAGCGCCGATCACACCCATCGCCGGAATCGGACCAAGCCCAAAAATCAATATGATGCTTAGCACAAGATTGACCACCGTCCCGAGCGCGTCGACGGCCAGGACAATTGCAGTGCGCCCCTGACCAGTGAGTAGTCCGCTCTGAACACTGTAGAACAGCACCGAAATACCACCGATCAACACCACTCTCAAGTAGTTCGATTCGAGCTCAACCAGTTCGGGCGAATGTCCCGATAAGCGGAAGAACCAAGGCGCGATCAATATCAACAGCGTGTAGATCGGTACAAACATCCATGCGATGGCCCAAGCGTGCTGATAAGCAACGCCAACACGATGCGGTTGCCCCGAGCCGCGATACTGCGACACAAATGTGCTGAGGTACCCGAGCAGCCCCATCGGAAGGCAACCTATGGTCCAATACAAGGCACCGGCCCCCATCGCAGCTGAAGCCGCCGATTCGCTTTGCCAATACAGTAAAGTACGGTCGGTAAACAGCGTCAGCGAAACAAAGCCAGCTGATATCATCAGAGGCAAAGCCAGCCGAATTAACGGACCGGGCCCCCAAGGACTTTGCCACCACTGGCCAAAGGTTAAGAAGACTTCAGAATCCGGAGCGCTACTGGCAGGCGGCTGAAATGGATTGTCGACGGCGGTTGGAGAGGAATTCATGGGTATCGGGTCATCCGGAATTTGGATTCATCATGTTACACTAGACCGCCAGTTTGCGAACTGGGTCCACATTTTGTTCGCGGCTGATTGTGAAGCGTGCTTCAACAAGGACTGAAGGATTCGCGGAGCGACTCCCCCAAAATTTCGGTTTCTAGGATTGTTAATGACCATGAACATAGTGTTGTGCTACCCAGTTGAAGAGCGTCACGTTGAGTGGATACAGGCGGCCGCGCCGCAGGCGAAGATCATCAACGCTGGACAAGAGGGAATAGGCAAAGCGATTTTTGAGGCGGATATCTTCGTCGGCCATGCTAAGGTCCCCGTCGATTGGGATGCGGTCGTTCAGCAAGGACGTCTTAAGCTGATCCAAAGTTCGGCCGCTGGCCTGGATCATTGCTTAGTACCTAGTGTGATTGAATCACCGATTACGGTGTGCAGCGCCTCGGGCCTATTCGCCAATCAAGTTAGTGAGCAAACTCTGGCTCTGCTGCTGGGGCTATTGCGGGGCATCCCAACGTTCTTTCGGCAAACTCTAAAGAAAGAATTTGTGCGGCGACCAACAGATGATTTGAGAGGCAAAAGAGTCGGAATCGTCGGACTGGGAGGCAACGGTCGACGATTGGCTGAACTGTTGGTCCCCTTCCAAGTCACCGTCAAAGCCACGGACTATTATCCAGTCCGCAAACCTGCGACTGTAGCTGAGCTATGGCCGGCCGATCGGTTGCATGATCTAGCCGCTGAGAGTGATATTCTGATTTTATGCTTGCCCTTAAACGCGAACACAGAGAAGCTAATTGATGTCACGGTCTTCAAGAAAATGCCCGTCGGCAGTTACTTGATTAATGTGGCGCGTGGACAATGCGTTGACGAACCTGCCCTAATCGCTGCTTTGAAGAGTGGCCAGTTGGCGGGTGCAGGCGTAGATGTGACCTTCGTAGAGCCACTGCCGGAGAGCAGCCCGCTTTGGGATTTGCCCAACGTACTGATAACTCCGCATGTTGGTGCTCAAGCAGCCAGCCGCGTGGACGACTCAACACGTTTGGCTTGTGAGAACCTCGGTAGGTACCTGCGTGAAGAACCACTGTTGAATTTAGTAGATAAACGACTCGGATTTCCCCATCCAGATAGCATGGCCACCCAGCGTTCGATGGCTTTGCCCGAATAGTGTAAGCTAAACGGTTTAGCGGCGAAGAAGTGCTCATAAACACGCACTTAAGGCCGAACCATTGCTTGACAAGTTGCTAGCAATTCAAGATCAATCGAGTTGGCTTGTAACGCTGTGGCGGTTATAGTCGTGCAGATACGGGATCCGTTCTGGCGGGCCACGTTCATGGCGGGGTACGTTCATGGCGGAGAACCGTTCTTGGCGGAGAACAAAGGCAGGAGGCGAAATGCATACAACGACTATGTTGAATGAGGAGAAAACGCGAGGCGTTTTGGATCAACCCACCCCACCACCCCCAAACACACTGTTTGAGCGCTACCAGGAACTAATCAGTACTGGCAAAGTGCATTGGACCACCTATCACCGCTTGGAGCGTGAATTAGGGAGTGGTGGCCAGGGTGTCGTTTATCTCAGTCGCCGCAACGGAGCCGATGGATTTAATCTGCCCGTTGCGATGAAAGTCTTTTCGCCTGAGCGTTTTGCGAGCGCCTCTGCCTACGTCAAGTCCATGGAGCGGCTGGCACGGGTGTCGTCCCGCGTAGCAATGATCCAACAGGATAACGTGCTCGATGTGCAAGATTTTGTCGATCGAGACAGCATTCGTGTCATGATCATGGAATGGATTGATGGTTACGACCTACGAGAGTTGATGAATCCGGTTCGGTTAGCCATGGTGCGGGATCGCTCACAACCGAAACGCTGGGAGTACATCGACAGCGTGATTGCTACTTTTGGACCAGAACAATGCCGCTTCAAGGCAGGGGTCGCGGTTGCCATCGTGCGAGATTGCTTAGCCGCCCTAGCTGCTCTGCATCGCGAGCGCATTGTGCACGGTGACATCAAACCCTCGAATATCATGCTAAAACGCACAGGCAATGCGAAGTTGATTGACTTTGGCTCGGCCTTTGAGTTGGATAACCTACCGCCTACGCGAGCTTGCACACCAGCCTATGCCGCCCCCGAGGTGCTTGAGGGATCGTGCTCGACCCCGCGCAGTGACCTCGCCAGCTTGGGATATGTCTTGATTGAAATGCTGGCAGGCAGACCTTGTTTTTCAAGCGAATTGAATTTTGCGGATTTGCTGGAAGCCAAGCGTCGGCTTCCAAATGAACTGCACAAATTGTTGCCGCCCGATGTAGTTTGCAATAACTTGCTGATGAACCTCTGCAAGCGTTTCGTTACGCCCGACCCGTCACGCAGGTTTCCCAGTGCAGAGGCCGCTGAGTTGTTAGAGGATGGCGCCGCACAATTCCATCGTCAATTAGTGTTTGGAGATCTTGCTAGCGAGTATGAGCACGATATCCGCGTTTGGCTCGAAGAGCTTCGTCTGCTTGATGAAGAGGTTGCACGGGATGGGCGTGACAAGTCCACTGGATGGGATCAGACCAGTTAAAGTCTGGCGCAAACCCACATAAAAAATTTGATTTCGAATGAGCGCAATTTCCGCTTTTGACTAGTGATCCGCATGCGTACAATTCGCTATACTTGACGATTGGGTCTGAATTTGTAACCGTGATTCTGCAGACTTTGAAATCTTTAAAGCATACATTCAGGTCAATGACAACATTCTAGTTGGAGGCTAACTGTGAGCACAGGAAACTTGTTTGTGGTCGATGATGAAGAGGCTGTACTCGAGTCGGTTAAAGCGGTTCTGAACCGTTTTGGATATGAACCTCAGTGTTATTTGTCTGGCGAACAATTCCTGAGTCACGCTGCTCTGGAATCAGCGGGATGCGTTATCACTGATCTGAAGATGCCAGGCATTGATGGCTTACGGTTGCAGCAGCACCTGAACGAGATCCAAAGTCCGCTGTCTGTGATTGTGCTCTCAGGAACCGCTGACGTTCCCACAGTAGTGAATGTTATGCGCAAAGGCGCCTACACGTTGCTTGAGAAACCGCACTCAAGTAAAGAACTGGTTGCTTCGGTACAAAGCGCACTGGATGTCAGCAGCCAGTTCTACCAAAAGCAGCAGGTGGTCAAACGCGTTAAGGGTCTTATCGCTACCTTGACCGATGAAGAGCGAACCGTCATGAAGCAGATGCTGGCGGGAGTGCCTAACAAGAATATGGCAACCGTGATGGATATCGGCATGCGGACTGTCGATCGCCGCCGACAAGCCGTCTTTACAAAGATGGAAGTCAGCACCATCGCCGAACTGGCAACTCTGCTGAACTCAGCCTCCATCGATCTAGAGACTTTAGAGTAACCGCGCTATTGCTTGCCACCAACCGAGTAAGTTGCAATGCGTTTGGGATGTGCAACATACAGCACCAAACGGTTTCCGACGGGCACTAACCCCAACCCTCGAACGGGTTCGTCGAATTGCATGTGGTCGGTCAAAATGCCGTCACCGGGCAAGATATGCACGACTCCGTTGCCCTGAGTGATCGCCCATAGTGGTTGACCGGTGGCTGGATCAATGTTGGCAGTCGTCGTCAATGAACTGATGCGATCCTCGGTCAAAGGCAAGCGATACAGCCAGCGTTGTTGCAGTTGTTCATTCAACAGGAATACAGCAGGTTCATCTTGAGCGATCCAACCACGTGCGAGAATGACCGTACCCTGAGCAGTGCTCAGTGACTTCCAAGGACCTGCAGCGGGTTGAAAAGCAATTTTGCTGGGCGCGGTAGGCAGCTTGCTGCTATCCGATTTTTTGTCGTTGTAGGCGGCAGGTCTACCCACTACCGAACCGTTCGTTGAATCGCTTGACAATATCAAGCGTTCGATCGCACGATCTTCCATCACGACATAACCACCGACTGAGGTATCTGAGATAGATTGCGGAACCAGCGCTAGTGGCGTGGAAGGGCAACTGCCGCTGAGTTGTTCATGATTGTTCGGATCGAGCAATTTCGTTTGTTTGTTAGTCGTTACCACCGCCAACCGAGGTGACTTTGATCCGACCAACGTCATCCAATGCAAATCGACTACACCTTCGGTCGTTTCCAAGTTGACATTGCGATTTTGTTGGATCGTCGTATCGAACAGCTCAACCGCGTGTCCGTTCAACTGACTAAAGGCCAAGTACTTTCCGTCGGGCGACACTTCTAAGCGGGCTGGCAAAGCCGCATCAATCGACCAGCGTGTACGAAACTCCTGCTTGGCATTCGTGCTTGGATCGGTGCGTTGCAGTACGCCGTTGCTGGTCAACGTCCAGACCATTTGAGATTCATCAACGGTCAGTGCGACGACTTGTGCATCACCCGACAATTGGAGATCTTCACCCGACTTAACCAATGGAATCACACGCGACGGATAGCTGGCTGGAGGCACGAACAACGAACGCTGTGCATCGACTGCGGCGGCCATCCACAGTTCCGCTTCAAATCGCTGCTCTTCCAACTTGGCTTGGCGAATCGCTTCACCTGCCAAGTCTTCACCTTCGGCCAGCCGGCCGAGCAATCCGGGAAGCACTTGTGTCAGGAAAGGATTGGAACGCTCTTCAAAGATCTGCAAGCGATTCTGGCCATCGATGACCACAATAGTTGGTGCTTCGCTAACCCCGAACACATCGCGCCCAACCGCTTCGCTGTCGAGAACCAGTTTGCCTCGCAGATCCCAATCTTTCGAGAGGCTTTCAAACGTTGTCCCTTCAGCAGGTTGGGGCTCTGCCCACACGTTTACGAATTGGATTCGGTGAGCCACCGAGGTAGCTGCGACAGCGTCGGCAATTTTTGACAACCGAGCCGCAGTTTCTTTGCAAGCAGGATGGTCAGCCATCCAAGTTAACACGGTGATTTTGTTTGAGTTCGTTCCATCTGCACTGAATGTCTGTTTCCCATCATTACTTCGCAATCGAAACGCAGGGACCTTCAGCCCCAGCCTTTCCAATTGCATCTTGGGTGGTGCAGGTACAAAGTGGCTAACCAGTTTCGACTCGGGCGATACGTTGATCTCGTACTTCTTCCAGTCGATTGCCTCATTCGTTTTGATGCCCGGCAACTCGATCGTCAACTGAGTGCTCGTGATATTCGAATCAGCCAACATCTCGGGCGTTAGATGGGCGCTAGGCATTTGCAATCGACGTAGCAGCATCGTGGCTTGATTGATCCACAGTCGATATTGAGCTGGCCCACGAGTGACTTGCACCACGTAGCACAACTCACCGCCAACCGTCTCAGGAGCATCGAGTTTAAGTAGGGCTGAATCGTCCACCAAACCGCGCATCGGATTCGGACCAAGCAGCATATCGAGTTGCGGTGGAAAGCCCGCCAGTCCAGCCGCTAGTTCTTCAGCGACCGCAGGATCGCTTAGCAACCAATTGAAGTCGGCTTTGGCAGGAGTGGCTCGACTGACAACTTGCCCGGCCACTGCTGACCTGCCTGAATCGCGCAGTTGCAAGCGCCACCTACCATCGCTGGGCCCAGCTTCGATACTGTAAGCCCGAATACCCAGCAATCCTGGGCGCTGAAAGGCAACTGATAACGGCGCCCGGTCCTCGAGCAACTCGCCCTTCATGCGATATGCCAACCGCACGTAGCCATCGTCTTCGTAACTTGAGAGCTTCTGGTAAGCTTGTCGGCAATCATCGATTACCTGACGGGCGGATATTGCGGTGCCGGCTAAGCGTGTACCACTTCTCCCATCAGCAGAGGTGTGGACCAAGTCCTCGGTGCGATCGCAAGCCGCGAAGCAGCCACAAACGACCATCAACACAATCCATACACTTCTTTGAAGCTTCACAGCAAATCCCTCGCAGCTCACACGCGCATCCATCTGTCGCGACGATCCTGTCGCAAATGTACTTCATCAACATTTCGATTATCAAAATCTCGCGATATCAGCAATCACAGTTTGCGCAATTGCGCCTAAAGCTGCCATTAGCTGGCATTGCCCCTGGATAATCCGTCTCGATGGATGCTGGCCGGCATGTTAAGCTGCCCGTAACTCGGGAGCCTTTGCAGAGCGTTTTTCTTGCGTGCAAATTGCCGAGCGCAACCGATTGAGACTGGGGAATCCAGTGAGTAGCCAACTTCTTTTATTTGATGTGGACCCCGATGCCGCCTTACCTGACCTAAGGCGCCGAACACTCACTGAGGCCGAACTAGCCTGCCATCTTCGGCATTTGCAAGCCAACTTCGACGCTCGCACCCAGTACCTACCCCGCTGCGTTGACTGCCAAGGTTACGTCGATTCAGTCGACGCGCACGGATTCTGCGAAGAATGCACTAAGGATAGTAGCTTTAACAGCAACTAGGGTTGGGGCCATTAACCGATTTGCATTCAATGTTTGTTTTGCGTCGCCCACCATCGGAACCAGTAAAGTAAATTCTTCGCCGCGGTTTTTTTTTCTCATTTTCGAGTCAATCGCACATTACTTGGAAAGTACCTAAAGAATAAACCTAAAGCTCACGAACATATCGATGGTAGGCCTACTAACCGAAGAGTGAGCCCCTACTCTTTCACTATCGTGATATTGCCTACGTTGCTAGCACTCTAACGATTCTCGATTGGCGAGGGTTGATTGGCGTGACGAAATGCTTCGGTAATGGACGAAGTTTCGAAAAATCGCGTTAAAGTTCGATTTTGCCAGCTTCGTAATTCAAAAGTAGGGCTTCTATGTTGCTTGTATTTCACCATGCACCGCGAGCACCTTTGAACACTAAAGTGTTCGCGCTGAAGCTTAAGGTTAGCAACATGTTAAACTTCCGCTACGTTAGTCTTCTTTGCTTATGCATAGTGTTTATGCTTCCCAGCTCGCTGGCTTATTGCCAGGCCTCACACTCGGGTGCAGAAATAGGCGCAGCTGGACTGGTCGTGATTGTTGAGGCAACGGAAGTGCTTCGAAAATTGGCCAATAGCACTTCAGAAGGAATTCCCGATAACTTAGTCGCCGAAGCCAGCGGAATTGCAATCGTTCCGTATTACCTTCGCGGGGCTTTCCCCACCGGCGTTAGCCGCGGTCAAGGTGTGCTACTGACGCGAGATGCAACAGGGCAATGGTTAGTGCCAGAGTTTATCACAATGAATGGCGGAAGCCTTGGATGGCCAATGGGTGTTCAAGCTACGGATCTAGTACTTATCGTTCGCTCGCCACAAAGCATCGATAACATTCGCCGCGGAAAACTAACACTCGGTTCGGATGCATCGACTGCGGCAGGGCCCATCGGACGTTACGAAAGCGGATCCTCGGTCGCCAAATTCCAAGCGGAAATTCTAACCTACTCGCAAAGCCAAGGCTTGTTTGCAGGCATTTCCATGAGCGGCGCAGCATTGCGGCTGGATATTCCTGCCACAAACGCCTTCTATGACTTGGGGACGAGTGCCACACGTTACGTCCCGCCGACCGAGAAATACCTTCCCCCGTCCGTCGAAGTGCTCGTGAACGAACTGACGAGATACACGTCTCAGCAAGATGTCCGCCAGCCTGCAACCAGCCACCTTCGCAACGCAAGCTACGTAAGCGGACAGCCTCTCGCACCGATGGCAGCGGTTCCATCGGCCGACGCACGGGCGGTAAAATTGTTTCAGTCGGTGGAAGCCTTGCAGGCAAAAGTTGATGAGCAATGGAAGCAGTATTTTTCGCTTCCTCCAGATTGGTTTTCGGGTAGGCAATTATCTGCGGCAGACGTGCATAGTGTTTTGACTCGATACGAAACAGTTAAGAATAATCCCCAGTTTGCGGCCCTTCGTGCTCTGCCAGAATTCCATCAATCAATCCAAGAGCTACGCGCCCTTGAAGCCAACCTTGGGGGAGCCCCAGAATTGCGTTTCCTGCCGCCGCCGCCGAATGCCCCTTAGCTGGAAGGAGCACTTGAAGTTGAGGGCCAACAGAAGGTGCCAGCCACACACCGACATTCCTGCAACCGAATGGTGCAATGGGCAATGGGCAATGGGAGTCGGCAACGACGAGGTTATTTTTTCTTTACTCCCTCTTCGTTTTTCTGAACTGAATGAACCAACATCTTTAGCGTTTCTGGTGCTATCACCCCATGAGCAAGTGCGGAAGGTACGCCTCGACCAAGTGACGCTTCAATCGTTCGATTCGAAGCACCTTGGGATACAGGATTCTGTTGGCCAACAATGAGCTTCGGCGAAGTCCGCCCGCGTGTACTGTATTCAGGCTCGAAGAACATAGTTGCGGGAAATGTCGCACCCGCTCCAATCACTTCCTGTTGGGCATCTTGAAACGAAAAGTATTCGAGCACAAAGGTCTTGATTGCAACTGAATTCGCATGGCCCGTTTCGAGAGACTTTTCAACGATCGATTCAAATCGACGACAAGGTTCACATTGGCTCGGTACGGTGACAATCACCATGAAACACTCGCGAGGATGTTCTTTCATGTATCGAGCCGCGACTCGAACATCACTGGTTCGAACAAGTTGCGGCCCCTCCCGCTTATACTGCGGCAAGGCGTCAATAATCTGGAATGCACTTTGATTTGCAACTTTGACTTTTGCTTCACAACTGTTCGCAAGCACAAATGTGAGGCCAAGATCTGATTCCATCGAAAGATTACCCAAATCTCTCATTGAAGCTGGATTGTTGAGCAAATTCGAATTGATGGTGTACTCGATTCTTGGAAGACCGAATCTGTCAATGATTAACCGATCGCCGAACCTGAGATTCGTTAAACGTCGCCCCATTTTTGGGCCCGCACTGGAATCCCGTTTACCTTCTGTTCTTTTTCCGAGCACGATACAGGTTTCGGAGTTCGCGCCGCTTTTAATACAAGCGATCCATTCATCACCACGCTGTACAATCGTGTTCAATGGTATCTTACGACTCTGCGCTTCAATTACGATCGCTTGAGGTATCGATCGATCGGTACTCAAACTAGTCTGGCCCCGTAGCGTTCCTTCCATCGCCGTAAAAACTGTTACCAACAAGATGAGAATACGAACTGACGTTACGTTCATGGGTGCCCTTTTCAAAAGTGGTTTGACGTTCCGTTAGCATTCGGGACGATCGTTCCTTCTTCCGTTCAGGAGTCTTCCGTTCAGGAGTGCTGCGCTCGCGAAGCATTGTGCTCTCGCGGCAGTTGCAATTGAATCACCCTTGAGAAGCTTCTTTCGCGACTAAAAGCAGCATGAGTCGGCGAAAGTAAGCCAAGGACAGTCGTTCACAGAAGGTATACGCACCAGTTGGTTACCCCCAACTCACCAGAACAACTATGACCGAACACACCTATGTGCGTAGACTTTTCCCCTTAGCCAAGTTTGAACCGCTGAAAAGCCATAGTTGAAATGTCGTTACGGTGAATGTACGGCAGCGTTTTCTTGATCTCGGAAGGGGCCCGCATCCGTGCGGCGCATTTCACTGGCGTCATCAAGGATCAGGCACTACAGGTCCCCCTCAAACGACGGAGCGAACTTGCTGAAGGTTCGCCAGGCAAGTTACCCGCTGATCTGACCATTATTGCTCGATTTGCAACCAAAGGGATTGGTTGATCTGCTACCAAGGGGATATGGCCAAGCCTAAGGCAAGCCGGATTACGGTAAAACGAGACGAATTCAACTCTTTCTCACATTATCGTATCCACTGGAACCGTAAGTGCTTTGCTCACTGCGAAAGATTTCGAGTTGTTCGAAGTCGTTTCTCGCTTTGTTCGAAAGAGGTCTACGATGTTTACGCTCCAACCCCTAGTCGCTGTGTTTGCAATGGCCGCATTGATGCCACTAGTCGCGTCAGCCCAGATCAAGGAAGACGCGAAGATGATGAAGAAGTGTGCACTAGTCTGCTCGACATGCCAAATCGATTGCGATAGTTGCTTCGCACATTGCCTGCAATTAGTTGCAGACGGTAAGACGGAACATAAAACAACGGCTCAGCTGTGCGCGGACTGTGCTGAATGCTGCAAGGCATGTGCAACGCTCTGCGGTCGAAACAGTCCACTAGCGAAACACATGCTTGAGTGTTGTGCAAAGTGCTGCGACGATTGCGCGGCCGCCTGCGAAAAGTTCCCGAAGGATGAACAGATGATGGCATGTGCCAAATCTTGTCGCGACTGCGCTAAGAATTGCCTGGAGATGTCAAAGCACAACCACAAATAGATTGGTGGCACCAATCGCCTTATGAAGTCTGAACCCACAAAGAAAAAAAGCCCTTTGACGTTTTCGCCAAAGGGCTCTAAATCAACAAAAGTCGGGGTGATAGGATTCGAACCTACGACCCTCTGGTCCCAAACCAGAATGGGTCAATTCACAAGTGATGATTCCGCATCATCTTACGGCAACGGCCGAAATTCACTGACCCCAGGATATGCCCCTGGAATCCCAAATTATCAACAACAACTCGCGAATCTAGACGAACTGCGCAATGAACTAATTGCAAAAGCCGAATGCGTTCGCCTGATTGATCTTCTACCAAAACTAAGTGTCCAACGTGTGTTGGACTATCTGCTTTCGTTTTTTCAAACGGAGAATCCCCATGACCAAAGATGAAGCCATTTCGTTTGCACGTGGACTGAAAACTGAAGACCCGGACATACAGGTCCGCCCCATACCGGTCGGTGATGAACGGTGGTTGGTCGTTGTCCACGTTGGCCTCTTTCGCTTCACGGTGCAAAGCCGCAGTGAATTTGATGCATCTATGTCAATGATCTTCGGGCAGCCCAGCCCAGAGACAATCTTGGAAGCCTACAGCAACGAAATTAGGGAGCTCGCACAGCGCAAGTCGTTACGTCGGGGTATGGCTGTGGATGACATCATGCAGATCACAGCGGCGCGTGCCATCTCGATGGGCATCGTAAACAAGGATCAGCTGCTAGAGATCGCAAGCCGGACGATTGAGCTGGCAATGTAATTCAAACACCCGAACGGTGGGCACGGGTTTCAAATGTCCGCCAATTCAAAAGGAGGCATAAAGGCCATGATAGTAGACAATCGAATGAATGGGGCGTCGGCGATAGAGGTTTTGAATCATCGCTTTGCTCGCCACGTCAAAGCCGCTCAGGCACTTAGTTTCAAAGATATTTGCGACCATGCGCGCGACATCGCGGTTGAACTCTTTGTGAATGAGATGGTTGCACGTATTAATGCAGCCCACGAAGAAGGGCTAATTAATACAGCGTTTTGTCTTGGTCGTATCGCTGCGATGCTTGAGAAATTCTGCGAGGGGCTAGAGGAAGGAAATAGCTTTTTCGCCGAAGGCTACAGTCTAGAACCCAACGAGAACTCTAAAGACTTGGATGGGTCACTCGGAGTCTTTGACTCGCCTGTGCTTGCGGACGTGGATCGATACGCTGAAACAGTCGAATCAGCGGAACCGCCCGAGAATCAGGGACCCATTCCTGGCTTAGTAGCAAGCACAATGAGCGACTTCTTTCAAAAGGTATCGAAGTTGAACGTCAACAGCCCGTACCGCATTGGATACGTCGCCCGTCAGATGAGCTTCATGTGCAAAGAGCTGTGCGAGCCATTCGGTGAAGGCGATCTATTCATGCGCTCGCTAGCAGGTGACTTCAACGACGAAGAGTTCATCGGTCAATTGGAATCATAGGAACCTCTCGGCCATGATGACTGAGTTTCCCATGGGCGTCAACAAAATTCCATAAACCAACCGATCCGCAGCCGGTTAAGCCTGCCACCACTAATTATTGAGATAGGAACTTGAAACATGGTAACGAAAAATCGAGTTAAACAGTCGGTAACGAGAAGCATGAAAAGGGAGCTTTGCGATATCGAATACGAAGCAAAGACCGCTGCAATTCGGATCTACCTTGCGGGCTTACTGGAGGTAGTGGGAGAGGCCAACGACGCTGGGCTGATTCGCGACACACGCGACCTAGGATCGATAGGAAGGGCGATGCAGGACTTTGCCGCGAGCATCGACGGTGGGGATGAAGAACCCTATATGTACGAACATGGCAACGCCCAACTGCTGAGCATGTTGGGATACGAGTAGAAACCAACTCAACCAGAAGCCCAGCCTAACCGCTGGGCTTCGTTTGTTAGATGGTGGCCTGACTTTGAAAACTTGCGTGCTAGCCGTTAACGTCTGGTCATGCACAAGAAGATCAAGCAAAAGAAGTGCCGCAACTGCGGATGCGACGTATTCGGCGCTAAGTACTGTTCAGACGAATGCAAAAGGCAGTACACGCTGAAGCGCGGACTTGCATTGACGCCCGTGGACGCGATGCCAGGATCCACCGCGAAGATTGAAGTGTTGCGACGTCGTGCTGAACTAAGGCTTCCACTATGGAACGACTCCGAGCCTCGGTACTTCGACTCAGAAAACCAGCTCGCAAAAGTTGCAATTGGTGCGAAGACCGGCAGGAAGAATGTGGCATCTGATGAACTAGTTTTTCGCGTTCGGCGGATGCATGAAAAGTACCCGAACCTAAACCACCATGAACTGGCACGCAGGACCGGTGCTAAAGCCCGTCAAGTCCAGAACTGGCTGACTACATGTTCGATTGAGGGAGTGGAGTCGAAGCGATGCGTGCACTGCGGGGCTGCGTTGATCAAGCCTGAGTGTTTGCGGTGTCGGCTTGAATTGGACTTGCCTGTGGCGCTCGATGAGCGACAAGCGGACATATTGGACCTGCTGAACGCGGGATTGAGCTCTGAAATCGTTGCGCAGGTCTATGGGCTGGATGCAAATAATCTGAGCCAAATTTTACTGGACTTGCGAGATCGAGTGGGACTGAAAGACAAATTGGATCTACTGCGCTGGAGGCGAGATGAACAAGCCGTCAATTGAACCACCCATGAATTCGCTAGAGAGGAGAGCTGCGGAGAACCATCGTCTGATGGTGTACATCGATCGCATCTCACCACGACAGCGTATGGCGTTCTTACGGCGTAACGCTGGAACATCCCTTTCCGAACTTGCCATTGAACTGGGGACCACCGAGAAAGTGGCGAGTCATCTGTACAGCGCGGCAGTTAAGTGGCTGCGGAAAATCGAACAAAGGGAACCAGCTCGAATGAAGGCAGCAACTGAGATCCGACAGCAAATAGACGCACTGCCACCGGGTCGAGTGCGAGACGTTGCCACGATGCACTTCATCGACCGGCTGAACTATCGTCAGATCGGACGACGGATCGGACGCTGTGTAAACACCGTGTTTCGGATAATTCGCGAATTCAAGGAATCACGCGAAGGGTCAAAAACAAAGGCTGAAAGATCCGAAGCTTCACGCAAATTCATCTGGTCGCAAGTCGAACCAAATCTCCACCGGCTAACGGAGCTGGAGCGTAGCACGCTAGTTTTGAAGCACGAAGGAAATAGTTGGTCGGAAATTGCTCAGCGGCTCGGAAGAACCGAATCTGCCACTAAGCTAAACCATTACCGGGCAACCAAGAAAGCACTCGCTGGTGAAGATCCCGCGAAGAAGGAACTTTCGCTCCGAATTTCGAAGCTGCCATACGGAGTCGAGCGCGAGGCCTTAAGGCTGCGATTGATCGATGGGCTGACGTACGGCCAGATAGCATCGAAGCTCCACATCCCGGCCGACTCCGTTTGGCAAACGCTTGTGAGGGCCAAAGCGACACTTGGTATCGTTACACCCGTTCACCGAACGTATTTGAATAAATCACTGATCGATCTGCCCGATGACAAGTATGCCGAATTGGCCGAAGCCCTCGTGCCAAACCAACGACGAGTGATGCTGTTACGTCGCCAAGGCAGGAATTTATTGGAAATCGCCGAAGAAATCGGCCTCAGCTACAGCCACACCAAACGGCTGTCCTGTCGCGGATCAAGCAATATGCTGAAGCAACTATTTTCCAATTTATGAAATTTTCGCATTGAACATGTATCGCAACGGCGCAAATATTAGTATGGAAAAACGATGGTTCGTTCAATTCTGCCAATGTTAAGGAACGCTACGAAATGGAAAACTCGCTACTGATGAGCGGTAAAGCAGCAGCCGCGCTGCTTGGTGTCGCCGAAGGCCGTATGAAAAAACTTCGGGAAAACGCGGGTTTACCGTTTGTTCTTCTGGAGCGACGCCCCATGTATCGACGCCAAGACCTAGAAAAGTGGCTGGAGTCAGTCACCAAAACCAATGCGGTCAAATAAAAAAGTAACCCCGTGCAAGTTGGCGCTTGCCGGGGCCGTAGTTCTTTCCCCCTAAAAGGAAAAGCATGAGTATTGTAATGGACCAAATGTATTCAGCCGACGTTCTGCGACTCACGGATGAAATTTTATCTCTGTACGGAAGTAGCAACGAGGACCGCCTTGAAATAGGCGCACGCCTAATCGACCTGAAGGACGAACTCAAGTTCGGCGATTTTAAGAAGTTCGTTCAAAAACACTTCCCGTTCTCTTTTCGCGTTTGCAATAAATGGATGCAAAAGGAACGCGAAATAGAAAAGGAACTTGATGAATATGCAAAGGAACAAGAAAAGGAACATAGACTATACGAGACCGCAAAAGAGAACGCGATCACTGAGGAAGAGTATCTTGAGGCGTTTGCTGACCAGATCGATCACGAGCGAGGTGTTCTCGAACTCGTTCTAATGCACCAGCTAGGCGAACTAAAGGCAAACGTCTCGGAGGAATCATATCGGAAGTTTGTGAAGGATAATCAACTGGAGTCGGTGGCTAGCCACCCTCAATTTGATTACTTCACTGATCACTACACGAAATCAAGAGTCTTTGCGTAGATACTAAAAAGTTGAGGCCAGCCGGAGTGCGAATCCGCTGGCCTCTGTTGTTTCCGAGGAGGGAAACTAGTGCTAGTAACTGAGACCCATTCTAACGCCGATTGTGTTGCATCTCTAGAGCGGCGCATCCAATCTCGTGACCGGAAGTTGTGGAAGATCCCAGAGCCTCTCCATCGAAGGATGAGCCGCCTTTCTCACGATGTAAAGCTTGAGGTCGTCTCGATGTTTGCCACTTGGTACGCCACGGGTACGTGCTCGGTGAACCAAGAGAGGTTCGAACATTGGGCAAGGTCCGCGAAGCGAAGGGAGCTGACGGACTTTCTTGCGCTTTTGGAACGTGATGGCCTGATGCGTCGCACAGGTCGCCATGCAAAGGGGTTTCAGTCCATTCAAAGGGAGTTCCTGTTTCCACGCCCAGATGCAGAAAACCCAAGGAATCATTGCGCCAACAGTAGTGCTTACGCCCCTGGTGAATGGCGGTGCTTGGTGGTGCCTTGTGCTGTGTCTGCTGCTAGGGATGCTTCATGGGTGGAGTGGTGCAATCTTACTGGTTCGGAGGTGCATTTAGATAAAAACGGGGTCACACCATGGGGTTCGGCAATTCAAAGGGGTCTAAAAAACTATCGACTCCCCACGGACGTCTCCGACGTAGACGTGAGCAAGCTGAAGGATAAACAGCGTGATTGGCTTAACAAGTACGTGGATTCGCTTCAGTATGGGCTGTCCGACATCGTCGCATTGAAAAGGAACAGGATATTCCACGCTGCAAGCAACTGCCCAAAACGACTGCGTTGCAAGGCTCAGTTCTTTCACAACGGTGTGTGGGAACAAGCTGTGGTGGTCGATGTCCACGCAATGTATTGGGCGGCGTTGATTTCAATGTTGCCTGATTGCCCAGAGAAAACCGAGTTGATCAAGCTAATCCAGAGTCGTCTCTTCTACGATGAGATCGCAGCCGAAGCCGGGATCGAAACTCCTACCGCAGACGACAAAGCGAATTTCAAGCCTCTAGTGCAGAAAGAGTGCCTGTTCTGGACTAGGGGCTGGGGCTACTGGGACCGAAAAGTCGCACAGGCCCTAGATCGACGAT
>JANRMD010000431.1:0-2146 GCA_033761895.1 Pirellulaceae bacterium | reverse complement strand
ATATCCGTCAGTCTGAAATCGCGGCCTTGATATCGAAACGTCAGACGTTGGTGATCGACGCCAAGCAGGTGCATGATCGTTGCGTTGAGGTCGTGCACGTGAACTGGGTCCGAAGTAATGTTGTAGCAATAATCGTCGGTTGATCCGAGCGTCATACCACCACGGATACCGGCCCCAGCCAATAATATGGTGAAGCAACGAGGATGGTGATCCCGTCCGTAATTGTCCTTGGTGATTGAACCTTGCGAATAAATGGTGCGTCCGAATTCGCCGCCCCACACAATTAACGTGTCATCCAGCATCCCCCGTTCGCTTAGGTCATTGATCAGTGCTGCTGTGGCTTGATCGGTATCTTGGCATTGACCGCGGATCGCTGCGGGCAAGCCACCATGATGGTCCCAGCCCATATGGAACAGCTGAATAAAGCGCACATCGCGTTCGGCCAATCGCCGGGCGAGCAGACAATTGGCTGCGTAGCTGCCAGGACGTTTGACATCTGGCCCGTATGAGTCCAGAACATGTTGCGATTCCTTGGAGGTATCGAGCAAGTCGGGCACGCTCGACTGCATGCGAAAAGCCATTTCGTACTGTGCGATTCGAGTTTGAATCTCAGGGTCACCAACTTGAGCGAGATGTTGGCCATTCAACGCAGCCAGTCGATCGAGGGTGCTGCGGCGAGCTTGCTGCGAAACACCAGGAGGATTCGAAAGGTAAAGTACTGCGTCGCCAGTGTTTCGAAACTTCACCCCTTGGTGTTTTGACGACAGAAAACCTGCCCCCCACAAGCGGTCGTAGAGTGGTTGGTCGTCTTTGCGACCACTTCCAAACGAGGTTAACACAACATAAGCCGGCAGGTCTTTGTTCTCGCTACCGAGCCCATAGCTGACCCAGGCTCCAATGCTCGGCCGTCCAGCCAACTGCGCACCGGTCTGGCAGAAGGTAATGGCTGGATCATGATTGATCGCTTCGGTATGCATCGAACGAATCATGCACCACTTGTCAGCCAACTTGGACATGTGCGGTAGCAATTCGCTGAACCACATCCCAGATTGACCATGCTGAGCGAACTTGAAGATCGAGGATGCAATTGGAAAATTCTTCTGCCCGGACGTCATCGTTGTTAAACGTTGCCCCTGCCGAATCGACTCGGGGAGGTCTTTGCCTTGCTCGGCCTCCATTTGAGGCTTGGGGTCGAACAACTCCATCTGTGACGGAGCACCAGACTGGAACAGATAGATAATGCGTTTGGCTTTGGGTGCAAAGTGCGGCAAGCCCGGCAGCCCAGGTGATTGGGCGGCTGCCGTTTGAGTGCCCGGACCGACAGTTGTCAGCCCAAGCGAAGCCAGCGCGGCTGCACTGAGTGCAGACGTGTTGCGCAGGAAGATTCTCCGATTGAGAGCGTCCTGAATTTGAAGCGGGTTCACTGACATATTGATTGCTTTACTCGCGAGTTACAAATTCATCTAGATTAAGGATGACATTGGCGGTCAAGGTGTAGGCCGCCAATTCAGTCGGTGGAATTTCTGCAGCAGGTTTGGAATCACCGAAGGCCAGCAGACCGCTGGCATCGTTTGGGCCACTCGCGAAACGCTGCATGTCCGCATCCAGTCCGCTTAGCAGTACTTGCATTTCGCTGTTGGAAGGATTGCGAGCTAGAGCAAGTCGGAATCCGTACGCCAAACGTTGCTCGGCGGTCTGCCCGCCTTCGCTAATCATGCGTCCCGCTAGCTTGCGAGCCGCTTCCACAAAGGTCACCTCGTTGAGCAACGACAGTGCTTGCAGCGGCGTGTTCGTGCGCGAACGTTTGACTGTGCAGGTCTCGCGATTCGGCGCATCGAACAACAGCATGGTGGGCGGTGCAGCGGTGCGTTTCCAAATGGTGTACATCGAGCGACGATATAGCCCGTCGTTCTTATCATGCTGATAGTTTCGCAAGTTGCCATACTTGCTGGTTTCGTCCCAAACCCCTGCGGGCATGTAAGGTCGCACACTCGGACCACCAATTTTATTGACCAGAGCACCGCTGACCGCTAACGCCGCATCGCGAACAATTTCGCCTTCCAAACGGAAACGCGGTCCGCGCGATACCAGTCGATTGTCGGGATCCTTCTCAAGCTTCTCAGGCGTTACTTGCGAAGATTGACGA
>JANRMD010000430.1:0-8418 GCA_033761895.1 Pirellulaceae bacterium | reverse complement strand
ATTTGGCCCGCGCAAGGGTTTGATCCAAAATCCACTGACCGGCATCGTCAACATCACAATACGTTCACGGCATTGGACCGGTGCAAGCCATTTCGAAAGCTCGCTCGCGTCAAAGTCTTTACCCTTGACATTAAAAGTGCTCCGACCAGCATATAGCTGTGCGTGCCCCAGGCAGATGATCCACAACGAATCGTTCGGCTGAATCTGCTTGGCCAATGCTTGAAGGCTTGCAGCTGTTTCTTCTGCGGTACAGACATCTGGGCGGACACTTAAATCCTTGAGTGCATCTGCCATGGTTTCATCGCCAACCAAGACCCTCAAGCGATTTGAAGGAACCTCAAATACTGGCTCAGTTGCACCCACGATTCGCGCCACCGCAGTGGTCAACCTTTCGCGATGCATATCGTCTCCAGGCAAGCCACAACAGATGAGCATCCAACGATGGCCTGTTGCTTCATTTTGGAAGTGCCGACGAAGTTCCTCTGGGGCGTAGGTCGCGGCGGTTTGGGCACCCGCCATGTAGCCATCGAACAGGAAGATGCATGCGATGAGCGCCAAAGAACTTTGGTACTTACTCATTCTCGTTCTCCAACTTGGGGCCGATTGCCAAGAGTTCCGTTCGATCAAGAATATCCTGACACAACAGAACCGCTGACACGTATTCCTTTGGTACACTCCCAACTGCGTTACCTGATACGAGCGACCAAAGCGTCCCGGACCAATCGACTGCTAGCCAGCCTTCGTGGCTGTGTTGTTGCGCAATGGCCACATGATGTGGGAGCTGTAAAGTCTGAACGTTTGTAAGTGAATTGCCATCGAGCATCAGCAGCTCGGCGAATGCGTTTGCGCTTGCCCAGTCGCTCACCACAACGGCCAGCTTATCACCGCGTGTTGCCCAGCGTACTGAGCCAACCGGACCGCCGACCGAAGTTGCACCTTTGATTCGTCCTGACTGAATATCCCAAGCCATGATGTTGCCAGCAGCATCACCGCTTACCAAGCCACTTTTGGGATGATAAGCCAGTGAGGTGATGCTTTCGGGATGTCGGCCGATCAACGAAACGGCTTGTGACGATACGACGTCCCAGAGGTGCAATTCACCTTTCGAGTTACCGATGATTAGGCGGCCGGTGGATGCCACATACGCGATGGCGCGAACGGATTGAGAATCAAGCATGTGCTGTGACTGGCTGTTGTCAATCAGCGAGATCCCCACGCCTGCTTCCGCCAGCAATCTCAGATCAGTGTCTCCCATTCGCACATCGGCCCAAGTTCGCCGAGGAAGTTCATTCCACCATCCTCTCGGAACTGGTGGCAATGCGACTAGGGGCGGATGTTCTCCATGAAGTTCCGTATCCAAATCGGTCTTGGTTGATTCTCGAACTGTGACTGCGGAATCGAACGCTGGAGTTGGCCGGACGGCGATCGAAGCGGCAACTGATTTGGGAACCGGATGCATCAGCAAAAGAACTAGCCCGAGAGTGGCGATGGCGATGCACCGCGGCGCAGACAAGCCGCTATCTTTGCCTGCCGACATGATTAATCGCAATCGCTCTTCTAATGAATCCGTCCCTTGCATGCGACTGGCCAAACGGGGAGTACCTACACGATTCTCGCTTAGAAAATCAACCACGTTCAGCAGGGTCTCGGCATATACACGGCGAGAAGCGTTGAGTCGCAATACGGCCCAAGCGTCGCAAGCCGCTTCTTCGTGCCTCTCAAGTTGTTGCCGAGCTACATACACAAGTGGACACCACCAATAGACAGCCGTCACGAACCACTCCAGCCAGCGGAGCCAATGATCGCGACGCATGAAATGCGCGACCTCGTGAGCCAGAAATGCCTCGCGTTGAGTTTCCGTCAACTGGTCCCATAAGCGATTGGGACAAACGATGCAAGTCGCGGGTCCAACACCAAACAGCATCGGAGATACTCGTGCGGTAATTCGGCGGACAATGGGCACCGAGTTGCGTCGACCTGCAACCAGCCGCGCGACAACAGCGGTCGCTTCATCATCCACGACTCCTTCCTGAGTCAGTAACCGCGAAAACTGAGCGAAGCGTACCAACCCCCGAATAAATATGATGCTTGTCCCCAAAGCCCAGATTGCAATTAGAAAGCGAGAAAGGGTAATTTCTCGAATCACCGAAGTTAACTTGAGCACAGCATTGCTTGCCGGTTGAATCCTAGTGCTCGCTTCGGAAATAGACATAGTTCGGTTCGAAGCCTCGCTGGCGATCGCCACAGCGGGATCGATATCTATGCCTCGGTACACCGATTGCAACGAAGTCCCCCAGTCGCCTGGTAGCTTGACGGGTGCGACGACTAGGGGAGGCGTTATCAACTTGATGAATACCGCCATCCACAGCAAATGTGCCAGCGTTGCGGACCTACCCCAACGACCTACGCAGTAGGCAAGGGCCGCAATGCAACTCGAAACGACGAGATTACTGGCAACTATCAAAAACACCGAGCTCATTTTTCGTCCATTTCGTCTAACATCTGACGAAGCCGCTGACGTTGCTTGGAGGTAAATTTCTTCGACTGAACCAAGTGCGTTAACAGTGTAGTCAACGTGCCGTCGCTCAGTTCATCTGCCGTGGCTTGCAGTCTTTGCAAAATCAAGTCTTCCCGAGCGATCGTTGCGCGAAACAAATGGGGCCAACAAGCCCGGTCGCGGGTGACGCAGTTCTTGGCTTCTAGCCGCGATAACAACTTCTGAACCGTCGCAATGTCGGAGGGTGTCGAAGCACCGTATAACCACTGCGAGAGGTCTTTCACTGATGCCGATTCGTGCTCCCAAAGCTTTTCAAGAATCGCAAGCTCTGCGGCAGTAACATCCTGCGGAGGCTTAACCATAAGAGTACTCTTCCCAACAAAATTATTTAAACAGACCAAAAACTATTTTAACTGTAAATTCTAGCTTGTACGACGCTAAGCCATGCCGGTTGTTCTTCGCCAAACCCACTCACCGGTCAACAAGCCTAACAATACCAACCACAACCACCATTTGCTCCACGCTGGACTAATGTCCTGTCGGGGTGCTGCCTGGGTGATACTTCGACTTTGCAGCAAATTCGCCAAGTCCGCTGGTTTCTCCAACACACGGCCACCAGATAAGCTAGACAACCTCGTTAACAACTCGCGATTAGGCAACGGATTTTGTTGCTCAAACGGATCGCTGAGCACTTGGATAGTCAGCGAACTGCTATCGACCTGTGTGCCGTGGTCGCCTGCCGATGATTGTTCGCCCTCATAAGCCGTCATTTCAATTCGCATGCCACTATCACCCGCACCGGTGGCTTCGCTGAGCGTGAGATTTAGCAAGTAGTTTTCGTTAGTTGCATCCACTGGGAGAGGGATCTCTTCGCCCCAAGCAACTTGCGGCCCAACCTCACCGCTTTCACGGACCACATTTTCCGGCCACAGCACTGGCGAGTATAGCGAAGTGTCCTCCAGTGACATCGGTTCCAACATCGCCCACAGCTTGTACTTCTGCGACTTGCGAGCCGATTCGTCGTATGCGACAGCGTCGATCGAGAGTTTATCACCTGGGCGATAGAAACGTTTATCGGAATTGGCGACCAATCTGCGGCGACCAACCGACGATCCTTCCGTGGCCCAGTAAACCATGTTACGCCACAGCTTACTTGCAACTCGTTCCGGTTGTGGTCCCCATTGCTCCGAGAGCTTCATCAAGGCCGATCCTCCAAGGTCAGCGGTGGAAACGACCACGCGACCGCGCCCTGCGCGATGAGCAACTAGCACTGGCCAGGCTTGCGAGTCCGCGACTGATGCTAGGACTTCAGCTGTTGGTTTAGCCTTTATGCCGCTGACACCCAAGGTAAGTGGTGGCAACTGGGTAAGCAGTTGTTGATTGAGTGTCTGCTCAAGCCGCAAACGCCAAATCGGATGGCTTGAGTTACTCACTTTGACCGGTGTTGCGTGAGGGAAAGCGGTCAATAACTTGTCGACTTCAATAGGCATAAGCGGAGTAAGTGGACTGTCCTCCCAGGCCCGCGCCTCAAGCGACTGCGTACCCGTAACAATTAGCCCCCCGCCACGTCCCTCCACCCACAGTGCAAGTTGCTGTGCATGTTGCTCTTCAAGATTATCTGGACCGACGTTGCTTAGGACAACGCAGTCAAAGGCGAACAGTTCAGCCCGTGTTTTGGGAAAGCCCGACAGCGATATCGTGGCGTCATTTACGGCGACTCTCTCGAATTGCCCAAGTCCGCGATTGATGAGTACCGTGCATTCGATATCCTCATCGGCCTGCAAGGCTTCGCGGATGTTCATCGCTCGCGAGCTTTGCACAGAGTTGTTGCTACCACCCCCAAAGTTCAAGATGTTGGAAAGGAAAGACTGAGTGACGGCTACTTCGCCTTCGATATAGAGAACACGCAGTTTGGTGCGATCGATCTCCACCCGCGTTTCAACTCGATTGTTGCGAGCGGTCAATTCACCTTTCAATGGCTCGACCACCACACTTAAATCCTGTGGACGGTCTTCAACCCGGAAGCTTAACGTGACCGACTGCGCACCGGCGCCCAACGTGATGGGTAACTCTGCCAATACTTCCTCGGTACCATCGGCAATCTTGCTGCGATTGATTACTTTGACAACGGTTCGCTCACCTGTGAAACCGAAACTCCGTAGAAACAACGTAAGCTGATTCTCGGTGTACTTGCGCACGCGAGGCTCAACTACCATCGAGACAATCGCCACATCACCGGTCCCTTGCAGTTCGCCAACTGGCACAACATGTATAGGTATGCCGTTCTTTCCAAAATGCTCCGCTAATCGTTCTACGGATTCTGTTGCACGAACCCGACCGTCCGAAAACACAACTAAGCCCGCGTTGTTCTTTGGGTCGATCTGCGGCGAAAGTTGCCGAAGCGCGTCAGCCAATCTTGAGTCCGTAGCATCAGGTGGGGCGACTCCTTCAAAGTTCAGCGCTTGACTATCGGAGACCTGCGATAAGGTTGTGTCGTGTCCCAAGGGGCGTAGCTGGTGGCCAAACCGGAAGGCGTTGAAGTGATGGGCATGTTCGGGACCAGCTAGGCGGTGCGATTGTTCAAGAAAACCGATACATTCCTGCCAGCGCGTGGTATCACCACCCAGTTGCATGCTCTGCGAGCTATCAAAGAGATAGAACAGCATGGGGCGCGACTCTACCCCCGTTTTCTCATCGACGATCGTTGGCCCCATCATGATCAGCAAAGCAACAGCCACCGCCGCAGTTCGCAATAAACGCAACCCTAGTCGAACTCTGCTTAGGGCTTTCCCCCAAAAGAAGTGCAGCACGAGCCACGTTGAAATGCAGCACACACCCAGCGCAATCCAACCGCTCGATGATAACGGCGAGATCCAAGACAGTCGTTGGACACCAATAAGCATCACTGCAGGTTCTCCTGCATGGAGTTTTCTCCGCCAGCGATCGTGCGGAAATAACCGTCGATTAACTCTCGATATTGCGTAGGTACAGGGGCATCTCGGTCAGCCGCGATCTCCAGCATAATCAATTCTTGGATACGATTGCGAAGTTCCTTTTGCACTCTAGTAACACCACTCAGCAGCCCCCGGTTTAAGGAGAACTGATCGTTGAAATCGCCTTTAGCGCTCGACTCCTGAAAGGCTGGGTCCCGTCCATTTGTTCCCGACCGTGCCGTCTGTTCCAGCTCACCACCGCCAGCTAGCATTTCCAACAGTTCGTCCAAGTCGGCTTCCTTCAAGCCATTCTGCAGTTCTCGCTTCAGGGACTCTACCGATTTTCCAGTTCCATTCGGTTGCGGTTCTGTTGCTTTGCCACCAACTCCATTCTGTTGTGTGATCGCTTTACTCAACTGATTGGCAATCGACTCCAATTTGCGAAGTTGATCTGTGCGGGGCATAACCAGTTGGCGATACATGCTATCTAGTTGCGTGGCGGCGTCGGCATACTCCGTCGCTCGACCATCAGCGGCTTGAACCCATTCGTCAGTCTCTTTCTCTGCCGTTGGTTGCTCCATCGCGGCTCGACTATCGGAAAGGTCGTCGAGAAACTCATTGTCAGAAACAAATTTCTGTATCTGATCATTGATTTCATTTGCCTCAAGATTTCCCAAGTCCTGCGGCGTCTTGAGTACATCCTCGATGGTTGAGGCGCGTTCCTTGAGTCGCTCGCCCATTCGTCCTGCCGTTTCCCGCAATTGCGCAATTTGGTCTGCGGTCTGAGTTGGCGCCGACTTCACCTGCGAAGCCTCTTCCAATTGCGAAGACTTGGCGACAGAATTGCTGACCTCAAGTTCCATATTCGACATCGCAGCGGTCATGTCACGCAGTGAGGAAATGCGGTTGGCGGGCTCGGGCTGCGACAACGCACCAATATGGATGGCTAGTTCGCGTAGCTGATCGGAGATCTCAAAGGCCATTGCCGCTTCCGCGTTCGCCATAGGCGCTTTATCGCTCGATGAATTCGACTGAGTATTCAGCCAAGCCTGGCGGAGCTTGCCTGTCAAATCGTCCATGGCAGCGATATTGGCCTCCATTCGCTTACCCACCAGCAAAGATCGCTTCACGGCTTGGCTTAAGCCAGCGTCGATAGCGCGAACCCGCTCCACGAGGTCTTGCTCACGTGTTTCAGGCTTGACCTCCTCTGGCTGGATTTCCTCTGGCTGGATTTCCTCTGGCTGGCTGTCGCTCGAGTCCGTCGAGTTTTCAGCAATGGCATTGCCATCTCCGTCGCCCTGCGGAGTTCCCTTAGCGGCTGCAGGATCCGATACCGCAGAGTTCGCCTCTGAATTGTTTGTGCCTGCTGCCGGATCCGTTGCACTTAAACCCTTCTTCGGTGCAGATGCTTGTTCTAGTTCAAGTCCGAGTTTCTTTTGCTCGTTGGCGATCTGCTCGAGCGAATCTGCGAGTTGTTTGTCAGTTTTGGGAGGGGTGCGGCGTAGCTTTTGTTGCATTTGACGAACAAACGCGCGCGCCTGCGCCACTTGCTGAGGTGTTCGGTTTTTCTGCAGTACAATCTCAAGAGTATTTCTGGCTTCGACCAATGAGCGTCCCGCCTCCTCTTCATGGGCTAACGCAGATACAAAGTCGGCCTTGGTCAAAGAGTCCACCGCTTGCAGCATCGCCGCTTCTGCTTGGTTGAGTGCTTCGGTATCATCGTTCCCTTGAGATACGATGAACTCAACCAAAAACCGAGTTAAATCCGCCAATTCGCTTTGACTGGCTACCATTCGTTCGAGCTGCGGTAACTGTTCCAGCACTTCGGTGTTGGATTCCGTTGGAATCTGATTTTGACTCTCTCGACGGGTGCGATTGATTAAAAATCGTTGTCGTCGAATAATCTCCTCCAATTGCACCACGAGCCCGCCTCCACCTCCGACATTGGGTTCCTCGTCTTGTTCCGACCAGAATTGGCGAAGCGGTTGGATATCAATGTAGCGCGTATCTGTTTCAATTCTTTGGGGACTGCCTTCGCGGTTGTCCACGGCATACGCGTAGTAGGTTACGAAGTCGCGTTCACTCAGCAGTAGTGACTCGAGCGGCAGGATCTCTTCCAGCCGCAATTGGGTAGTAATGGAATCGGGGGTTGCACCTTCAACCTCTGCCTGCAACCATTTTTTGAGCACGTACTCTTCTTCGTCACCAACTTGGAATACAATCCCCGAGTCAGTTAAGCCATAGTCGTCGGAGACCTGTGCCCGCATCGGCAACTCGGCCAGCGTATGGACCTTGATCTCTTCCGTTGGATCTCGCCATTCAATTCGAGGTGCTTCGTCGTATCGAATTCGCAAACGCCCCTTTACCGGTGCGATGGGTGTCCCGTCCGGACCCTTGCCAGAGAAATGCCAATAAACAGATCCAGTACTAGGCAATTCAAATGACCACAATGCAGGGGCATCTTGCTTCAGGGCAGTCACTGGTTGCATGGTTGAGAGTTTATCGCCGGCTAGCAACTCAGCTTCCGCTAATGGATGGTTAGTTGCAATGGCAAATTGAACGCGCGAGCCGGCCAACACGGTCAGTTCCGTTGCCGAAAACGATCGCTGTTCCAAGCGTGTGTAACCTGGAGGAGTGACCAGCGTTTCAAACTTCTCAACTTGAATGAAGGGTTGGACATCAACCTTATAAAGTGGCGTGTTACCCGCAGTCGTGATGAATTGATATTCGACCGGATGAGTTAACTTTCCGATCGAGGCTTCGAAACTGGCATGCCTTGGTTTGCTCGTTTGTTCGCTGGGCAGCAATTCGCTTTCGATCCAGGACTCTTCCTCGGCTTGCCGGTAGCGCAACGTGACCTTGCGGTCCGTTCTACCGTGCAACTGCAGACCCAGTCGAAGTACGGTACCTTCCAGTAGTCGCGAATTACCGGGCAGAACCTCCAATTCCGTATAGACTCGCTCGCTGCCAAGTGCGCGTAGTGAGGCA
>JANRMD010000429.1:0-3483 GCA_033761895.1 Pirellulaceae bacterium | reverse complement strand
TTGGTGCAAGTTCTTGTGTACCTCAAATCACCAACCGTGGTGGCGAAAACCCTAGCGTTGATGGATGCGTTGGGCGAAGAGCCGATTCCGGATTGGGGTTACCTGGTCAGTCGAAATGCGGGTTACGGCGGCACGGTAGGTAAGATGCTGGCCGACATGCCGCCTGTGCGGGCGATACATTTCGCTTTTGTGCTTCGCAACGTCAAGTCCGGATGGACACTTGCCCAGCACAAAAAGTACTTCGAGTTCTTTATTGAAGCCGCGAAGAAGCCGGGTGGGAACAGCTATGCAAAATTCCTGATGCAATTTCGCGATGATGCCTTGGCATCCTGTTCACCAGCAGAGCTGATTGTGCTCGAGCCGATCATTAGCAAATCACTGATTGCAGCACCGTTTGAATCCACGCCCGCCAAAGGCCCTGGACGCAAATGGACAACTGCGGATGCGTTGGCGACAGTAAGCAATGCGAATTTCAAACCCAACTTCGAGGCCGGACGTAATCTGTATCACGCTACTTCATGTGCCAAATGCCATCGCATCGGTGGTGAAGGTGGCTCGATCGGACCAGACCTTTCGACCGCGGGCAAGAAGTTCTCTCCTGCCGATATGCTCGATGCCATCATCGAACCCAGCAAAGCGATTTCCGACCAGTACGGATCGCAGCAGGTTCTAACCTCAGATGGCAAGACCTTGGTTGGTAGAGCCGTTGAGATCGGCGACGAATTGTATGTGTACACCGCCGACGCAGAAGCCAAACCGGTAGTTCTCAAGAAAGAGGATGTCGAACAAGTTTCGCCTTCCAAAGTCTCGCAGATGCCAACCGGCTTGATCGACGCGCTAAACGAGGATGAACTTCGCCACCTCATGGCCTACATTATGGCCGCCGGTGACAATCGAGCAAAAGTTTACAAGTAGCTGCTAAAAGCCATTCGGTCTGACGATGTTTCACCAACCTTCGGTAACTTAGGGGTTGGACCCGATTAACCGCAGCGCGTTAGCAACGGTTTCCGACAGGGGAAAACCGCGTGCCGTGCGGTTAATGGAACTCGCATACGTGGGTAGCGGAATGCGTCAAGCATTTCGGGAGTACTGCTGTGTCCCTCGAAAGCCTTGACGGTCTAGTGACTTCGTGAGCCGTCGGGTCTGGAAGTTTGGAGCGTGCATGGATCTTCGGGTTACTTTTTCAGCCGCCTGCTAGCCTTTATCTTTTCTTTGGCAGGTTGACTTCGATCAGCGGCGTTGGCCGGTGTTCACTGGTCAGCCACAAGTGCTGGCCATCGGGTGCGAAGCAGATTGCTTCGCCTTGCTTGCGCGCGGGTACTTCGAAGAACTTAGTAGCCAGTTCACTCGCCTTCATTTCCCATGGTTTTTCGGAATTGTTCGGGTTGCGTTCCAGCATACAAGCTGGTCCGTAGGTACAAATGGCTAAGCGTTGCCCATCGCGTGAGATCGCTGCGCCGGTAACCATAGGAATGGTGTACTTGGCAACTTGCTTCGCCTTGACGCGTACGCTGCCTTTGGGATCAGCGGGTATCGGAACTTCATAGAAGACACAATTTAGTGTCTCCTTCGACAACAGCAGAAAACTGTGTCGAATCGGGTCATAGGCCAAAGCTTCGCTGTTTGCCGCACCGGTCGGATACTCGACTTTCAATTCATACTCGACTTCGGCCTTGCGCTTCCGATCCCCTTCTTTCTCTTTGGGTTCCTTGAAGACATAGATCGACACATAGTCCAACTGGAAATCGTTATCACCGATGTCGCCAACCGCCAGCCAGTTCTTGCCTTCGTGCTCGAAAGCACACATGTCTTCCCAATCTTTCGCTTTCGCTTTCTCGACATGCAATTCGTACAGGAACTTGCCCTTCAAGTTGAACGCAAACAATCGGCTCGAATCGCCTGAGTCGTTATGCGAGAACAGCACATCCTCGGAACGGGTCGAGAACGCGAGTCCACTGCTCTCGGTGAGTTCAGGAATGTCGATAGAAATCGGATCATTGATGGTGAAGACCGTAATGCAAACGAACACTACGGCAACAGCAGCTTTAACCATATGCATACGGCTCTCTCGTGAAGATTGCGAAGAAAAACCCACCGGTTGTCGCCGGTGGGTCTAGCTTAGTTTAGTTTACCCGGATTATTCGCGCCTCGTAGCGGAATGCGTCAAGCATTTCGAGAGCACTGTGGCAGCCCCCGGAAGCCTTGACGGCTTCCACTACCCAGTAATCAATAGCGCCTTGACGGCTTCCGCTACTACTTGACGCAACCTAGGAATACTCCACTTTAAACTTTTGCTGCGACTTATGCATACTCGCGTTCGGTGGTCAAACCAGGTTGTGGCACTGGGTATTTGCCGTCCGCGTCAGCCTTGACTGGTGCATCGCTGTCGAAGTTCAGGCTTTCGAGGCCTGGAGCGAACTCGTGCTCGCAATCCATGAAGTCATCAAACTTGATAACTTGCCCGGTATGTGCGGCCATGCGTCCCATGGACGTCACCGCGCTGGCCATCACACCGCGTTTCACCTCGTTGTAAGGTTTGTCGGCGCGAATCGCAGCCACCAGGTTGTTCCATTCCAGTTGGTATGGGTTCTTTTCGTCGGCTGGGTATTCCCAAGTCACGTCGCTTTGTGTGTAGCGTTGACCTTTGTAAATCTTGCACTTCGCCGGTGTATGCGCAGCGGCTGAAATGGTCGCGGCCGCTTTCGATCCATGCACATAGCTGGCGAACTCATTGTGGCAACCAGGTTGTGTGCGGCCATTCAAGAATAACTTAGTACCGTCACGGAAGGTGTACTCGACCGAGTAAGTATCAAAGTTCTGATCCACCATATCGCCACGATAGTGACGACCACCGGAGCCTTGAGCTTCGACTGGCCAATCGTCTTTCATCCAGCAGCACTCGTCGATGTTGTGAATCAAAAAGTCGCTGTAGCCGCCACCGCTGGCCCACAAGAAGCCATGGAATTTGCTGATTTGATACATCAGCTCAGACATATCCTTGGGCTTTGGACCAGCCGCTGCAGAACCGGTTGGACCCGCCATGCGGTACGCGCGAAGCATGAGGATGTCGCCGATGGCGCCGTCCTTGATTCGCTTGTACAGTTCCGCGCGCGTTTCGCAGTGGCGGCACATCAGACCCACACCGACCTTCAGATTCTTCTTCACGGATAGCTCACCGAGTTCGAGCATCCGCTTGCTGGTGGGCGCATCGACGGTTACGGGCTTTTCCATGAACACATTCAGGCCGCGTTCAATCGCGTACTTGAACATCACCCAACGGAAGGCTGGCGGCGAAGCCATAACGACAATATCGCCAGGCTTGAGGCAATCCATCGCTTGCTTGTAGCCATCAAACGAAATGAAACGACGCTCTTCTGGCACGTCCATTTTGTCTTTAAACGACTGTTGCAACTGGTTGTAGCTGGCGCTCATCTTGTTCTCGAAGACGTCGGCCATCGCGACCAGTTTCAAATTGCCATCTGG
>JANRMD010000428.1:0-24764 GCA_033761895.1 Pirellulaceae bacterium | reverse complement strand
AAGAAACACTAGTGGATTGTCCACATTAGACTTTTGGGTCGCGGAATGCGTCAAGCATTTCGAGAGTACTGAGGCTAGTGAGTTTGTGAGATGTCGGCGCTAGCCGCGGGTCTCGAAGTTTGGAGCGTGCATGGATTGGGTTCGTTCCAATGCAAGTTGAACAGGGAGATATTCTGCATTGGCAGGCTTATTGACGATGAACGATTGCTCCTTCGGTCACCCGCGGCTAGCGCCGTCGGCTCACTACCGTGCCGCAGTAATTCAATCGACCACAAGCATTTCGAAAGAACGCGAGCCACGCTTGAGCCATCAGCCACCGCGTGATGGTTCGCTTTACTGGCTTTATGCATGTACGGGGAAAATGATCTCTTTCCGAAATCTTTCGAGCCTGTCCATCATAAACTGCACACTTCTGATTAGGACCTGAGGGTCGATCGGCTTCAGCAGGAAGTCGTCAGCCCCCATGCTAAATGCGGAGATGATCGCATTCTCGACCGGATGAGCGGTCAAAATGATTGCCTGGGTCAAAGGGTTGGTTTGCTTGATCGTCTTGAGCACTTTGAACCCATTCACGTTGGGCATATCCATGTCCGTGATGCAGAGATCAAGTCGCTTGCCGCTGGCAATGTTAACGGCAGTCTGCGAATCGACCACTTCGGTGATGTCCAAATCAGCTCCAAAATAATTCTTAAGAATTTTTGCAATGAGCTTTGTCATGGCGGGGTCATCATCGACGACTAGCATGTACAAAGGCTTATGGTTATCGGCTAACATGCTTGCTTCCTCTATATACAGGCGGGGCTCGGAGTACGAGCTTCGACCTCCAGGCCCGCAACCCAAGACCAATCGATTTTTGAACATCAAAGCCTAGCTGGCCAGTTTTGCTGGCCATTTGTCTTGCTGGCCAGCTCGCAGGTAAAACTAGAACGAGTTAGTACACGGTGCTGTACAAAAGTTGGTTGCTGCCAAAGAGCAATGGTTCAAATGGAAATGCCAGAACCGCATGGGATTCGGTGAGTCGAACCTTGATAGGTTTGTTAGCGAATCGGGAAGCGATCGTTCGTATTGTATGGTTCAGCCAATCGCTAACCGCGGCTTCCGTGGTCTGACACTTGTGCTCAAACTCAATGCGCACTTCACCGCGTTCGGTAACAACATCTAATTGAAGGCTCTGCCCCGTTCGCTCAGCAACACGAGTTCTTACGATCAAATCCGCGACAGTAGTCACGATTGTCGACGGCAGATACAAGAAATCGCTGGCCCCCTCTTTACGTACGATGGAAAGATCAATCTTCGTGTCAGGTCCGCGCAGCATCGCGACGCCCCGCTCAACCAACGCAAGAAACTCTTGCTGATCAAAGCGAATTGCCGTCTTCGGTAGCCAATCGGTATAGGGGCTGGAGTCATTTTGACTAACATGGAAGCCATTGGTATCTAGCGCTATTGTGGCGACAAGTCCAAACAAAGAGAGCAGTGGTGCAAACTGCACAGTGATGTTCTCGAACAAACTAGGCTGTAGCGAGTTGAGGAACAAAAACCCTTGAATCACATCGCCACGTCCAATCGCCAAGCACAACCCGCTGCGCAACCCCTGGTCGGCAATAAGTGCGATCGATCGTTGCGCGGGCTTCTGTTGATGCGCAAACGAAGTCAGAACACGATCGCTATCGGCGAATATGCGCATGGTACCGGGTCGCATCTTGAACAGCGAACCTTCCGGATTCACGAAACAAGAATAGCCTTTCTTAAGTGAGTTTTCGGTGCAGCGGTTGCTGATGCTGGCATCGATCACCACCAATTGGTTAGCGTGTGCGACACGTCCAGCCAAACAAACTCGATCGACTTGGCTAAAGAACTTATGGCCTTTCAGCACATGCATCAATCGCGTCGCGGGATGCGCAGAATGGGTACCACTTGCAAGGTCTTCCGCTAACGCAGCCAATTGCGAGACGATCCAGGTTTCTTCCTCGCGACACTGATCGAGTGAATCGAGCCGCGAGCTGCGGTAAACGTCGAGGTCTCGATGTGAAAGTGATTTTTCATTGATCGTGGCTGTAGTAAGTTCCTCGGGAGTGGCCTCCATTTTCCCACAAAATGGTTCCGAGAGATCTTGTTCATTCAGCTTGAATTGCGTTTGCAGGTCCGCTACACCCTGCTTGGCTTGAGCTGTGAAATCACCAAAAGGATTGACGACTAAGGCTTTTAGGACTCGCAAGGCCGAAGATAACGCGACTACCTGCGGTTTGGCCATCGGGCCTTCACCAGCCGAAACGGCGGCGGCATAAATGGCATGCGTTAGGTGCACGGTGCGGCAGAAACCTAAAAAAGAGGCTTCGATCGACACACCTGTCAAGCGTTCTTTAAAATCCTTGAGCAGTGGCTTCACGTCCGAAAGGGCTTTGATATCTAACCCATCGATCCACGTAGAGGTTCCTTCAATGATCTTTGCGGAGTGGTGACGCGCAGCAGCGTTTTCGATATCAGTAATCGGTGTTGATGTAATAGTCATGGTCCTACCTTACGTTCGAGCAATGCAATTTTGATCAATTCACCTATCCGAAAAACGCATCATTCATCTTCAATGTCGTCATCTGGATCACCGCCGCGATTGTGTGCACCATCACAGAACGGTTTGTTGAGAGACAAACCGCAACCACACAGTACATGTGATTTCTTTTTCTTATCGGCTCCTAGTGGACGTCCATATTTGTCGGTGATTGTTACATCACCCTCAATGATGATGGGCCCCTTCGGATTGCAGCAGATTTTGGTAGGGCAGGTATCGCAGGGATTTGCCATGTTTCGGTAACTCCAAAGTAAAAGGTCGCGGTTAATTTAGCTAACGATTGATGGACGGATCTTCCTTAGAACAGTGGTCGAAGAATATGCGCGGACCAACCCAGCCCTAGATACTCTCGATACCCTTTGCTTCGCGAGGAACCCATGATGTACACATGGTCTCCCAGTCGAAACACGCCAGATGCGGACTCCCCTGCGGCAAGTTCTCGGTGCTCTGGCGGCAATTCTGGTGAACTGCCAATCGGGATAACTTGCGAGTCCGACGACTCGATCACTTCAAAGTCACGACTCGCATAGAAAGCGATACAGCCTTGGACGCGTTTGCCATTGCGATCCTTCGGCAAGCAGGTCCGTAGGATTTTGCCTGATTCGGTGACCCAATCAAAAAGACTGCCCAGCACACCAGTCACTTCCCCGGTGCGCGACCCGTTTTCTCGGACTGCCCCCGAGAAGATCAACGAACTACGAGAGCCTCGTTCAAGATCGGTAGGCCCAACATCCTGAACCGAATACTCGCCGACATTCTTGCTTCGCATGGCCTTGGTAAACCAAGGTTGATCAGCGACACGTGCGTCTTTGATATCAGGAATCAGTTCAGGATTCGAAGCCGCTATGATTCTTCCCATGCGGTTCGAAAGCACCAAGTTGCGATACATCGCGTAACTGCTGTTGATATCCAACAAACGTCGGCTGGCGGCTTGTAGATTTTCATCGGAGGGATCCGACATCGCTTTCCAGAGGTATTTGTCCGTGGCCCACCATCGAATGGCAGCAGAGCGTTCGAACAGGTTGCGATCAATTAAGTCGATCGCCTGCTTTGAAAATGTTTCCAGCGTCTGCAGGTTCAAGCGGAGTTCGCCGAAGGCCATTTCGCGCAGCAGTTCTTCCATTTTGCTAGTTGCGAAGTCGCCTGTCTCAGTGATCTGTTCGAAGACAGGCCCCAGCGCCACGCCTCGTTTACCTAGCTTGGATGCGAACACAATACCATTGAGCGAGATTAGCTTGATCGACTGCTTATCGTCTTGAACCTTGACGTAGGTGTCCTTATTGATTTCAGGAATCAAACGAGAACGCATCAGCTCATCAGGACTGATACCATTAACCGAACAGTTGGCTTCGCTCGCAAAGATATCTCTGCAAGGAACAATGAGATGGGAGCTCCAACCTAGACCGGGGAAATCCAGATAACCGTCCGACATCGCAGAGAAGATCGCCGAATCGTTCCCCTCAACACTTGCATAGCTGCTAATCGTTTCCCCCGATTTCAGCTTACGATGGCCGCGCGGCAAATGCGCTTGCTGGTCCACGTCAATGATGTCGGGGTCACTTGAGCCAACGATCCGACCGTTAATGTCGGTAAAGAACGAATACCATCCGTCGCGTGTATCGCCGTCTTTATGCCGTGGCATGTAGTCCTGTAGAATGATCTTGGCTTCCTCTTCAAGATCAAAGAAGGCCCCCATCAAGCCAATGGACTGATCATCTTTGCCAGGCGAGTGGATGCGGGTGCTAAAGACCAGACTATTTCCGGAGTCTACAATCGAGCGACTGGTCTTCTCAATGATGTAGTCATTCAGCTCGCCTTCTTGACGTGCGCGTTGAAACCAGCCTTCGTTCGTGACAGTCCGTCCCAGTACGGCTTCTCGGGTCTCGGGGTTTGCATTGGCGATAACAGTCCCATCGGGCAGTGTAATGACCAAGTCTCGATATAGCGTGTAAGAACTGCCGATATCCTCGAGGCGATTGCAGGCTGCAGCCACATGCTGATGCACTTCTTCGATGTTCTTGATCACCTTTTGTAGCATGTTCAAGCATGGTTCCTGGCTTTTGCCTTTCCCCAGTTGCTCGCTTAGCGAATCTACTTTCGCGCGAAACTGCTTGTAGACCGGCAAATTGAACATCAGCTCCAATTTGCGTGTTCCAAAGGCCCGCACGTCGTCAACGTATTGGCTGATGTCGCGCATCGTCCAATTCGTTTCAAGAGTAGGCACTTCGAATGCCGCCCGAGAGGCATCAAGGAACTCTCCCATCTCATGGAGCATTTTTTCCAGCGAACGGCTGATCTTATTGATACGCTCGAGACACTCGACAAAGGCCGTCTCCATCGCCCACCAGCGCACGTCACAGGTACGCTCCAACAGCGTACGATCAATCAAATTGATTTTGATGTAAGCTGTGGTGCAGTAAATGGATCGGCAGAAATCCTCTTTCGCAGCGTAGAACTGGTCGAAGAGATTCTTTGTGCCATCATGCAACTCAGCGGCAAACGTCTCCACACGCTCCATCAATTCAGTGATCTGCTCTTGCTCGGTGGCTGTTTCACTGATCGCGGCGGCGGTACACTTGCCTTGGTTGCAAATAGGCGACACACCAATCAGCTCATTGATGATCTTCTCGTAGAATTCCCGGTGATCATTGGTAATCAGAGCATTGAAGATGCTGAATTTATGCTCGTTCTTTTGCTCGGCTAGCATGGTATTTCCTTCGCTGTTCCATTAAGAAGTGCGTCGATGAGCTTCCTGATTGAGATCATCGTGTAGTAGTGTTCATCGATCTGCACTACGCCATCCACAAAACACTGATTCACATGGGGAGGAGCCGGATGTACTTCCTCGCCTGCAAGTTGGTGAATCTGCGAAACGCAGTCCACGCTCAAGACAACTGGTTCCTCAAACGTATACAACCCCAACTCGCGGGCCTCGGCGACTAAACCTTGGGTAGTCTCCAGGAGAATCATTTCGCCAGGTTCGCTCGCAGGACGCGAGGGAACGTCAAAGCACTGCCGCATGTTGATAACAACTGCGGTCCGACCTCGAATATTGACAATGCCATCGATACGTCGATCAGCCCCCGGTACTTTCGTAATTGGCAACGGTCGGAAGTACTCTTCGACCACCAATGACGGTACCGCGAAGGCTTCGTCTTTTATGTAGAAGGTTGAAATTTGCATATGTGTCCAATCACCGTTTCACTGGCGTGCGTCGAATTTTGAGACACTCTGCCACCGTTGCCCGGACCTGATTCTTGTCGATCTTGACTACGTAACGGTCAAAACCAATACTCAATCCCTTCTCGCGGAAGTGATCGTCGGAAAGAGTCGTTAACGCAACTAGAGGCAGCATGTCAAAGCGACGATCTTCACGGATTTTGGCAGCTAGTTGGAAACCATCCAGCCGCGGCATATTGATGTCGGAAATGATCAAGTTGAAGCGATTCGGTTCGGCTTGTAATCTTTCCCAGGCCTCTTGCCCGTCATTGACGATCTCAACCGTCCACTCCTCATGCTGCATATATTGAGCGATCAACTTGCGGAAGAACAAGCTGTCTTCCGCCGCAAGGATCTTAGCCGAGCCCGTCTGAATCTCTTGCGTGATCAGCTTATCGGGAGCGTGCTTCTCAAACACACTGAACACATCGAGCAGCATCACTAGTTTGTCGTTGTGCAGGAAAGTGCCTACTATGCCTTTGTCATCTCCGATTCGAGATTCAAACGCATCGTCGACTTCAATTACAGATACATCCGATCCAGTCAAGATTCCCAGTGGGTAGGAAACTGCGGCTGGCCTGATCAAGCAACAGTCATTGCGAGATTCATTGAACGGTGAGATCGCCAGGAACTTGTCCAAGCGCATGACCGAGATGGTTTCGTTCTTGATCTGCACGTATTCTTTAGCACCGACTGTACGAATGGAGTCTAGAGCCATGCGCTCAACAATCGCGACCAGTTCGAGAGGAATTGCGAAGTACTCGTTATCAGCGTAACTGAACAAGACCATTCGCTGGGTAGCGGTCGTCTTCCGCAACTTGGCACTCACCACGGTTTTCACTGCAGTTTTGTTTGCTTTGTGCTTCCTGTCTGTGAAGTTCAGCTTGAGTTTGTTGACCAATCCGTTAATGTCGAGAATCAGCGATGCGCGCCCCGTTCCAAGCACCGTATGCCCAGTGAAGACGGAGCAGTTTTGGAGCAGTTTTGGCGTACCTCGGACAATGATCTCTTGAATTCCGAGTACGTTGTCAACAATCGCTCCAAACAGATGCTTGCGAAACTGCAAAATCACCAAGCAAGCGTTCTCATCTGATTTTCCGAAAGATTGCTTAGAGTCGCTGGCCTCCAAGGGCGTCATTCCAAGAGCTTCCCGCAGATCGACGAGGGCAACTAATTCATCGCGCAATTGGTAGACGTTCTCCCCATCCACGCGCAGAATGTTCCGCTTGGCTTTCTCGTCATACTGAATGATTTCACTAACGGCTGTTTCTGGAATCGCAAAACGTTCAAATTGAATGTCTACGATCAAGGCCTTAGTTAGCGAAGAGGACACGAGCGCTTTGGCCAACGGAAGAATCGCAGAGAACGTGGTTCCGCTGCCGACTTTCGTTTGTACGTCGATCGTCCCGCCAACGGCCTCGATGTTGTTACGCACAACATCCATTCCAACCCCGCGGCCAGAGACGTCTGTCGCTTGATCTTTCGTTGAGAAGCCTGGTTGGAAAATCAGCATCACTTTTTGATGCTCTGTCAGTCCGTTGGCCGTCTCTTGCGAGATCACACCTTTACTTACCGCTTTCTCACAAACTCGCTCTGCCGAGATACCGCGACCGTCATCTTCGACTGCCAGAATGATTTCGCCGCTGTGGATATAGGACCGCAGATAGATATTGCCTTGTCGGTTTTTCCCTGCTGCTTCGCGTTCTGAAGTCGTCTCGAGAGCGTGATCGAGAGAATTGCGGATCAAGTGGGTTAATGGGTCCGCGAAACTCTCCAGGATGGTACGGTCAAGTTCGAGATCGCCGCCCTCGATATGTAAGGCAACCTCTTTTCCGAGTTGGCGCGACAAATCGCGCACCACGCGGCGATAGCGCTCGAACAACGATCCCGTTGTTTGCATCCGCGTTTCAATTACCGTTTCGTGCACACCCGAAATCGATTGCGATAGCGTTCTGAACGCGGTACTACCACTAAAGTCGTACTCGTTCATCAATTGATTGCGAGCCATCACCATCGTTCCTGTCCACTCTAGCAACTCATGCAGAATGTGAACCGGTACGCGCATTGATTGATCGGCATTGGCCTTGCTTTGATCGCGTTCAGAGGCCTTCGCTCCCGCTTTCTCGCCCGCGTTGGACTCCTGTGTTGCCGGTTGAGGCTTGGGAGGAGCAGTTTTCTCGGATGCTTTGGGCGTCGCAGGCTGCGCTGGTGTTGCCGCCTTGAGTGTTGGCCCTGCTGCTACCGGCTTCGCCTTCTTGGGTTCGGTTTTCGGAACCGCAGGCGTGCTGCTTGGGGCACTTGCAGCTAACTTGGCAACGTCGATTTGCTCGATGGTGTTAGGGGCAAGATTGAAATGGTCCGAAAGCATGTCAGCTTCCAAGACCGATTCGAGGTACAGCGTGCACTCGCCCTGTGGCTTGCGATCGATTTCTTCGACTGGTAACGAAGCATGGAGAATCCGCCCCACGCTTGAGAAAGCGACCACAACGCCTTCCTTGACATCGACCGCTTGCTGAATGCGTTCCAAGTCCAATTGAATTCGATAGGCGAAGCCCTTGTCGTTGAAATTCTTTTGAATGGTGGCGATGTCGCTTGCCGAAAGCCCACCTTGTGGGACGGCTGGCGTTGGAGTCTCTCCCGACAGGGCCGCATCCAGTTTATCCAGTGTGGCTTGGCTATCGAAACTTGCACCTAGATCGGACGTTTGCAACATCTCTTTCAAAACGTCGACTGCCGCGAGCACTGCATCCGTGTTCACAGCGTTCGCGGGCATACTACCATCGCGAATCTGGTCAAGCAGCGTCTCGGCACGATGCGCCACACCAACTAGATTCTCAAGCTTGAGGTAGGATCCATTCCCCTTTATGGTATGCACAGCGCGGAAGATTCGGTTCACCAGCTCTGAATCGGTGCTTCCGTCAGTCTCAAGCGTAAGTAGATCGGACTCAACCTCCTCTAAGCCGCGGATACCCTCGGAGACGAAATCGGCAATCAACTCGGCATCATGTTCATCAGCGGATGCATCGGATACCGGAGTTGGTTCTACGCTAGCGGGTTTCGACGAGGATTTCGCTGAGGGGCTGGCCGAAGGTTTCGACTGCGGGGCGCTTGCTGGGGGTGCACTCGCGTGTCCCTCAGAACCCTCTATACCCAAGGCTCGATTGAGCTTGGCCATGGGTTCGTCGGTGTTGTAGTTGGCTCCATAGTCGGGCGTATTCAACATGCCGACCAGGCCGTCCACCGCCGCTAGAATCGCATCAGTGACTTCAGGTGTCGCCTCGCGCTCGCCATTGCGAATCTCTTCGAGCAGCGTTTCGGCGAGGTGACTTAGCCGAACTAAATGCTCCAACCCCAGATAGGATCCGGTCCCCTTGATTGAATGGACCGCCCGGAAGATGCGATTGACCAAACTGGTATCGCTACCGCCATCAGACTCCAGAGCCAATAGGTCCTGCTCGATGCTCGCAAGTCCTTCTAAGCTCTCTGAAACGAACTCGGTTAATAACTCGCTATCTTGGTTTTCTTCCATGTTGTGAATTCCAAGACCCTAACGCTGGATTACATCGATGTTGTTTTAAAAAAGTTAAGCTGTGAGAGCTTTACCTATAAATCGCAACTCGCACACGTTTGAATATCGCTTAATCACAAAGTTGCACACACTTGCACTTGGCGTCAGCGTCAAACAGCGACGTGTAACGTAATTGCAACAACGATCGATAGCTCAAAACGGCGGTAGCCAAACTCCAGAGGTAGGCGAAACAAAACCTGAGCCCAAAATATACGGCTACCACTGGTCCTAAGGGTTTCCCCTAGTACTTCGCAATTGCCAAGCAATTTCTCGACTCTCGCAATCCGCCGGCGTGTTATCGATGTGAATTGACGCAACTCGCATCGGCGAAACGTCGATCACAAACTTGTCAAAGCGAAGATCAAGCTTTGCGTGCGCTCGCTTGAGGTGTGCAAAAGTCTGCAAATCCAGTTGGTTCGTCGGTTAGGCTGGCCAGAGGGTAATGCAAGCCACAGCCACAAGCCGATGACGGCCAGTGGCTGTGATCCGTATGACATCCGATTCGACAGTGGTCCTGCCCAATGATTGGCGAGTAGACAATGCACTACACATTCACTCTCGATTACTTTCCCCCGGAATACCTCTTGGGAAAGGACCTCGAACGAGATTCTAAAGGAATGCAGTCCGCTAGAGGCCACCACCTACCGGCCGTAGAGGATTCAAGAAGTCCGTTTGAATGCCTGCGTGACCAAACAGTGGAAAAGCTCACCAGTGTTGGTGCTGTACAAAGCAATATTGAGTCCACACTCGCACAACGAACCTCGCTGAACGGGAAGATTGAACTGGAGGCTCAGCAGTGGGACCTGCTGGCCTCGGGGCAGACACTTGCTCAACTGCGGATGGTTTACATACGCGGTGCAAAAAACGAAATAATCAATACTTGGATCTTTCCAACGCGACCGCAAATCACGCCCGTTTACGCTGCTGAGTTAATCTCTGTTAGCGGAGTGGTTCGCGTGGCCTTCGTCGACATCCAAACTCCGGCGGCGTGCCAAGCGACAACCGATGAAGTCCGGTTGTTGACGGCACTGCTCGCCCCCAGATTTGCTGCACTTCCCTGCGACGAAGCGGCACCCGATTGGGCCATTCATGCCTCCACCGGACACTTCACCTACGCTCGTAACGTGCCCACTCAGCAAATGCCTGCAGTGCAGAATTGCTACTTGGCGTATCTCGAAACTTACTTGAACGCCTTTGCCTCCAACGATTCGATCCATTCAACAGCGTCGAGTCCATCCGACGCGGCCGCCCTAAGTGACCTCCACGAGTATCAGTTGCACCATATGCAACACAGTCCCGGCGGCAACTACCTCAGTAAACTGTTCGGTGCGGACTGGACCACATCGTTCATGCACTCATTCCTTTTTGTAACGCCCACACAGATTTAAACGGATTCGCATATGAGCCTGATGAATGAAGTTCGACAAGCGATTGCAGAGTCGCATAATGCCATTGAACAGACGGCATTCTCAATTGCCATGATGGATGGCACCTTGAGCGCCAAAAACTATGCTTGCGGTCTGATCCAATTGCTCAACATTCATCAGGCCTTGGAAGCATCCATCGCTGGTTGCGACAGTCTGCTTCCCTACTTCACTGACGAGATGATCCGCACACCAGCCATAGTGCGAGACCTGTCAGCCCTAGGCTACAACGCAACATCCTTTCCACTCATGCCAGACACAAAAGCGATTGTTCAAGCGATTAAGGCTTGGTCCGAAACAACGCCCGTTTCCCTGCTTGGGTGCCTCTACATCCTCGAAGGCTCGCGGATGGGATCGCTGGTGATTGCCAAACCGCTAGCGAAAACCCTCGGAATCGCTCCAGGGCAAATCGCTGGTATCGAGTATCACGTTGAAGGTGCATCCAAGACACCAATGCGCGTACGCCAACTGAAGGAACAGATCGACAGCACAGTCGTGGATGCAACCAAGCAACAGTCGCTCCAAGAAGGCGCCGTGCGTTTTATGGCAATGCTGAACCAGCTGTACATGGTGCTGCCTGCAAAGAACAACGAGACGGGTGCTCCGATTGGAAAATGTCCTTTCTCGCACACCACCATGCAAACTCAACTCAGATCCGCCTAATCGAGTCACCAACTAATCCACTGAACATTTTGCAACGCCGGTTAATCCATGAGTCAAGTCACACCAGCCACTGACAAGATACAGCAGTTCGTCGAGATCATGTCTGGAGCGCCCGACGGAAAATCGCTCGTTCGGATCCGCAACGAAAAAGCGGATGACAAGATACGCGACGCGATCCGCATGACGCCCGGCGTTCAGCCGTTTAAGCATAACTATTACACCGCCGATCAGTTCTACAAACATGAACGCTCGCGCGGCGTGATCACCAACGTTTATGGGCAACGCATCCTACGGGTGACAGAGGACTTCATCACTGGATTACTCGCTGGATTAGAGGACGAAGTCGGCGACCGGGCTGGTATGGTCATGTACGAAACAGGTTATGCCTGGGGCATGGAGGATATGCGCAACTTTGTCAAACGTTCCCAAGGCGAATTTGAAGTCGACTTTGCCAAAATGGGCATGGGAATGATGCTCGAAACATGGTGGTGGCCGCTGACGATCGAAGGCTGGGGAACCTGGCGGTTCGATTTTCGCGAAGCCAAACGTGACATGCTGTTCATCGAACTCTACGAATCCGCTGTCGCGAAAACGCTGGGCGATATTGGTGCCGTGGTCTGTTACTTCTATGCCGGCTTGTTCGCTGCCGTCTTCAGCGTACTCGCTCGTAAAGATTTTGGTTGCGTTGAAATCCAATGTTATGCCATGGGCGCCGACCACTGCAAATTCCTGATCTCGCATGCCGATCGGGTCGATGCGGCAGCATTCTGGCGCAGCCAGGGAGCAACCGGTAAAGACATTATGAAGAAGGTTGTCCAAGTTTAGATTTCCGCTAAGGGCTAACGCACGCGTTTCAATTCACACGATGACTACACCGAATCCATCACCATCAGCTATCCACCTACTAGCATCGCCTGGTTCCATTCAAGCGATGAAGCTAGGGGCGTTGCCTATGCAGCGACTTGCCGATGCCGTGAATTGGTCCAACAGCGCTGGCTACACGCCCCCTAAGTGCGATCCGTGGGTCGACCTTCCTCAAAGCGATTCAACCACTGCCGCTTCATCTGTCCAGTCTACTAGCGGCACAACCAGCAACGAACCCACCAGCAGCCAGCCCACCAGCAGCCAGCCCGCAGTCACACCTGCGCCTACGATACAGCCGACTCCGACAGCTGAACCAGTGCGAACAACACCGCAAGCACCTGCGAGTGAAGTTGTTGCCAGCGAAGCTCAGGCATCGGAAGCCGAAGCCGCCGCCAAGCAACAAGCCGCCGAGCTCGCCGCTCAGCAAGCCCAAGAACTCGCCGCCCAGGAACAAGCGGCCGCCTTAGCTCGCGAACAAGCGGCGAAAGAGCAAGCGGCGAAAGAGGCAGCTGCGAAACTAGCTGCTGAACAAGCAGCCGCGACAGAGCAACAACAAGCTGAAGCCCGGTCTGCTGAAGCTCGCGCCGCTGAAGCCCGCGCCGCTGAAGCTCGGGCTGCTGAAGAAAAAATTGCTGAACAACGGGCTGCTGAAGCTCGCGCCCATGAGAAAGCCGCAAAAGAGGCCCAAGAACTGGCTGCTGAACAAGCTCAAGCCGAGAAGCTGAAGGCGGATGAACAGGCTGCTAAGCAAAAAGCAATGGAGCAAGCTGAACGTGAGCGACAGCAAGCCGCTGCCGAGCGCCAAGCCGAAGAACAACGGGCGGCTGAGCAAGCCGCTGCCCCGCGCCAAGCGGAAGCGCAGCAAGAAGCTTTAAAACGCCCAATTGACCTACCAAGAAAGCAAGCGACCGAGAACGCGTCGGTACCCAATGCAGACAGATCAGCACCCACAAGTCCTTCAACTCTAGCAGCATCGGCTAAGTCAACATTACCAGAACGCAAACGAGATGCGACCTCAGTTTTACCGGCTAAGCTGCCGCGTAGTGTTACTCCTGCCGCAACCGATGATTACCTCTCGCAACTCGAGCGGTTAGTCCTTGAACTAAATATGGAATTGGGGCGACGCAACAACGAACAACAACCAGCAGACCCGATCGAACAACTCACACAGCGAATCATTGAACTCAACTTGGAGAATCTAGCTTTGCGCGAACAGATTGAGTTGCATAAACAGTCCCAATAAACCAGGCCATTCGGTAGATAACCCTAGCAAGACAACATAATGAACACCCAAATCACTCAACTCTTAATCGGCAGCGACAGCCGTTACCTAACGCCTGATGAAAGGCAGACGGTACTCAACTACACCAATGGGTTTGACACACGCTTCAAAATTGTCGCTCTAATCGAAGAAAATGAAGATGGAGCAGTGCGATTTTGCATCGACAACACTCGCAAACGTTATCCAAACTTCGATAAATATCACGCAACAGCCTGGGCCAAAGCTTTCCGTGATGTGCAGTTAACCACACGCTACATGGCGCAAGCCTTGCTGCTGGATGACCTCTCTATCCTCGAGGAAAAACTGCTTTTCTGGCTGCGCACGATTCTTGCTGGCTTCAATTTCACACCCGAGTTTAATCGTGACACCTACACCTACTTAAAGCAGGGATTCCGGCAAAACTTGCCTCCAGATGCATTCGCTGCGTTTGAACCCTACTTGGATCGTACCATTGAAATCATGTCTGATTTTCCAGCTCCTGCCACACCAGCCGTATAGATCATTACTGAACGAGAATTCGATTTATGGTCGCAGCCGAACTACAGTTCAACAACTATTACGTTGAGAAACTATATATGACCGCCAATGTCGAGACCGGAGTTCTTGTCAATCGATCGGGCCGTCGTATGATCGCCCTGACCAATGATTTTCTACTTGGCCTCCATCGAGCTCTTGAAAAAGAGTGTGGCGAACGGCTTGAGAAGGTTCTTTATCACTGTGGGCGAAAGTGGGGCATAAACTTTGGAAAAGGACTCGATGCCGCTTGGTCCGAGTTCTACCAAACGCCACTTAGCGAGTTTCCCTTAGCCTTTTTCCAAAGCTTGCTCGTCCAAGAATTTGGCCACAACGGCTGGGGCGTGCTCAATCTTGACTACAGCAACTTCACCAAAGGCGTGATCGAGCTGACACTTGTCGGCGCGATCATGGCCGACATTACTCAAGAACAACTGCATTACCCCGCCGATTTGCTGACAGCCGGAATATTCGCTGGATTGTTCACGCATTTTGCGGCACGCGACATCGGGTGCATCCAAACCCAATGCGCCAAAAAGGGATTCAACGAAAGCCGATTTCTTCTATCGGATCCCAAGCGTATTCAAGATTTGCAGGGCTGGAACGACGGCAATAAATCACACCAAGAGTTACTGAATCACCTGCTGCAGCTTCAATCGTAAGCCAAACCTAAAGGCCAGAGCTAAAAGCCTGAACCCACAAGTCCAGCGATAAAGCACAGCACAGCTAAAAATTCTTTACTTCAGGAGGAAAACTATGACACGAGCATTCTCGAAAGTGATGGCCGCGGCCGAGGGACGATACTTCACTGCCCTGGAGAGCGAACATTCGCTTGGCGCTTCGCTGGAACTACCGCATCGAATGCTCGTCTCAAAGATGCTACAGCAATTCGAGTTCGAGATCGTAGACTACGCGACCCACGCATTCTGCGATATCACTCCTGCCTTTGAAGCACCCACTGGTTCGATGCGCCGGAAAAAAGGGCATCAGGATGGAAGAATCATCCTGCGATATATCGCTCAAGCGGTTCGTGAAGGATCTTCCGAAATACTCTTCGAAAAGGTGCTCTCTTGGCTGGTTGGACATTTGGACGCGTCCAATGTTACTGGCCAGCAAATGGAGATATTCTTTCACTTTATTCAACAAGGTGTTCACCGAGAATTACCCGCGAACGCCTTACCGTTCGTCGATACTGCATTTGAAGAAATGATTGGCTTCGTACGCCAAGCGTCCCACAGCGGTACGATTCAGCGCGCTCATCGACGCATTGCCGAATTCGCCGTCGATCGGCTGATGTCGATCATGCCTGAAACCAAAACCAAATACGGTGTTGCCAGCGTTTCAAAGTGCAAACGCGATGCTGAGTTGCTGGTAAAAGAGCTTGCTCGCGTGATGCGCACACCCAACCCAGTCGAAATGAAGAAGCAGTTCGTTGGCTGGCTGATCGAACGATTGATGAGTCAAGTCGAATACGATCCGAACGTTTGGTATTGGAATTTCCTCGCCTTGCGAGAAGGAATTGTTGAGTGCTGCTCGCCTGAGGCCGCTTTAGCCGTAAACGAGCTCTTTGAATCGCTTGCGGACAGTGCTGTGCACCTCAAGCAGTCAGTGCAGTTGGCTAACGCAGCCGGTGAAATTGCGGACATGGCTTCGGAGAGGTTGCTTGAACGCGGCGAGGCTCTAGGGCTGCTGCGAGCCGACGAATTCAAGACCGCCGTCTCGATGTGCAATCGCCAATTGGTGACCGAGCTTGCCATTTTGCATGCCTGCGGACTACTGGAAAATCAGACCTCGCAACTTGCTGCAGTGTGGTGCAACATTGTGTTGCCAACCATGCCATCCACGCACACAAGTTTGCTGGCTGCGAACTTAAAAGTGCTCATCGAAGTCGTTGAAGAACACTGGAAAGATGGTAAGGACGGTATTGGACAAGCCTTCCGCGACGCCGTACTGCAGTTGGTCGAAGTTGCACGACGCAGTGAAGCGGCCACTCGCTTGACTGAGGTCATTGACAAAGTTTCCGTGGAAGCGGCCAACTGGGCAATTGAAACCTTCAGTCAGTTTGCCGAGGATCGACGGGCAGCATATCGCGATATTCGCCTTGTGCTTTCCAAAATTGTGACCCTGCTACCTAGCGGTCCCGTTGGAATCAATGGCTTTGAATTCCGTTCCTACATCTCACGGTACCTGTTGCCGAACTTGCCCTTCAATGTTGCGATCCTACGCCAGGTCTACGACCGCGTGACGCGCGTCCTAGAATCACATGCGAATCCTGAGGATGCTAAACATGCCCGCGCATATCTTGACGATGCTCTGGGCTGCTTTGATCGCTACGCAAGACTCTGCAACATATCCGCTCACGCGGACAAGTTCTCGATTTCCGCCGTCGAGCGGGGCTATCAAGCCGCACCGCGCCACGAATCGCTTGAGCGTCACGGCGTAAAAGCAGGAAGGCGCGACGGGAAGTTCTTGATCGAAAAAGCGATCGAGTATGCAATTATTGGTGGCCCCACCGCCGAGTACGCGCTGCATGAGTACTTCCGCAACGAACAGGTACGTCTCAGCAAATTGCCTGGCAGCGTGGTGGTCGAATTTTTGCGTGGACTACTTGAGCAACTTCGAGAATACCCAGAGATCGCCGAGTTGCTCCTCGGGCTTGCGACAGCTGCACCAGCTTACACAGGTGCGATCAAGATCAACGACATGAGCAGCACCCTTGCCGAAAGAATCGCAACCCATGCCATTCATTCCTCACCAGTTTACCGCGAGCAAATTGGTCCGCATGGATTGGAAGCCTGCCAGCGAGATAACGCAGTCATGCTACGAGGCCTCTCTCGATTCCTGATGGTCTCGCCCGGCGATACCTCAGGATTCCGAGATTGGTGGCGTAAACGCATTGGCGAGAATATCCGCACCAAACCAGACAACTTCGACATCAATAATCCATGTGAAACCGCCAACTTCAGCGAAATGATCTCAGCGTTGCGCGCCAACTTGGATCGCGATGAAGCTGACATCGTCGAAAGCTATGTAAGACAAGCTTTCGCATCGCGCGGGCAACGCAGCGCCGACCGCGGGCCAGCTAATCCGAAACGACTTATTCCTACAGTCGCCCTAACTGGACCGCTGCAAACGGTCTCCTTTGCCGATGTTGGTTCAACCAAATAGGCGGACGTGGCATTCGAATCGATTTGATGACAACTAACCCAAAACTGGACTCCACTGGATGACGTTCTTTTGAGACTTCTCAACATCGTACCCATCATTCACTCGAAGCAAGATCTTGGCAGTTTGGATCAGCAGATTGACCAAGTCAAAGCAAAGCACTCTGACGAAGCTAGTCGCTTGGCTAGCCGTCAGAGCGTCGATGCGTTTTGGCGCGATGTTCGGCTGTCCTTCGAATCTTGGGAGATCGATTCCCGGGTAATGCTTTATCAAGACGCATTACCGAACTCGGGTCATCCAGAACAGCTGGTCGAGCATCGAATCGTCGAAGAACTGGCATCCAAAGGTAATGCAAACCACCAGCTGTTGAAGTCGCTCGTGGACCGCGGAGCAAAGCTGGTTGGAACGGAGTCTATTGAATTGCTAATAAAAGAATATGAAGCCGTTCGCAAAGCGCTCGCGGACGGAGAGAACGCGACTCAACTGGAACCTATTGATGCCGCGGCCAAGATTCTTGAAGAGCGTGACCGCTACATTGCCAATCGCATAGATCAAACACTTGAAGACGATCAAACCGGCATTCTGTTCATCGGTCTGCTGCATCGTGTCGAGGATCATTTGCCAACCGAACTGACAATCGAATATCCGTTTGGTCGGCCAAGCGTCATGTGGATGTCTTCGATTCGAGAAACATATTAAAAGGGGATAGAGAACATGACAGAAGAAGATTCCAACAAAAAGAAAGAAGCCGCTGTTGATTTGGCTGGCATGCTTGGAATGGGCGGAATACTTGACGGTGTTACCAACATTCTTGGCAAGCTGAGTGACCTTGCCGAGAAAGGACAGCAGCTGCAAGCAGCTCAAGGCGAAAAACCGCTTGGAAAACAAATGACGGGCTCCTATGGTTTCTCGGTCAAGTTCGCTGGAGCTGGGAAGGGCGATGACCTGAACGTCGAACCATTGAAAACCCCAAACCGCACAACCGCAGTCAAGCCGGCTTGTTCGCCAACGCGTCTGCGCGAACCCCATGTCGAGGTTTTCGACGAGGGCGATCACGTGCTGGTGGTGGCTGAGATGCCAGGTGTAACCAGCGAAGATGTGCAGTTGGAATTTGTGGAAGAGAATCTTTCTATTTGCGGGCAGTCCAAAGCCGCTGAGTTCAAGAAAACGATCGAACTGCCCAGCTGTTTCGGTCCAGAGCATGTAGCGATTTCAGCAAACAACGGAGTGGTTGAAATCCGACTCCGCAAGGACTAATCGACTTGGTCAGCCCCAATACTGACAGAACGCTTTGAAATCGCAGTATTTGCAAATGGAGTTGCATCTCGCATGTCAACAATTCAATCGCCAGCGACCCTCAAACTACGCGTCATCGAAGCAGCCAGTCGTGACGTGGGCCGCGGCTTGGTTCGGCTTGACCCAGCCGACATGGCAACCTTAGGCATTCGCTCCGGCGATATCGTCAGTATTGCTGGGCAAAAAAACGCAATTGGTAAAGCCCTCCCAGCTCATCGTGAAGCACGAGGCAAGTCTCACGTGCAGATCGACGGCGTTCTGCGCGAATCGGCGGGTTGTGGCATAGATGACTTTGTCGAAATCCAGAAAATCATCGCCAGTGACGCGACTTCAGTCACCGTGCGACCACGTAAGATCCGCCCCGTGGAACGCGATCTCGATTACATCGCGACTCTCATCGACGGACTGCCGGTTCAACGAGGCAGTTGTATCCGCGCGATCCTCTTCGGCAATGAATCGATCGACTTCGATGTACTCGCTGTTGTCCCCGATGGCCCAGTTCTGATAACTCCCAACACGCAATTAATTGTCGAACAGTGCGAGGCAGAATCGGCGAATCGCGGTCATTCCTATGAAGATGTTGGGGGCGCAAAAGCGCAACTCCAGCGGATTCGTGAGATGATCGAACTCCCACTGCGATTTCCTGAAGTCTTCGAACGACTAGGGGTTACAGCGCCGCGAGGCGTCTTGCTGTACGGGCCTCCAGGATGCGGAAAAACGTTGATCGCTCGGGCCATTGCGCATGAAACCGACGCTAAGTTCTTTGTCATTAGCGGCCCAGAGATCATTCACAAGCACTACGGTGAAAGCGAAGCCCATCTTCGGAAGATCTTTGAACAGGCTAGCAAGCAGGCCCCCAGCATCATCTTTCTAGATGAGATCGACGCGATCGCCCCGAAACGGGAGAATGCGGCTGGTGATGTTGAACGACGCGTTGTCGCGCAACTTCTAACGCTTATGGATGGACTCAAGCAGCGTGAGAATGTCATCGTCATAGCGGCCACGAACTTACCCAACTCGATCGACCCTGCCCTTCGACGACCAGGACGCTTTGATCGTGAAATCGAAATCACCATCCCCGATCGCGCTGAACGACTGCACATACTCGAGATCCACACTCGCGGCATGCCACTGGGAGAAGATGTTGACCTCGAACACTTAGCAGCGATCACCCATGGCTTTGTTGGTGCGGATCTTGAGGCACTGTGCCGAGAAGCTGCTATGGCTTGCTTGCGTAAACTGCTTGATCGAATCGATTTGTCCCAGAAGAGAATCCCGTACGGCCAACTCGCTGCGTTGCGAGTGCACATGAGCGAATTCCTGCTCGGTTTTCAGTCCGTCGAACCTTCGGCGATACGCGAAGTCTTTGTCGAAGTCCCCAATGTTCGCTGGGAGGATGTCGGCGGACTCGAACCGATCAAACAGCAGATCCGTGAAGCCATCACTTGGCCACTGAAGTACGAATCATTTTTCAATCAAGCTAAAGTTCGCCCAGCGCGCGGCGTGCTGCTCGCCGGTCCTCCAGGTGTGGGCAAAACCATGATTGCGAAAGCAGCCGCAACGGAAAGCCAAGTCAACTTCATCTCAATCAAGGGCCCTGAACTGCTTTCCAAGTTTGTTGGCGAATCCGAGCGTGCCATTCGTGAGATCTTTAGTAAAGCCCGTCAGGCCGCCCCCTGCTTAATGTTCTTTGATGAAATCGACGGCCTCTGTTCCTCCCGAAACGCAGCATCCCAGGACTCTGGTGTCTCAAGCCGCGTGCTCAGCCAATTCCTGGCAGAGATGGACGGTATCGAGGAACTCAATGGTGTCTTCATACTTGCAGCAACCAACCGGCCCGACATGGTCGATCCAGCCCTGCGTCGATTCGGTCGCTTTGAGCAAACGATTGAGGTTGGATTACCAGACCACCTCAGTCGCCGCGCAATTCTGAATGTCCACCTCAAGGACCGGCCTCTAGCAGAAGCAATTGATCTCGACGAACTAGCCGCAGCTACCGAAGGATTTTCGGGTGCTGACATTGCTGCATTTTGCAGTGTTGCCGCGCGCTCGAGCATTCGTCGTGCAGTGACCAGTATCAATGAAAAATCGCTAACTCCGGACGTCGTCATTTTGAAATCCGACATCATGGACAGCCTGGAAGCGATGCGTACCACCAAGAAACGACCTCACCATGGATAGCCGACAAACTAGATCCAACGATGACACCTACGCGTGCTATCTGCTTGGTTTCTCGCCTAGCGATGAACGCCTAAAGCAGAGCGAGTTGCTGTTACTCAGTCAATTCGGAATCGAACATTGTACCTTCGGCTCGATAACGGCTTGGTTCAAGCGGATCGAGCGTTGCGAGTTTGAAGGGCCAGTTGCTGAAAAAAACTTAGCAGATATCGAATGGTTAACACCGCGTGTGCTGGCGCATGAATCGGTTGTATCCAGTATCAGCCAACAGATACCTTTCTACCCATCGCGGTTTGGAGCGCTTTTTTCGTCGCTGGATCCGCTTCGAGAAATCGCCCTATCAAACACAACTCTGCTTCATGCTTTTTTTGTCCGCATTCGCCGGAAGAGTGAATGGGGAATCAAATTCTTCGGTGATAGCGCTCGCATGGCAGAACTCACCGCGCAGCGTGAAGGAATCTTGCACGATGGCAAAGTCACTAGCGGTGCCAACTATCTCAAACTGCGTCAGATGCAACGCGCGCAATCCGTCGCCGCCACAAGTGTATTTCAATCGCTGATCAATCTCGCTACCGAACATCTCCAACTGCGCTACAGCGAGCTGGCCCGGCGGCCTATCCACAACACCGCCAAAACCGCATCGACCGAACAACTCCAGGGCAATTTCGCCATCCTAGTTCGGAACGACGAATCGGAGCACTTAATTGCTTGGGCAAACGAATGGAATGCGGAGCAATTCGAGCGATCAGGGATGCGAACTCAGATCAGTGGTCCATGGCCAGCCTACAGCTTTTGTCCCAAGCTGATCGACCTGGCTGAAGTTGAGAAAGCTGCATAATGCTGCCAGTGAATCTCCAAAAGTCCAGGCCGCTGGATTGCTTTCGCGTGTATGCTGTCGCATCCCAAGCTTCGCTTGAGTCGGTGGTTGATTCAAACTCGTTTGAGGGGCTTAGTTATCTGCCGGTTGGCGGTTTGGTTGCAATCGTAGGTGCGCAGCCTGAGGAGCCCAGTGAAGGCGACCTAAACACGGAGCGATTGAATTCGTTTAGTGATCGCATCAATGCACTTCATCAGGCGCTGGATATCCTACCATTCAGGTTTACCCGTGCAGTACCGCTCAACGACCTTGTAAAATTGCTCACAGACAACCAATCGGCCTACAGTAAGAACTTGCAGCAGTTTACAGGATGCACAGAAGTCAATGCTCGCTGGGCTTTCGAGGACCCAAGTAACGCTGTGCCGCAAACTTCGCAGGATCGAATAGCCGCTGGAATGGCAGTAGCTCGTACTTCGGGCAGTGACTACCTTCGCGCGCGACACCGTCTATCAGCCATCGAACAAGAGAATGCCAAAGAGCTCGCTGCCCTGGCTGCCGAACTTGGAATCCGCTTGGGAATCCATTGTGTTGACGTGCGCACTTCACTTCGGCGTCTACGATGCGCTGACCAAAAACTCATATCAGTACATGGGCTGGAAATACTATTGCGCCGCGGTGATGCAGGGCAGTATCTACAAGCACTATCCGACGCTCACTTTCGCCAGCAGCTGCCGACAATCGCATCTGGGCCTTGGCCTCCCTATTCCTTCGTCGTCGAAGCGAATCCGGCGATCATCAGAACACCGTTTTCCGCCGCTGCAACTGCAGAACCGCTGCAAAAATGTGCAATATTCTCCGGAGCGGAAGCAGCCAGCTAACCACAAGGCAAGATTGCGTGTGGATCAATTGGGCAGTTTATTCGTATTCCAGTTAACGGAAACGATGACGCAAATTGCATCTCCATCGTAGATCATTCTGCGCAACTTCGGTTCTCGAGCGATCTGCGTATGCACTTGGTGTGTTGGGTTGCATTCCAGTTGAACTTTTCGTGTTTCAAACTTTCCTGGGGAATCGAAAATGGCATCAGTACAAAAAACAACTGATTCGTCGAGCTTGGCTGAAGTGGTTGACCGCATCCTGGATAAGGGTGTTGTCATCGACGTCTGGGCGAAAGTTTCGCTCGTAGGTATCGAATTGCTTTCCGTCGAAGCACGCATCGTGATCGCTTCGGTTGAAACATACCTGAAGTATGCCGAAGCAATCGGCTTGACAGCAACTGCAGCAGCACCAGCTTAATTGCCTGTGCAAAGTCTGTAATGCATGGCCGGTCGCTCGATAGCGGTCCTCGGATTCTATCGATGGACCGGCCAATGCTTTAACATCGCATCTCATTCAATCGACCGGTTAGGGGCCTTCCATGGGCAGTTTTCGCGACCAAATGCAGCGTCTAGCTGACGAAATCACCAAAACACGCCGAGAACGCAAATCGTGCGTCGTTCGAATTGCAAAAGATCGTGAACAACTACGCGATTCCGTTGCCAAGCAGCGAGAACAGATCCAACGCGAACTGGCCAAGCAGGCCCATGAACTAGGACGCGAACTCAGCACCTTCAATCGGCACAACAAAAAGGCAGTCTCGCAATCGCTGCGAGAAACTCGACTCGAGCGTACCAGCCGAGCGAGAACCCTAAAGTCGACTTTGCGACAAGAAACAGCCGCGAACCGTCGCAACGTGGCGCGTGCCCTGCGTCAACATAGCAGTGAACGCCAACGCGTGCAAAGACAACAAGAGCGAACTGCGGCACTCACGATGCAATCCATCAAGCAACACGTGCATCGCATTCGCACCACAACAAACCGCATGACTCGTGTCTGGGCAACCGATCGCAACGAAGCCAAACGAATCTGGGAACGCCTACACGCCAACTCGACCATCAATCGCATCCAGCCACCGCAGAGCCCAACCGCGCCTGCGGTTACCGCGGTGCCCGTTTTGTCATCAGCTACCCTTAGTGCCACCGGACTCGCACTGCCGCCAGCCCGCTAAGGCATGTTTGATGCATTTGCTCAATCCTCGCTAGGTATCACGTAAAGGACAACGATTATTATGCAAGAAGCAGCCAACTCTCGGGGTACGTTGAATTCCAAGACCAACATTTCATCCAATACAACGGACTTCGTTCCGCAAGCTGGTGAGGACTTCGTAGCGACACCCGCAATCGTAGAATTGACCAATCGTGCACTAGCGTACATCGAAATCGGCTATGCAGTCCATCTCTCCGGCCCCGCAGGGACTGGGAAGACAACACTGGCACTGCACATCGCCTCGCAAATCGGTCGTCGTTGCACACTCTTGCATGGTGATGATGAACTTCGTGGTTCCGACCTAATTGGCAAAGACGCTGGATTTCGTCGTCAATCGGTTCGCGACAACTACGTGAGCTCCATCCTAAAAACCGAAGAGACCGTTTCGCTGCTGTGGTCAAATAACCGTCTTACAACAGCCTGCGAACAAGGTCATACGGTCATTTACGACGAATTCACTCGCTCCCCAGCGGCGGCGAACAATGCCTTCTTGAGCATTCTCGAAGAAGGCATCTTAAGCATCCCATCGTCCGGCCAAGACAAAAACTATGTTCGAGTGCATCCGCTATTCCGCGCCATATTCACCTCGAATCCTGAGGAATATGTGGGCGTTCACAAATCGCAAGATGCGCTACTCGACCGCATGATTACACTTGAGGTATCTCATCAGGATCGCGAGACAGAAATCGCCATCGTCAGCGCGAAAAGCGAACGGCCAGCCGAAGAAGTCAGCTATATCGTCGACATTATTCGTACCATGCGCGAGAAACTCGGCAGCAAAAATGGTCCGACAATTCGCGCGGCACTTTCCATTGCAAAAATTCTTGACCATCGCAAAGCGAGCGTATCGGCAGCTGATCCAATCTTCATGACGACCTGCCAAGATGTTCTGTTCTACAATGCAACTCGCCAAGCCACCAAGCCATTTTCGCGACACGACCTCGATAACTTGATCAAGTCGGTACTACCCAAGGCGGCCAGTTCCAAACCCGACCTGCATAAGTCCGTTAAAGCCACAATAGCGCCTAAAGCTACTCCTTCACTGCCTTCTCCGGCCCCAACTACAGCATCAGCCACGGCCGTCACACGAATCGCAACATCAACTGAAGCAGTTGCAGAACGCG
>JANRMD010000427.1:0-10809 GCA_033761895.1 Pirellulaceae bacterium | reverse complement strand
AAGCTCAACCATGAAAGGCCAGACCCAAACAAGTACGGGGATGGCTTGCGAGTAAACTTCTTTGGAGACGGTGCCGAACTGAGAAAGATCCACTCTGGGAGTCGCGGATAGGCGACTCATGGTTACTGGGAGCTTCTGCTTTCGTACCAGGAAATCAGCTTCGATGCTCAGGCATCGGTGGCTGGAAACTATGGCATGCCGGAAGGCTGCACATACCAGAATGGACCGAAGGATAACACCTTCTATCGACGTGAACTAAGAAGTGAAGCGATCAGCTAACGCAGGAATCTCTATGGCGGCCGGGGCTAGCCCCTCGGTGCCGCGCCTTTGGCAGGGCCGGTGATTGAAATGCCGTAGAGAGGGAGCGGGGTTCAAGTAGAAATCTCCGGAAGGAGTGCGATGTTCTTGCCGAAGGGCAAGACCGCGCCGACCAGCGATGGTTCGGCAGTGGCCTGGCAAGGCAGTCAGGACTCGTTCGCGTTTGAACCAAGGAGTGATGTCCTTGGTAAGCGATAACGAAAGAACCGAGGGGCTTTTTGGAAAGCCCAATCATAGATGTCCTTGAATGAGTTGAGTCGGACCCGCTCGGGTGCAGCAATGCATCCTGAGTGCGGTCTGCTCATTTCATTTTCTCGGCCTTGGATGGCAGCAATAAGCGAATTGGTCAGAGGACTCCGGGAGGAGCTTTCTGTTCAATTAGCGTAATTGACGGCGAATACCCGAGTTGCGTTCTGTTTTCGCGGGGGTATTCGCCGAAGGTTATTAAGCACAGGTGCCATGAATTGCGCGGGTGCACTGTAGAAAGCAGTGCATGCGTTCGCAAATGGCAACTGTGTTAGTTCTCGGTCGCAAGTGTGGATTGCTCGAAGCCGTTGTTTGGTTTCGCAGTTTGTAACGCGTGATCGGGAGCTGCTGCATCGAAGGTTTTATTCGCTTTGGACGTTGAGCGCGAAGTGGCCACAAGCCACGGAGAATCAACGTCCATTTTTATCGTGTATTGGACTAATGGAGGTGTATGAAGTATCGATATTTGGCAGCCAGCTCGGAAGGCGTCGTGCAATTGATCGCGGCCAGTTACTTACGGCACGGCTATCATTGGTATGTAACCGGTTCGATCCCGGCTGGAAAAAAGCCGCTGGCGGTTGATCAGAAATTGATCGACAAGTACCAGATCGATATCTCCGAGTGGGCGCGGTCGCAGCGCCGCAAACGGGGACTCGCCAACGCTCAGTACATTCGCTGCAACGAGTGGTTCATCTTGCTTGTCACCGCCGGGCACCATCAACTCAAGTCACCCAGCAAGCTCGGCGGAGAAGGCGAATCGCTCAAAGACTGCCGTCGAGTGCCTATCAAGTTCTCTGGCTACTCGATCTCCTATCGCCAATGCGGCGTATGTAAACCCGGTTCAGTTCTTAAGTGGCATGCGCATGTGCGGATCGAGCGGGATGCATACATGAAGTTGAAAAGTCACTTCGAGTATCTCGCCGTGCATCGTTCTGCCGAGAATCTGCGGCTGGAGTTCGCGGCCATTCCGTACGTTCGCTATGCTCCAGTGCGAAGACAACTTCTGAACTTGCTGCGGCATGTCAACAAACTGAGGCAGCACCGGGGATTCGAGTTGCTGACGCATCACTGTCTCGCTCTTCGCCGTAAGCCGTTCAAAGTATTTTCCGAAGTTAGTACAGCACCATTGGCCGAACAGGAGGAAGGTTCGTTATGAAGGATGTGCCGCTTTTCATGGTTCTCGGCTGCATTGCGTACAGTTTTCCCCAGCTTGTCGAAGTCTTCGTTCTTTATTGTGCCGGGCTTGTGGTATGGATGCTCATTTGAGTGGGTAGAAGCCGACTTTGACCCCAAGTCCGAACTATTCGTAGCCGTCGCAGAGGTTAATTTAAGGGCGCAACGAGGGAGTTTGAAGAACCTTCGTCACCGAAAGATCTCAACCAGCTTGACCGTTCTCCGGAACTTCTCATAGACCACAACGTCACCTGGGCGCAAGTCTCGTATGCGTGGCTTGAAGATTGTCAGTTCACGAGGCCGCTTGTCATTACGCCAGAACATGAACTGGTAACGCATCCCTTCGAGCGCTTCTAGCTCGACATAGAACGCATGGCAATTCTCTAGCGTGACTTTCGGCGAACAATGCTGATGCTTCGGTACGTCCATTCACCGAGCGTACAGTTTGTGTCAGACTAGTTAGGTCCCGCAGCTTTAGCACCAAAAAAAAAAAACGCCTAGTCGCCTAAGCGGCGTACGATTAATTTTAATTGGCGTCATTTATTGAGGTGCTTCATGTCCCGCGCCCCTATGCGGGCCAGGAAAGCCCCCATGCCTGCCATATTTGTTGACCGTACTCGACTCGGCTGAGGAAGGTCCATGTGTCTATTTACGCGACACGATCAATGAACGTCTGCATGCACAGGTTGACGTTTGTGCTCCATTATCTTCTCCGACCCGAACCGCCAGCTCCAAAACCTGGGTATATACCGTTATACATGAACTACGCAGGTGCACCTTATGTTTACGTCAACCTGACCGAGTTCAACGGCCCGTTCGATTTTGAAATCAGGTACCTGAGCGTAACGTAAAACGAGGTAATCGCCGCGTTCTCGTTTCAAATGGCATCCGACGACCCGCTCATGACAATCCAGTTTGCACTCGCTTTCCCGATGCTTCCTAAGGTCGAAGATACAATCGCACTTGAACTGCTTTGCGATGGTGAGGTCATCGGCAGTAAACGCGTCGTCGTATCCAAGATGCCCAAACGAGAAGCGGGAGGGAATGATCTAAAATACTGAAATGTCAAGCATTGGGTACTAACTCAAATTCGTCATGCGTTCGAAATGAATACCTGAAGCGCAATCCAAACTTGAATCTCAGTGAGGTTTGAAAGATCTGGCGGGGTGTCTCCAGGAGTATCCGCAGCTATTTTGACTTCCCAAACCCCGCCAACTCCCCTCCCCCAAAAGCTCAAGAACTTGGGAGCACTTAAAGTTGCGATTCCCGAAGTAGGCACTAGCCCGATTGTAGAGAGCGGAACGGTTGGCGCAATTGCCAAGGTTGCGCGAGGCTCGAGCAGCATGGTTGATTCTTGTCCATCTCGCTGACGTTGAGAGTAACGATCACCATGACGTACGATGCAGCGTACTCGATCGTTTGGGGCCAAAACGCCAACCAGCGCGACTTCAACCCTTTCTACTTTCGCCTCATACACGTCCGAGGGTAGGTCAAGCGTTTCAATTGCAAACTGCAATGTACGACTTGTGCGAAATCGCGAGAGAAGATCAGGAGCCGTGAACTCAAGCGTCAAAAGATCAGGAGCAAAGTCGTAGTTGGGATCTCCACTGAAATAGCCTACATAAGCGTTCTGCAGACTAATTGGCTGAAGTAAGTTGGCCCATGATGCTTGGTAAGCCTGAATCAATGAAGGACGATCTAGTAGCTCAGATGCGAAGTCGGCTTCGATATCTGGGTGAATAAAGCCGCTGTCGTAGTAAACTAAGCCAGATACATCCTTCAGCGTATATATTTCGACAGATCGTTGAGCGCGAAAAGCATCCGCAAGTAGTGCATCAACTGCCCGCTGTGCTGTACGAACCGTTGTTATTGCAGAATCATCCAGGATACGAATCCCGTTTTGCAGCTGAATTAGTTGCTGTTTTGCAATTTGGTCCAATGATATGCAGTCTGCGAGCTCTTGCTCGCGCGCTTGGCGGGTTAGTTCAGTGTCAGTGGCGATTTCCCCAATCGCGCTCTAGCTGGTAACTAACATCCATCAACGCAATCCCAAGCAGGTTCGGCCCCGGCACGCATCAGGATGCTGCGCCTTCGGATTATCCTGCCCAGTCCGATGCCCCAGTTACAATCGCGTGCGAACACTAGTAACTTAGGACCTTTCAGAGCTGAACTGATACCTAGGTATCACCGGGCGTCGCGAACCTGCACTGTAAATGAATCAAGGGTAGGAAATTATACCCACCCTTGAAAAGTACTGTTCGAAGTCGACGATCAACTGCTCTGCTGCGAATCCTCAATTGATAAAGGTCCATCTGCGATAGAATCTAAACCAGGCATCATAACAATCGATCCGACGTTCATCACCTTATTTAGATTCCTCCCAACTTCCGAACCTTCTTCTCCTGCCTGTGCAGCGGCTGCTTGAACCATTCCGAGGGTGCCGCCTATTGGATCAAAAATAGTTGAAGCACCAGAAACAAAAAACCTTACTGCGTTGGCTTCTTCCTTGGAAGCTCCGAGTACTCGAGATCCCAAGCCTGCCAACCGTGAAATCGCCCATCCCACCATAATAAACTCCTAGAACTTATGAATTTCCATCTACTATTATATCAATAGCTCGCTCAAAGTCTCCCGTTAGGACACTCAAAGCAATCGCCCCTGCAGTGATGAGAGGGGCTTGTCGAATAGCCTTCCCAAGCGTGGTCGTTTGGTTGTAGATTCGTCCACAGGAAGGGCAATAGAGCTTTTTGAGATCTGGAGTCGATTCAATGTCGTTCACCAGAAGCTCCTCACCCTTTCTCGGACAATTTGGATTAATGCAATTTATTCTGGACATAATTTCATCCACTATCAAAAGCTAACTGAAGAATCTGAACCACCAAACGATGAATCTGAACTTCCAGATCCAGCGTCAGAAGACGATGACGAGTCACCGAAGTGCGACGATTGTTGAGAAGTCTGCCCATCGAAGTAAGCTTGACCGCAATCATATGGCTGGTCGTTTGCGGGATAAGGTTCGCCGCGGACACCTGCCATGAATTGATCTTCACATGGGTTTGCATCCTTCACTCCTAGAAAAACATCCTTTGCTGCATCAGCAACCGCTTCAAACCATGACATAGCTAGCCTCCTAAGGTTCGCACTGAAAAACAGGAATAAGGAACCGGCCCTTCAATCAGGGATAAAGCAATTCTAGGAACGGCAAATCAGAGGGCAACTAATTACAACACTGCATTACGCGAGCGAATTTCACGACTTTGCATCGCTTGAGTGAAACTGACAAACATTCCACACGGATTTGTTTTTGGAAAGTTACCGACGAGCGACTGTCAAGTAATAGATTCTTGCAGAACTTGCAGGCCGATCGCACAACTACTGACGTTGAGCACCGTGCTCAGGGCTCGCCAAATGATTGCAAAAACAGATAATCTGTTCGTTTGTAATTGAGCCAGAAGGTGTCATTAGGACATTTGGTATTGGCGAGTAAAGGGCGACCTTGGGAGCCCCAATACTTAACACTGCAGATTGTCACGAGACTCTGGACAAATATGCGTCTGACTCGCCTTGATCCTTCTTGCATGTCAACATCTGTCAAACCTGTTTTCACAGCATTGACTTGCCGGTTGATGGAGCGAAGTCTTCTCTCGAATGCACGGCAAGGCTGTCGGTGACCTGCTCAAAATAGCCGTAGCCCCCCTGCCGGTGGTCATTCGCGAAGGCGAGATGTCCGAAACCGGAACAATGGTTTTCGAGTTTCTTTGCAAAAAAAATTCTACTGGAGCGCGCATCCAACAGGACTTTTGAACGTTGGGATTTTGTAGCTGCCTGCCGTCGTGGCATCAGTAAACACCGCGAGCCCGAATCGCTTTTCAAGAGCGCTCGCACACCTAACTCGAAGGGGAAAACCATGCGTTTGTTAAGTCTATCTGTCCTGTTCTGCGGATTTGCGGTTGCGATTTGCGGCTGCCAGAAACCAGATCTTGGTCCGGATATCGATGTCGAATCAACGATACAACCACTGGAGTATTCGCGGCCGTCGAAGTCACCTCAATTCAACCCACTAGACTTTACGATTGCGAGTCTTGACTGTAAGGATGAGCAGTACGCAGTTCTCAGTCGACCGATGTTCAAGGAAACCCTTAAGACTGGGCAAGAATCGTTTACGCGAATGGTCAAGGACACCGTCACAAAAGAAGTAGTCGACGAGAACGGGAAGATAAGTTCGACAATTGAGGAGATCGAAAGACCAGAAGTACACACCCGCGACATGACTTACACCGTCTTTGAGGTTGTCGGAGATGGGGTCTACCGCTGCCCGATCAGCAAGCTCAAAGCCTTTGACAACTCGGGATCACCGATAAGCACTGACGCGTTAGTGAAAGCACTGCGAAAAGGACGTCGTGCTGTCCTTCATGCACCAGACAGCAAGCCAGAATCCTACTACGGACGATTTTTCGATGAGGACACAATCTTCTTGCTGGGTGAAGATTGGGTTCAAATTTCACCCTGAATCGGAATCTAAGTCGCTTGTGCATAGCCAGTTTCATCATCGAAGCATGCGGGATGCCGATAACTGCCGCCCGCTGCTTCGATTTCTTGCTACATGCCGTCATACGAACAGACGAGCCATTTCTGAACCGCAATTTAAGTCTCGCTCAAAGACAATATCTAGATTCTGATGCCTACTCCGTGTTCCGCCGAGCCGCGATAGATGCCAATCTAGAGCGTCTTCTGGCCTTAACGCGCGCCAACCGCACTTCTGCGAAAGCGCTTCTCGCGCTGCTTGAACATTGCGATCCGCCGCTGTAAATCGAGTGGCATGCTGACCACCGCAGCCCGAAGTTCTTGATTTGGGCATCGCACTTGAGAACTTGCATATAAAAGCTCTCCGAAAAAAATTTCTCTTCTCCCGCGCAGTATTGCCCTGCCACATGCGTTGATTCTGTATGAGGCGATCACAAGCAGTCGCCCGTTTTTCACTGTTCACCTTTTGGGAGGTTCTACCATGCGTTTGTTACTGTTGGTTCTATCATGTGTCGTCGGTCAGTCGAGCAACTTGTTTGCTCATGACTTTGAGTGGAAGAACTTACTGATGGCGTCGCTCAAGCTGCGTCAGGGACTCGACTATGACGCGAACGTCGATTCGTACATGGAAGTCTTTCGTCCAGACGTTTGGAATCGATATCGAAATGACGAATTCGAAATGGTCGGCAAACGCAAAGAGACCATTGCGATGATGAAACAATCGATCGATTCCTTTGACCTCGAGGAGTACTTCGATATCCGAACTTCAACTCGCTTTCGAAACTATGACTTTGATTCAAAGTGCTTTCCCATCGATGCCTTGACCGAGAAGAGTTACTTCTACGCATCGTCCTATCCCAACGGAGGTTTTCCAAGCACCATCGAAGTCTTCATGCGAAACCCGAAAGTAGTGAACAAGTTCGACATGGGCGAGTCTCAAGCCAAGGAGTTCCTACGAACTCGGAAAGATCGAAATGGTGATATCAACCGAAATGTCTACTTGAAACTCAGCGTGCGCATCGTCAAAGCCAAGCCTGGCCCAAATGAACTCATCGCAGAGATCATGAACTATCGGATCTATGCTGACGAAAACTACACCAAACTACTTCACGAGTTTGACTTGGCAAAAGACACTGCCGCAAAGACCGCGGTGCCACAGCTCAACGAAACCGCCGAGAAAGCCTCAACATAACAACAGCGTACTTCGACCACACGCCCTGACCAATCGAGATCAATTCGTTGACAAACTTCGGATTGGTCTCGCAGCTGGCCTACTCCGACGTAGAAATCGCCCGCAGCTACAACATTCCCCGAAAAACTCGTCTTGATATCGGCGATGGAAATGCTGCAACTAGTCCCATAAATTCAATCGCTTTAGTTGTGCGCTGAAAGTCTGGTCGCTTGGCACGCCGAGTAGCTTTCGGGCTTTCGACTTGATGCCGCCCGATGCTTCAAGTGCGCGTTGAATGTAATGACGATGAATTGAGTCTAAGTGCTCTGACAGATTAAAGCCGTCGCCAAGTGGACGCTCCATCACGTCAGTGGGGGCGATAGGGATTTCCGGAACCGCAGCGACAATGTCACCCTTGCGCAAAATGTCGCGGTCGGTCATAACTGCGGCCTGAGTCAGAGCATTGTAGAGCTGGCGAACATTTCCAGGCCACGGAAACTTGCGAATGAAAGATTGCGCATCATCGGAAAGCGATTTTGGTTTGTAGCCGGGCTCTTGAATGGCAAACTCGCTGTTTATCTGCTTGAGCAGTTCATCTGCCAAAAGGGAGATATCTGTGCTTCGCTCACACAATGGCGGGAGCTTGATCGTGATCACGGCAAGGCGATAGTACAGATCCTCGCGAAATGCATGCTCTTGAATGCGTTTAATTAGGTCTCGATTGGTGGCTGCCAAGACTCGAACATCACTAATTCGATCTTTTGATTCACCAACGCGGCGAAAGACTCGGTGACACGGCCCTTTGCCGGGAGGCGATTGAAGAGCTCGCAGCAATTTCGCTTGCATGGCAGATTCACACTCGCCAATTTCATCCAGGAACAAAGTGCCACCGTCCGCTTGCTCAAATGCACCCTCATGATTCGCGTCAGCGCTTGTGAAGGCACCTTTTTTGTGACCGAATAGCTCTGATTCAAGAAGCTCTCTTGGAATGGCGGCGCAATTGATGGCGACGAACGGACCCGAAGCGCGATGGCTTCCTTGATGAATGGCGCGAGCAAACATTTCCTTACCGGTTCCTGAATCTCCCTGAATAAGGACTGGGACGTCTCTAATCGCTGCTTTCGCGGCCCGGCCAACCGCCAATCGTATTGCCTTGCTATTCCCAATGATTTGATCGAACCCACGAATCTGCTGCGGGCTTCGCTCAGATAAATGCTGGAGAGTTCTGTCCGCATCTCGAATCAGCTCAGGTACAAAGTCAACAACCAAATCAAACGGGATTTCAGTCTCTGAGTACTTGTCCCCGTAAGTCTGATAAAAAGTTGCCGGATACTTGCTTTTTCCAAGTAGTACCCAAATTGCAGTCATTGCTGGCGTGCCGGGACTGAGGTGAATGCAAAGTTGACTCGGTTTAGTAATAAGCTCCGCTAAGAACGAATCGACTGCGGTAAAGATCGGCGGATAGTCAGTTGGATTCGTGAGTTCAATTTCTCGCAACGTGGATCCGTGCCCAAGCCATTTAACGTAGTCTCGACCTACGTGGTCTGAGTAATTGCAGAGCAAATGCACTTCGTCAAACGCGATCGATTCAACAAGCGTTTTGATTGGACCTCTCCCTGTAAGCGGACGATCTCTCTGGCATGCTGCAAGCACTTTCTTTTGAACCGTTTGACTGGCGCAGCTTGCCATTGAGAGTAAGTCCGTTGTTCCAATCCACGACACCAGGATTCGCTTTGAGTTTGCCATCGAGCTGACTTCCCATTGGATGTAAAACAGATTTGCTATTTATAAAACAGATTTTAGTCCGGTGCGGCGTTAGTTTTTTGCAAGAAGCAAGAAAAACCGCGAATTTTCAAGGATTTTGAAGCTAAACGGGCTTTGGCACGAAGACTGCTAAAGAGGGAAGCATCAACCGCAAGATCTAGTTTCAAGTCACCTGCTTCCTTTGGAGTAATGCCCATGTCTGCCGTTTTGAGCAACGATGTTATCACCTGCCCAGCGTGTCATACCGAAATTCAACTTACCGAGGCTGTTGAATCTCGATTGCGAGTTAAGTTCGATGCCGAACTCGCAACTGAACGGCAAAAGCTAGCTGAGCACTTAAAGCAACTCGCCTCTCGCGAAGCAACTTTAAATCAGTTGGAAGCGGACATTAACGAACGCGTGCAGCAGGGGTTGGCCGCAGAGCGCAAGAAGCTTATGAGCGAGGCTCGCGAGTTGGTAAAGAAAGAGCTGAGCGTCGAAATGGACGACCAAGCATCAGAACTGAGAGAGTTGCGTGCCGATCTACAAAAGGCCCGCGAAGCCGAACTTTCACTACGGCAGAATGAACGCAAGCTCAAGGAGCGCGCGGAGACTCTTGAACTTGTGGTTGCTCGCAGGCTAAACGCTGAACGAGACCTGGTGCGTCAAAAGGCTCAAGAGGAAGCGGCTGAAACCCACCGCCTAAAGGAAGCAGAGATGGATCAACAAATTGCTGGGCTACGTCGCAAGATCGATGAACTCAAACAAAAGGCTGAGCAGGGCTCTGTGCAGCTCCAAGGTGAAGTGTTGGAACTGGACATAGAGCAGATGCTTCGATCCAGTTTCCCATCAGACGCAGTCATGGAAGTATCGAAGGGAGCTAATGGTGCCGATGTAAGCCAAGCGGTGGTTGCCACAAACGGCAATACTTGCGGCCTCATCCTTTGGGAGACAAAACGCACTAAGACTTGGTCCAACACATGGCTTGGAAAAATGCGTGACGATCAGCGATCGGCTAAGGCCGCTGCGGCCGTGATCGTTAGTGAGACGCTGCCTCCAGAAATCAAGACGATCGGCTGCATCGACGGCGTGTGGGTTTGTTCAAGAGCGTGTGCTGCTGGTCTTGCATCCGCGCTGCGTGCTGGCATCATTGAAGTTGCAAAGACGCGTCAAGCAGCTGAGGGACGAAACGGGAAAGTTGAGCTGGTTTACAGTTACCTATCTAGTCCCGAGTTCAAAGGTCGTGTCGGCGGTATTATCGAAGCGTTCGCGGATCTTCAAGATGATCTTGTCACAGAGAAGCGAGCCATGCTTCGGCGCTGGGCCAAAAGAGAGAAACAGCTCGAACGAGCCGTTGTAAATGCCACAGGATTATGCGGAGATCTTGATGGAATCATCGGTGCAGCTATGCCGCAAATCGATGCATTGAATCGCTTGAAACTGGAAGACCTCACGGATGCGGCTTAAATCTGTCCTGCATCGGGAATATGCACCCGTGGACCGCGATTTGACATTCCCAGATGGCTACAACTCCTTCCGGATAGTGGCGTATAAGGTAGCTCAATGCTAGAATGTACCCCTACTTCGACCGAATCCGATTAGGCCATCTCAACTACCATGTTCAAAAGCGTTAC
>JANRMD010000426.1:0-12319 GCA_033761895.1 Pirellulaceae bacterium | reverse complement strand
CTTCGCGGAACCGCCTAGTGCGGACCCGCATGCTAGGTGGTGTGGGGAGGGCGGTCAGCAATGATCGTCCTTACCCGATTTCGTCGGTTTTTTGGGCAGCGGGTTGACGTGACCGAAGCGACCGACGATTGAGTAGTTAGTTTAGCGTCCAATGAATGTCAGGGCAACTTTTGCGATCCTGGTCGATTGCCGGAGTTTTCCTCGCATCAGCATTGTTCGTCGACAATTCTTCATCAAATCTAAGTTGGCCGACGTTTTCCACCATTGTGCTAGCCAGTTTAGTGCCAGGCAATTTCGATTCAGCACTGGTATCTGCGCGATGAACGATGGGACCATGCTGTTCGATACGGTTTCGTAATTCCAGTGTGATCATTGCGGTCCCAATCATTAATGTTGGTATTGGAAAAATCGCAAACAGTGGATGTGGATTGAAAGCCAGAATCACAACTATGCTAAACAGCGACAACGGAGTAACGAACAGACCTGCGAATAAGCGGGCATTGCTTCGCAACAAGAAAGGACTCATACCAACTTTTGTCATTGTGATTCCTCTTCTGCGCTGAGCCGACGAACGATTGCGATCACCCAGCCCGAGCGGTTGACTCAACGCAAGTCGAAAACGGCCGATCGAGGGCTTGGTGTGCATCGCTTGGTTCTGTGCTCTTCATTTCGATTGTTCGTCGGCAACGAATAGTTTGAAGATAAAGCTTCCATTGTCGCTGCGAAAGCCAACGGGCCCATTGATCGGAGCGATGATCTTCGGATCTAACGCACCAGACCAAACAGTTTTCTCGTCTACATCAACCGTGAGTTTGAATTCGCCATTACTATCATCAATCTTTGCGCGAAGTCGATGTGTTTCCTGAGTAGTAGCGGTCACGCCAATGTCTTTCAGTGGAACGCTTGCGACGTTGATGTATCCCCCGGCCCCGCAGTCGCCATGGTTTGATTTTCCAGGGTTGGACTTGATGGTGATTGCGATCTCCTCTTCCGGTTCTATTCGCCACATTACGTATAGAAGATTGCAGGTGTCCTTCGTACGCATTTTTAGGCCGATTTGACGTACAAAGCCACCGGAAGCAAGTTTTGAAGTTTTCTTGGAGGGGCCGCGATAGCGGAATTGCAGCATCGCATCTTGTTGAGTTCCCGACTTCCGTTCCGCACGTTCCTTCGGGCCAACGACCGTTAGATATCCAGATTTAGTTTGTGTAACCGATCCCAGCGTAACCTTCATGTCAGACTTTGCAGTGTCAATCCACGATGGTGTCAATCCAGACATCGTTAACATGTAGCAGAGTAGATAAGTGAGCATGGAATTTCTTTGAGCACAGAACGGTTCGCATCAGCGGGGTGCGGGATTAAACAATGATTTCAAGAAACGCTGGCCACCGCAACTCCGGTGCATGCGATGGTTATGCTGCTCTTGTGAAGGCATGAATGGCATTTGCGGTTTCGACAGGATGGGAGATTGGTAGAGAATGCCGCCCATTTGCGACCACAACGTTGGGCTTAGTATATCGAATCGGGAACGTGCTGTCAGCGTCGCCGTGGATATGCAAAAGCGGTGACGAAATTGGTAGTGGGTCGGGGTTCCAGTCCAGGACGGCCGATGTCGCCCAGCGATGCCACGCTCCGTTGACACCAGACAGTTTGGTTGCCCGTATCGTTGAACTGGTTCGAATGGATTTTGGGACGATGGCAGCAGCGTTGCCGATGATATTGAGGATGCTTGCGCAGTTACGACCGCCAAGGCGTCTCCAGACACGAAACCAAGGAGGTAGTTCATCGGGACCGGTAACACTGGCGATAAGTATGCATCCTGCGGGTTGAACAATTCGGGAAATTTCGAGGGCAAGAATGCCGCCAAATGACACGCCCGCAATATAACATAGCGGCGGGAATTGCTCAGCCATTCGTCGAGCGTATGAAGTCAGCGACTCGTTGATCTTTGGGGCAATAAAGTCAACGATCCGTGCGTTTTGCAGCAATGGTGTGAGGCGGCTGTAGACGGGATAGTCACTGGTCATGCCCGGCAGCAAATAGATTGGCAGTGCGTCAGATGTCACGGCAGGTCCTTGTGGCATAACGTTGGCGATGACCGAGTGCGAGCGGGGGACTCAACGCAAGTCAGAACGTTTGATCGAGCACTTCGCGTCCATCGCTTTGTTCTCAAATTGTTTTAACGGTTCGGCTTGGATCGCCGTCCGATCCATGCATCATGGTGCTATGCCATTCTACGAATTCTGATGTCGCGCTGCAATCATTTCGAGCGTTCTCAGCAGGCAATAGCAATCCAGTCTATCGCACGGCTCGCATCAGATCCGTGGTGCCATGATTTATCGATCCCTGTCGGTCGCTAGATGGTTTGCGTTTGACGCTGCCGTCGTCTGCATGACGGATTTTAGATTTGAGAACGGCAGCCATCACCGGGCACGAGGAGTGAGGCAACCACTTCCGAACCGCTTCGTCGAGTGCTCCGTGTGCATGGCTTGGTTCTGCAATTTATTGTTTTATTGCGGCATCTCGGTGATTGTCCCAAGTCAAGATGACATCGTCAATCGTGTCGACCCATTTGCCCGGTGGCACAACGAAATAGCGTTTAGGGTCAGGCGATCGAGTGTTCTCCGCCGTTGAAATCCATGACTCGTTCCCCGCGCCGTCGACTTCACGCCGAGGTTCCGTTGTTGACACGAAGTACGAAACAGTTGTGCCATTGGGCAAGTCGATATTCATCTTTAAAAATGTCTCGCCTTTGTATGGTGCGCGATTGAGTCTCGACGACCATTCCACCAGTTGCTGTTTTGTCCCCTGCCAGCGCCGGTAACGCATGTATTGAGGTACAAGAGTTAGGAGTACAGCGAAGACGGCTAGCCCGATCAGTAGTGTGCGAATACGAAATTGCATGCGTCGTTGATCCGGACGGTAGCCTCCAGTTGGAGGCACTCTTGATTTGCAGAACGTCCACGATCACCTAGCCGCCGGAGTGATCTTTCCATTGTCAAAACGCACCGTTCGGCGGCTTAGGTGCATCGCTTAGTTCTGTCATATTCGTGGGCGCTGAAAGTTCGACCGCCATCGCCCAATCGCGATTGTACCGCGGCCGAAACTCAAGTACCCGCGTCGGCCCAAGATTTCGATTGCAAACGGAAGGACGGCCGTAGCTATCGAGCGTTCCAATCCGAAAGACAGTTTTTGCAAAGTATTTGTTGTCGTTTGGATCGAGTTCCACGTCTATCTCGAATGGAGAGATTCCAAGTGAGTCGATCCAAGTCACGCCAAGCAGTTTGAAATGATCTGGCACTCGTTCGGAGATTTCAAGATGAATGACGCCGTCAGACCACCATCCACCAAGATTTTTTGGACCGTACGAGATGCATCCGCAAATGTAGAATTCAAGTAGGCCGGAGATCTCTTCCAACAGTGTGCGTCCGCAATCAAGTGTTGCCTCAGGATCGATTCGCCAGTCGCGCAAACAACGCAATAAGCGTGTTTCGATTAAAGGGCGTTCGTTTCGAATTGGGTCGTCATTGTTGAAGGTAGATGTCTCCAAGTGACAGAACGCTAGTCGTCACCAAGTTCGCGCGAGTGACGCTTCCATATCAAAAACACCAAGTCGCGAACTTTGGTGCACGACTTTGTTCTGCCTATTTTGATAGGCGCAATCAAATGACAAGCGTCGCAATTGCGAAAAGAGCTGCCTGCCCAATCCACGAAGTTACGACAAATTGTGTGCCAATTGTAGCATCAATTCGAGTTCGGCTAAATCGCAAGTAGAAGGTAGTAGCGATCCAGCCGAGTGTGATCATGAGCAGTGTGATGGTCCACCAGTAGACGATGGGGAGGTCGTTGAACGCGAACTCACGTATTGGCATCATCCCACTCGAGACCATGCACGCTGCTACTCCCGCGTGTATTGGGTGTGGGAACCAAATGAGAAACGTTCCAAGTAGTAGTTTCCCGCCGGATTCCGAGCCGATCAAACGGTAACTGGCAAGGATAGTGAATGCCAAAAATACAATTGATGGCACCCAATAAGAATTCCAAACACCCAAGTAATTTCCGACTAGTGCAGTCGCAATCCAAGCAATACCGCCATACATGCAGAGGTAGATGAACGAAACCATAGGACCATGATACGATGCGCGATCAGGCTCGGCGGTAAGTAGTGTAGGCGTGTATGGATTCATGTTGTCTAAGGCAGAACGGCACCGTTCACCCAGCCCGCGCGATGAAGGCTTCAATTTCAAAAGCACCCGATCGCGGGCTTGGGTGCAACGGTTGGTTCTGCGTATTTAGCGCCAGTTGGGATTGTCGCTCGACCGAAAGTGATTGAAGAGTGATTCATATTGCCATCCATCTTCAGCAACAAGCGTGCAATCAGTCGCATGTATTGAGTCATGGATGAGTTGAATTGGATCATCTACAGCCGGAATTGGCAACAGTTCCATAATCCGTTTCCGCGCTTTGGGTAATTCGGGAAAGTCCTCCGCGTATTCGCGCTCCATGAATCGAGCCGTCTTACGCATTTCCCCAAGGTCGCCGTTTGCTGAGAATTTTAGCAAATCGCGCCAATAAGGAGCAGCCATTAGTATTGCCATGAATTCTGTTAGGTTTGACGCAACACGACCTGCTTGGCCTTCAGAGGTTGCGTGCAGAATCGGTAACAGACTTGGTTCGCCATATCCATATGCGATGAATACTCCACCAGTTCCTTCACCCGCGATGACAGTGAATGGAGCTTCAGGTTGAAGCTTTATCCATGATGTGTCATCTGAAGCACGCGTAACATCGAAGTCAAAGGGCCAAGCCAGGTCTTCGATAAGCTGATTGGATGCGTGAAGATTGTGTATCGCAATCATGGATGACTTCTTGACGCAGAACTTGTTCTTATCCCTGATTGGGGTTTTCGATAACTGCATTTTCGGACTTATCGCCGGATTGTCAAGTTTATTATCGCAGGATTCGGCGACTTATCCACGGGACTTATCGCGGATCGCTTGGCTTATCGCAGGTTTCCTTTTGGTGCACCCAAACGTGGATAAGTACTTATCCCGGTCGGGATCGAAGTGGATAAGGAGATCTGCATATTGCGATTTGAAAGCAATTCATCAAGGAATGATCTTGTGGGGAACGCCAGCACAATTCGTCACGTCCTCACAGAGCCTCAACGCTTGCGACCTCAAGATTAAATCGTGACGCACTAAAATCAGGTGGAAAGCGCTAGCGTGCGATTTTCGCCGTGGGAACCGGTGCTAGCGCACTGCGGCTAGTCCTATACTCAAGCTTGACGCTCCACTAGTACATTTTCCACAATCCTTCGAGAATTAAGTTGACTAGAACAAAATTAATATTAGAAAAGAGCCGCAATGCATTTAGGGCAGCGGAAGGTCCGCAAGGTCCATCAATAAATGGATTTCGACGAAGGAGCGATGACGATGGGGCGTCAACCGGGACCAACGCGCGAGGACAAGACTGAGTTTTACGCTCGGCAGTGGTTTGAGTCGATGGCTAAGTTTCATCGAATTGCGAATCCAGCGACTTGGCAGTTCACTGAAGAGCATCTAATTAAGTTCTTGCGTTCCAAGCTGAAACAAGACATGCCAGCTTGGAAACGGCTGAAGATTGTTGAAGGTGTGATCTGGTATCGCAACAATGTTCGGCAGACTTCCGAGCCACGCTTGGAGATGGTGCGAGCGAAACTGCAAGAAATCGTTGCCAGAGAAGTTGCCAGAGAACGGGAAAAAAAAGACGAAGTTCCGATCGAGGATGTGATTGGCAAGATCAATCCGCGCGAGCCCGATGTGATTCAGGAACTGCGAAAAAAACTTCGTGTGCAGGGCAAGGCTTATAACACGGAACGCGCTTACGTGAAGAAGGTCCGAGCTTTTATGGCTGATCGTGGGCTCAGGTGCTTGGCGGATTTTCAGGGGATTGGTGCAACGGAGGTCGAGGCGCATTTAACAGATCTAGCAGTCGACGGCGACGTAGCTCCATCGACTCAAGATCAGTCCTTCTACGCTCTGCTATTTCTGTTTCAACATGTACTTGAAAGGGACTTTGGCAAGATCAACGCGATACGTTCCACTAAGGCAGTGCGGATTCCAACCGTCATGAGCAAGGCGGAAGTGACGCAGGTTTTGACGCATTTGAGCGGCGTATACTTGTTGGTTGCCCAACTGCTTTACGGATGCGGCATGAGAATTAGCGAGTGCTTGCGTTTGCGAGTGAAGGATATCGATTTCGATCAAGGCTTAATCGAGATTCATAACTCGAAGGGAGACAAGAGTAGATTTGCGATGTTACCCCAACAGGCCGTTGAGCCGCTGAGGAAGATTATCGAATCACGTCGGAGGTTGCATGAACGCGATCTAGCGACGGGGGAGGCTTCAGTGTGGTTGCCGAATGGGCTCGATCGGAAGTATCCGGGGGCTCCTAAAGAGTTTAAATGGCAGTTTTTGTTTGCGTCCGCCAAGTTTTCAAGGGATCCCAAAAACGGGAAGCGACATCGGCATCATTTCCACGCGGACACATTTGCAGAACATTTGAAGCGAGCGGTGGGGATGTCCGGGGTGTTGAAGCATATTACCTCGCACACCTTCCGCCATTCCTTCGCGACTCATTTATTGCAAGCTGGAACTGATATTCGCACTATACAAGAGTTGTTGGGGCACAATGACATCGCAACTACGATGATCTACACCCACGTGTTGGCTAGACCTGATATTCGCGTCGTTAGTCCGCTTGATCGGCTGGGGGTATCTCATGATAAGAGTTTCGCCGCGCAGCCGGGGTTGCCGGTCTCAAACGAAACCAGTCGTGTTGCTACTGGAGAGACGCGTCAGTCGATGGTAGAGAAAGCGACCGTGTTGCCAACGGAGACTGTGCAGCGAGAGGCAGTGCAGCTGGAGGCGGGCATGGATTCAATAGTCGCAGGTCTGGCAAATGTGGCGAGCGCAGGAAATGCCATGGAATGCTACCGAGGGCCGCATGCGGACGAGGAAGTCCCTGGTCCGAAAAGCCAGTTGACAGTGGTCCACAGCGAAACGTCGCGCCGAAAAGACATCGGACTGGCCAAGGATGCTGTGGACGGGGATGCTTTCGACAGGAAATTACTCGGAGGTACTTGGATGCGTTATGTTGGAGCGGTGTTTTCAGTGGTGATTTCGCGTGTACTGGGAAACGAAAAAGATCAGTTACACGTCTCAACCCATTCTCTTCGGCCGGTTGTTCGGAGTCCTGTCGATAGCATCGACGGCGCAAAAACCGCAAATCAATTAATCGAGCAGCTCAGCGAAGCGACACAGCTGTCAGGTTAAAATTGCTGGCGACGAAGTTCCGCTCGGCAATGGCCCCAAGCTACGTTCAAGATTCGCCGGCGAATGCATCGCCAAGTCGACGCCGTAACTCGGTCCCTCGCTAACGCTTCGGGTTACGAAAGCCCGCAAAGCGCAACTTCAAAACTAACGCTTCGGGCTACGAAAGGCCGAAACGCACTGCTAGTGGAGCGTCACGATTTAATCTTAGGGCGTGCCACCCTAATATTTAAGCTTGACGTTCCACTAGCCCAACTTCCCCAACTTTAGGGCTGCATCGGCAAACACCTTAAACCGACGCAGATTTCGCTTGACAATTTTTCGAGACTTCTCGCCGAGCGCCACCATCCTAGCTTGCTAGGTGGAGCGATGACTGATTAGCTAACTGCATGACCAGAACTTCCCGCCCCGCCCGTTCGGTTCGCAAGCTCTACTTGCAAACCGAACGGGCGGGAGAGCGCTTTAGCGCGGTGACTTAGCGGAAAAGTCACGATTCCACCGAGTAAACTCAGTGGCGATCAGCGTGAAGCGTCGAATTTCACTTGACTTTTGCAAATCGTTGTTTTGCGACCCTCGAAAGCAGTAGGTGCTCCGGTGAAGACGCCGGGGATGCTATTTCACCACCAGCAATAAATCCCCAGCCGCGACTTGCGAGCCCGACTTGACGAGCAATTGCTCGACGGTTCCGTCGCGGTCAGCGGAGATGGTTGTTTCCATTTTCATCGCTTCCAACGCCAGCAGCTTTTGGCCTTTGGTTACCGTGTCTCCAACTTTCACGGCAACTCCGATGACCATACCCGGCATACTCGCAGCAACTTGAGTCGGATCGGCTGGGTCAGCCTTAACGGCGTGGGTGACTGTGGTCTCAAGTTTATTGTCAATCACTTCAACTTCGCGCGGTTGACCATTCAACTCAAAGAACACGGTCCGAGTTCCATCCGGCTTGGGTTGACCAACCGCCAAAAAGCGAATGATCAATCGCTTGCCAGTCTCGATGTCGACCGAGATTTCTTCGGTCGTGTCTGGACCGTAGAAGAAGTATGGTGTTGGAAGGAAACTGACATCGCCGTACGTCTTTAGGTGCTCAATGAACTCTTCGTAAACTTTGGGATACAACAGATGGGTGACACATTCGCGATCGGTTGCTTCACGGCCGAGGATACCTGTCAACTTTGCGCGGGTGGCTTCGATATCGGCGGGTGGCATGGAGGCACCTGGCCGGCCCTCGACAACAGGGCGGCCTTTAAGGATTGACTTTTGCACATCCTTAGGAAAACCGCCCGGCGGCTGCCCCATGGCGCCGCTGAGTAGGTCCATGACACTTTCCGGCGCAGCGATGTCGCGGTCACCGCGGCGAATATCATCGGCGCTCAGGCCACCTGCGACCATGTACAAAGCCATATCGCCAACGGCTTTTGACGTTGGTGTGACTTTGACTATGTCGCCAAACAATTCATTGACTTCAGCATAAACCCGGCACACTTCTGACCAGCGGTCGGCCATACCGAGCGCTCGCGCCTGCTGATACAAATTCGTATATTGACCGCCGGGCATCTCGTGTTGGTACAGATCGCCACCAGCCGCCAAGGCTTCGCTTTCAAAAGGCAAATAGAACTCGCGGACCCCTTTCCAGTAGGTGGCCAGCTCTGTCAGCACATCTGTTGACAGAGCACTGGCTCGCGGACCAAACCTCAGGGCTTCCACCAAAGTATTCAGATTGACTTGCGATGTGCCACCTGACATCGAGGCGATGGCAGCATCGGCAATGTCGAGATGTTCATCGGCGGCCGCGAGAATCGAAGCGGCTTGAATACCAGCGGTATCGTGGGTGTGGAAGTGAATCGGAATGCCGATCTCCTGCTTTAGGGCGCGTACCAGTTGCCGGGCGGCTTCAGGTTTGCATAGGCCAGCCATGTCCTTGATGGCCAACATGTGCGCGCCAATCTTCTCGAGATGTTTGGCCAGATCCACGTAGTACTTCAAGTTGTACTTTTGGCGATTGGGGTTCAGGATATCGCCCGTGTAGCAGATCGCGGCTTCGCAGATAGCGCCGCTATCGATCACCGCTTCCATGGCGACTTGCATGTTCTCGACCCAGTTGAGTGCGTCGAAGACCCGGAATACATCGATGCCTGCATCCGCTGCCTCACGCACGAACAGCTGCACAATGTTGTCGGGGTAATTGGTGTACCCCACAGCGTTGCTTGCGCGGAGCAGCATTTGGAACAGAATGTTCGGCACTCGTGACCGCATCTCGGTCAGACGCGTCCAAGGGCTTTCTTTCAGAAAACGCATCGACGTATCGAAGGTGGCGCCACCCCACATCTCAAGTGAGAAAAACTCGGAAGCTCGGCGTGCATACGCATCAGCAACTTCCAGCATGTCGTGGGTGCGCAGGCGGGTTGCCAACAGTGATTGGTGAGCGTCGCGCATCGTTGTGTCGGTGAGCAACAGCGACTTCTGCTCAAGGACCCAGTCGGAGAATTTCTTGGGACCGAGCTTCTTGAGCAAATCCCGGGTACCCGTGGGGATCGGCGTCGTTGCATCTGTGATCGGCACTTGGGCTGGATCGCGACGAGTAGCAACCGCTTGTCCCTTCACTAGCGGATTGCCGTTGACGATGGTGTTCGCCAGGAATCGCAGGATACGGGTCGCGCGGTCTTTGCGTGGCTTGAACTCAAACAGATTTGGCGAAGTGTCGATCAAACGCGTGGTGGCTTCCCCATTGAGGAAGATTTCATTACCAATCATCTGAATCAAGAATGGAATATTGGTCTTCACACCACGAATACGAAACTCTTGCAAGCAACGTTCCATCCGAGCAGCGGATTCGCGCAGGGTGCGGCCACGGGCGGAAACCTTTACCAGCATAGAATCGTAAAAGGGATTCACCACAGCGCCGCTAAACGCGCTGCCCGCATCCAAGCGAATTCCAAGACCGCCGGCACTACGATAATGCGTGATACGTCCATAGTCAGGTCGGAACGCGTTGCTAGGATCTTCCGTTGTTACGCGACACTGAATCGCAAAGCCATTGGCTTTAACTTCGTTCTGATCTGGCAAACCGACTGACTGATCGCCAAGTTTGTAGCCCATCGAAACCAAAATCTGGGCTCGCACCAAGTCGATACCGGTGATCTCTTCGGTGACGGTGTGTTCAACTTGGATACGTGGGTTGACTTCGATGAAGTAGAACTTCTCCGCTTCGGTGTCGTAGAGGAACTCAACGGTCCCAGCGGCGCGGTAACCGACGGCGTTGCCAATCGCTAGTGCGGCTTCATGCAATTGGCTGGCAATGGCTGGCGACAGATTGGGGGCGGGAGCGACTTCGACCACTTTCTGATGTCGTCGTTGTACCGAGCAATCGCGTTCGTAAAGGTGCATCAAGTTGCCATGATCGTCGCCCAACAATTGCACTTCGATATGGCGGGCTCTTCGCACCAGTTTTTCCACAAACACTTCGTCGCTGCCAAAAGCGTTCTTGGCTTCGCGCTGAGCGGAATCGAGTGCCGCGGCCAGTTGATCGACATTGTCCACCATGCGCATCCCGCGACCTCCGCCACCCTTGGCGGCTTTCAGCATCACCGGGAAGCCCATCTCCGCGGCCACCTGTTTAGCTTCTTCGAGGCTGGTGACCGAATGCGAGCTGCCGGGCAGAACAGGCACGCCTGCTTTCATCGCGATATCACGCGCCGCGACCTTATCGCCCAATTGCTCGAGCGCAGCAACGCTAGGGCCGACAAAGATCACCCCTGCGTCTTCGAGCGCTTTGGCGAAGACTGGGTTCTCGGATAGAAAGCCATAACCTGGATGCACAGCGTCGATTTCGTAGCGCTTGCAGAGCTGCACGATACCTTCAATATCCAGATAAGATCGAATCGGTTCGCCAACTTTGCCAATCTGGTAGGCCTCGTCAGCCTTGAAGCGGTGGAGCGCAAAACGATCTTCGTGGGAGTAAATAGCAACGGTGCGGATGCCCAGTTCGTGGGCGCTGCGGAAGACGCGGGTTGCAATTTCGCTGCGATTGGCAGCTAGGATTTTCTTGATCGGTTTCATGTCGCTCGGTCGAGTCAGAAGGTGGGTGCCACAAAACTGGGAGAGTATTATTTCATTCCCCTGCGTTCGTGCCTAGGGATGGTTCCATGCCAGTACAAATGGTCCGGATTAGATCGTTGGGTTGATGGGCTATTTCGATTCCCTCGATTCACTGCGGCAGCGGATGGGCTTGTAGCGGAATGCGTCAAGCATTTCGAGAGTATTGAGGCGGACCACGAAAGCCTTGAGGACTTATGCTAACTAGGTTGTGTTTGCATAAGCGGTGGGTTCAGCGGACGAGGACGTCCGCGCTCCAGAAAACCGGACCAGCGGACTGGGATGTCGACGGGCACTGTCGGATTCAATAATCAAAAAGCCCTTGAGAACTTCCGCTACCGAAAATATCGAATGTTAGCTGGTAGCCGCCACTGCCAAGCGGTGGTTAGTCACCCCGCAGCGTGTCCACCGTCTGGCGACGGTGGCTACTAGAGGCGCCGTCGGCTGACACTGGCCGTGGCGCAATAATCAACAAGCCCGCAAGCATTTCGAGAGTATTGAGGCGGACCACGAAAGCCTTGAGGACTTATGCTAACTAGGTTGTGTTTGCATAAGTGGCGGGTTCAGCGGACGAGGACGTCCGCGCTCCAGAAATCCGGACCAGCGGACTGGGACGTCGACAGGCACTGTCGGATTCAATAATCAACAATCCCTTGAGAACTTCCGCTACCGAAAATATCGAATGTTAGCTGGTAGCCGCCACTGCCAAGCGGTGGTTAGTCACCCCGCAGCGTGTCCACCGTCTGGCGACGGTGGCTACTAGAAGTCCACCGTCTGGCGACGGTGGCTACTAGAAGCGCCGTCGGCTGACACTGGCCGTGGCGCAATAATCAACAAGCCCGCAAGCATTTCGAGAGTATTGAGGCGGACCACGAAAGCCTTGAGGACTTATGCTAACTAGGTTGTGTTTGCAT
>JANRMD010000425.1:0-39567 GCA_033761895.1 Pirellulaceae bacterium | reverse complement strand
CTCCCGACGAAGATCTACCACGTGTCTTTATTGCCGTCGATCAACAAGCTAATGTCTTGCTAAATGTTGCCAAGCAAGCCGAACACGCTCAAGGTTTTTCGTTCGAAGATACGGCACTCATTTCAGGGGTTGCGTTCGATGCCTTTGGACAGGCGCAGGCTTGCATGGGAATCGCGGCGGGTGATGTCGATCAGAACGGTGAGGTAGATTTACTGGTTACCAATTTCTATGACGAACCCAATACTCTGTATCTTCAGCATGGCGGTGCGTTTTCGGACGAAACCCTGAAGTCAGGATTAGCGGGCCCGAGTCGACCGATGCTCGGCTTTGGAACTCAGTTCCTCGATATGGAACTAGACGGTGACTTGGACTTGGTCGTATTGAATGGTCACATTGACGACCATTCGCATGTTGGAGTCGCAGAAAAAATGCGAGCTCAAGTTTTCCAGAATACTGGAAGAGTTCGTTTCAAAGAACTTCGCAGTAAGGACTCAGCGAGTTTTTTTGAGACACCCGCTTTAGGCCGAGGCTTGGCGACGGTGGATCTCAACGCCGATGGTTGTGTTGATCTAGTGTGCAGTGATTTAGAATCGCCGCTCGCCGTACTCCAAAACAAGACGGCGCCCCAAGGAAGTTACTTGATAGTCCACTTAGTAGGCGTTAAAGCGGATCGCAACGCTTTCTTTTCCACGGTGGCGGTATCGCAAGACGAATTCAAAGTTAGTCAGCAACTCATCGCAGGTAGCGGATACCTAGTGAGCAATCAACGTTGCCTGCATTTCGCGATCCCCCGCAGTAAGGCTGAAGTTGACATTGAAGTCCGTTGGCCAAGCGGAAATGTGGATCGTTTGCACGGGGTCAAGGTAAGCCAGAGTATTCAGATCGTTGAAGGGCAGTCGCAGTAGAGGCAGGAGAATGAGGCCGAGCCTGGACTGTGCGACAAATAGCAATAAGACAGAATCCGATTATGTAACTTTTGTGCCTCTTCATGCAACACAGTCACGAACGAAGGGACTCCCCATCGCCCCGGTACTCCGGGGCGAGGGGAGCCACAGCGTTTTCGCTTGTCGATTGCGTTGAAGCAAAACGAAGCTGTAACAAAACTCTCGCTAGAGATTTTTGAAAGATTGCTATTTGTCGCACAGCCCAGGCCGAGCCTCAGAGCAAACTGAGCAACTCGTTCCCAGGCATGAACCGGCATGCGCCTGGGAACGAGCGTCTGCAACTTATAGTCGGCTGACTATTTGGATGTAAGTTTGATGTCGAACGTGTTGGGCTTGGGTTCAACAACAAACGTCAAGCCCGATTGCGACGCATCCGCATACTTGGCTGGGATGTCGTTCCATTCCTTAGGGGCCTTGGCGGCGTTACCTTTGGGAGGGCCAGAGTAACCCTTACCATAGGCTTCAGAGATAGCTTCGGGAGTTTGCTCAACTTCCGGTGGAACGTTGTCACCATACGGATTTTCTTCGGCCCCCTTTTGGTACTTAGAAACGATAATCTTGTACGAACCAGCGACAGCGCCATCGCCCTGCTTGAAGGTACTCATGGTGTATTTGCCCTGAGCATCCGAAGTTGTTGCACCTGAGTTGCCACCAGTGTCTGAGATAAAGGTAATCGTTGCACCCGCAACCGGTTTGTTATCCAGGGTAACGACCCCGGATACCGGATAAGTTTTTGGGGCTCCATCACCACAGCCACAGACCAAAGACAGCCCTGCCACCAGAACGAAATATCTGGTCAATTGGATCTTAGCCACGATTTAACTTCCTCGATTCTTGAGTTAATAAAGTGAGACTCCGAATGGAGTCTCACTAGCATGAAAATTATGTTAGATAACCCATACCAAGTTATTCATTGGCCGGGGCAACTTCACCCCCAGCCTTTGTTCCCAAGGCGCCCCATACACCATACGGACTAAATCCGACAGCATTCTGAGCTCGAACCGTTAGGTTACCGGTGTCTACGGCATCGCTATAGAACGTGACCGAACCGTCCGCTCTGGCAGCATTCACACCACCGGTGTGCAGGCTAGTCGGCGGAAGTATCGCAGGAGCCCCATCACCCCAGGCAATTGTGTCACTGCAAGAAGGACTGTTAGGGCCCAAGATCGTATTGAACGCAACATAAATTGGGTGACCGTCATGCCAGAATTTACCGCCATTGCCTTGGTGCCTTAAGCCAATGCCTAGAAACTGGCCATTCATGCTGGTTCTGCAAAGCAAAGGATTGTTATGCACTCCAGGGACCATGGCCACTGTCTCGCGGTGCAGAATTTGTGTCGCGGTAGTTGTTGCTGGATTACCGGCGTCGCTGGGGTAAGGCTGTCTAGCAACCAGTCGCTCGCTGTACATGATTGTATTGCTGGTTCCATCGGTGATAGTTCCGTGCGAAGCATGAGATCGATAACCAAACATACCGCTGAGCCGAGTACCTTGGGTGATGCTCGTTTCGCCCCATTGGGTCCATCCGATTGCAGTCCCGTCGCCACCCAAACACATTGAATAAGAGTTACTCCGCACCGATTCGGTGACGCCATTGTCCGAAGGGCACTTCATGAAGCCGGGAGAAGTATTCCATCCCGCTCTATCTCCACCTGGCCAAGTTCCCCATCCTTCGGGTCCACCTGGGTTGATGCCGTTAGCGAGATCACCCCCTTCGATGATTGAGAACTGATTGCCCCCTTCAATGTACGGGAGGATGGAGATGAATCCACTCTTGCGGAAGCGGTTGCCTGAGTTGCCTCGGCTACCATCCCAATCTGTACCTCCTTGGCGATATGGGAATTTTTTGAAGGCGCCTTCGTAATTGTGAGCAGCAAGAGCAATCTGTTTGAGGTTGTTCGAGCACTGCATTCTTCGAGCGGCTTCGCGCGCCGCTTGCACTGCGGGGAGCAATAGACCTACCAAAATCCCAATAATGGCGATTACCACCAATAGTTCCACCAATGTGAAACCTGGCCTACTAGAAAAACGGACTCGCATGGTCACCCTCCAGAAAAGCAACAAGATATGAAACACAAGCGGGGTGAGGTTGCGGTGTTTTAACTCGCCATTGATGACTTTCAGCGGGCCTCATCCCGCTTTTAATCTAGGCGCTCTCAACTTGCTAAGCAAGCGTAATACATGCTTGCGATTGCTTAATTTTAGAAAATTATACTTACTTCGGATTTCCCATGGCCCTTTGTAACTGCTCCATCGCCTCGGCGTACCCGCTGTTGGAGGGGTCTAGTCGGATCGCTTCTGAGAGGGATTGATGTGCTTTGGTAAAATCGGAGTTGATTGCGTACGCCTGTGCCAACAGCTCATGATCAGCGGCAGAACCTCGAACTTCGACCGTTTTTTGGGCAAAGGTAATCGCGGACTTAAGGTCTTCCCGAGTGCCAATGGCCATTCTCGCCAGCGCCTCGTACCCAGACGGACTAGTTGGGGCCAGCTTCACAACTTCCTCGTATGCATGTCGCGCCGCGACTCGATCGCCCAGCAGGCTTAGTAAAGCGCCGCGCGTGTATGGCCAGCGAGGGTTCTCTTTATCCATGAGGCACAGTTGATCAGCAAAGGCAAGCGACTCGTTAAGTCGATCTTGTTTTTGAAGCAAGTCCATCAGCAGCACTTTGGGTTGAAGATGATTCGCATCCAGCACTAACGCGCGCCTCGCAACTTGCTCAGATTTTCGAAGATCACCATGGGTTGAATAGAACTCCGCTACCGTCTGAAACCGCAACGAGAGCTCTTTCAATTCATCTTGGAAAACTTCTGCGGGAGATCGGTTCTTCTCATTGGCTTTCCGGTTGACCTTTTGACTGGCCAACAACTGCTTTGCTTCATCCCGTTTGCCCAGCCGAACCAAAACCGTGGCTAGTCCATTTTCTGCGCGAGGTTGTCCAGGCGAGATACGAAGTACGGTTCGGAAGGCTGCCTCGGCCTCTTCGAACCGCTCCTTGGCCAAGTAGCTCTGCCCTAACAGCAAGAATGTTAGCGCAGATTGCGGATTGCTATCTGCATAGGCTCGCAAGCAGTCGATCGATTCGTCAAGCTTGCCAAGTTTCATGTAAGCGTCGGACAAATCATGCACAGGATCGGCGTTGCCAGCCTGCTTGGGAATAGACTCCTTGAGGTAAGTAATCGCTTTCTCGAAATCTGAGTTCAGTATCGCGACTTTACCCAAGCCATGCAGTGCATAAGCATAGTTGGGGTCGACTGAAATTGCCGATAACCAGCACTCCTTGGCTTCTTCAGTTTCGCCGAAGAGCATCAGAAAACGCGCTTTGATTTCGAGTGCATCTGGATTGCGAGGAAAGCGGCGCACTAGTTCCTCAGCCAACTGCTTGGCCTCTTTACGCAGCGCTAATGCATCCGTTGGAGGAAGTTGTTGTTCCACTTCATCCAGCTTCCCATCTTCAGCTGCACCAGCCAGCGGGTGTTGAGCGGACGGACGAGTCTCTGATGGCTCTTTCGAAGTTGTGTTCTGCGCAGTGTGGTCCGCATGCTCAGAAGCTGGCGCGACATTCGTACCGGAGTCACTACTTCGTTCCGTGGGGCTCTGCGTCTTGCTAGTTGGACTAGCGGCGTCGCGGGATGAGCAACCCAGAAAAGTAGATACTGAATAGATTAAAACTACTGCGAAAATACATGCGCGAACGTCGATCGATTTTATTGCCGACATTGGTTTGATTCGTCGAATAGAGTGGGTGGAGGGATTAGACTCAGGCTATCCTCCAGCGGTTCGACGGTCAATCGACGTACCGTAGTTCCCCAGCCAGCTTGCTCCACGCCCCTCGCAAAGTCTCTGCGTATCACCCAAACATGAGCGGATAGGAACTAAGTTCCAGTGATACCGGACGTCAACCCACCGTCCAAGACAATTGTCTGACCAGTGATGTAGGTACCATCGAGGCCAAGAAACGCTACCAGCTTGGCAACTTCAGTCGGAGTCCCCCAGCGTTTGCCTGGTATATCAACTTGGCTAAGTTTCTCTGAAGTCCACTGGCGACACTCAGGCACATCGATCAAGCCTGTTTGTACTCCGACGCAGCGAACTCCTTGCTTGCCATAACGCCTCGCCACGGAACGAACAATTCCCACGATAGCGCCGCGGAGGATCGACATTTGATCTTCATAGTCAGTGCCAGCGTAGATCGCAGGCAGCATGCTGTGATTGATGATGCAGCCTGTCTTGCCTGCCTCAGCCATTCTGTCAGCGGCAGCATTGCAGCGATCCATAAGTTCGTCGGCATAAGCCAGTAGATTGCTCTTCGATCCAGTCGCGGGTGGGCAGAATACATTCACCAGCAAAGTTAATCCGTCGAGCGACTGTTCCGCTGCTGCTAGCAGTTCTGTGGAGGACAGCGTACCGTGCGAGGCTAAGTTACTGATGCTCACATCGCCAACTTCGACAGCCGCCGACTGCGCGCGAGCATGATCGTGTATCACCGTCGGAATATCTCGTCCAACAAACTCTTGAGCAATAGTATCAGCCAGGGAAGTGCTTCCGCAGACTAAAACACGTTGTTCGTTGGTGGCAAGCGTCTTGTATTCGATTTCGATCATTTTCGAGTCTGCTTTCAATTATGCGTAGAGTAGTCTAGGGCGTTGGAATCAAGTAGGGCGTTTGACCAATGTCACAATGTTGTGCCCATCTTCGGAGGTTCCCAAGAGGGTAGCGGCATTCACCTGTTGTAAGTGGCGTCGACGTGGACGCACTACCGTTCGATTAATTACTTCAGAAGCCTTGGTGTTATGCATCGCCGAGACGGCAAGGCACAGATTAAACAATGCTCCGGATGAGAACCTCACACCCGTCAAGCTGCTTGTACTGCCAAATGCAACGTCGCTTGGAAACACCCGGCTCACGACGCCTTCTTCGCGTGCGTCAACGGCGGGGATCCCCAACCCTAAACCCAATACCAAATCCACCGAATCTGTGGCTAGAGTGCTCCTCGAAAAACAATCTCGCACCGCAAATTCCAAACAGGCCGCATCGGATCGTTGTTGAAAGTGCCGTCGCATCCCGTTTTCGTATGAGCTAGCAAAAGGCAAGTTGTCGAGCGAACAAGCCGCGGAGTCGAGTTGTGCCAGCGGACTTCCGCCACGTTTGGCGATCGAGGATTTTCTCTCGAGCACGACTGCTACGGCACCTTCACCAAGACGCATTCCGTTGCTCGACGCGTCGTAAGGCAACATGGACTGATTCGATTTCGCCAACCAACCGATCGTCGAATAAAGCAGCATGTGTATGCGACTGATCTCATCGGACGCCACAACCACGATTGCATCCAGTTCAGGTGATTGACGCAGTTGTTCAAAGGCTTGGTTCAAGGCGACTTGTCCGCAGCCAATTCCTCCAGAGTGAGTCGCGTTGTAACCTTTGCAACCAAACCAATTAGCGATTCGGCTTGCGACAAGGAAGCGTCCTTTGTTCAGTAGGGTGCGACCAACCGTAGGCGTTGCCCAAGGTCCCTGAATTTCGCTCATCAGTTTCTCAAGCATGGTGCCAGAACTACTCGTTAGTCCGGTAACAATCCCGAGTCGCTTTGAATCAAACTTCGATCCACTGGCTTCCGCTTCTGTGAGAGCTTTACGAACACTAGCGGCTGCGTACTGAGTCAGCAGGTCCACGCCTCGTGCTTGAACGGATGGCACCTCACGACGAAAGGAGAAATTCTGCACCAACCCAGCTTGGTCTACATCGGGCAAGGCGAGATCCTTGCGATTGATCGGTCCGATATAAGTTTCTGTGTCACCAATACGACTGACAAAGTCAGCACCTGCGCAACCAAAGCCAGAGACGATTCCCATACCCGATATGACGACATCGTCTAGCTCTCGCAGCGTCGCTGGTGGAGCGGTACGGGAGCCTACCATGACGACGTTCGCGCCGCCAAAGGCTGCTGTGGTCGACAGAAAGCACTTGGCCGCCTTCTTCTTAGCTGTACCGGGTACAAAATCAATGTTCGGAAAGGTCTCGGTTGCATAGTTGAGGGTGGGTGGAATACTCTCTTCCTGTTGCACGCCAATCGCTGCTACGAAGCCCATCGCTGGACCAGCCCCGTTGCAATGCCCAAAGTGGGCTTCGGTGGAAGTGACCATTGGTACCTGTTCACCGAAGACCGCGCGGATTGCCATGATCTCGCTGGCATCTTGGTCTTTGCCACCAGCCCCGCTCGCGCGAATCCATTCGACATCCGAAGGTTGCATATTCGCATCCGCTATGGCCGCCTTCATGGCGCGCCGAATTCCGTCGCCTGTCGGATCATAGAGAATGGGATCAAAAGCGTCGCTAGTCACGGCAAAACCAAGCAAGCATCCGAGTATGTTTGCCTTGCGGTTGACGGCATCTTCGTAGCGTTCCAGCACCACGAATGCCGCCCCTTCCCCCATCGTCATGCCATCGCAATCACTGAAGGGTGAACAGGGCTTGGCACTAAGCAAGCCGAGCGTATCAAAGCCCAGAAAATTCAGTAGCTGAATCGCTTCACCACCACCAGCGACCACTGCGTCGGCTTTACGGGCAAGCAACCAACGACTGGCATTTCCCATCGCGATTCCACTGCCCGCGGAAGCAGAGCAAATGCAGGTCATCGGTCCGTTAATCTGCAGCCAGCGCGCGATCTGATACAACTGGAAATGTGGTACGTTGCGGCGCTGTAGCAGTTCAGCAATTTCTACAGTGGGTTCTGCAACGTAAGTCTGTGCATCGCGCGAGGGCGAAAACTGACCTGCCCCACTGACTCCGACGGCCATTCCAATGCGTTGCCTTGGGAGCGACGTCTGAAGTATGCCCGACTGAGCAACCGCATCCGCAGCAGCCACAGCACCCATTTGAGTTGCACGGTCCCACCAGTGCTTTAACTGAGGGGCAAAGCGATCATCGAGCTGAAAATCTGTATTCAGACCAGCGAATCTCGAAACCATCCGTTCGTTGCCATCACCGTTGTAGGGCACAATGCCACTACGACCAGCGAGTAAGTTCTCAACGACTGATTGAGTCGAGTTTCCAATCGCAGAACAAATACCTGAACCAGTGACAGCAATCCGTGTGTCAATCAAAACCATTTACAGCCCCGTCGTTTCTTTCTCTAAAATTACAGCGGCATTACTGCCATCATCACTACCGGAAAGTACGATTCCGCGACGGGGCGTGCGTCTTGGATCGTTGTGTGTTGTGTGGTGCAAGTCAAGCAACATCGCAGCCATATTCGCTAGGCTAGACGAAGCTTCAGCAAATCCCGTCAGTGGAGTAATGCTCCTGAGGTTGCTGGCACATTGTGGAAAAAGTTGTTCAGCGGTGCACTTCTCGCGGCAGTCAACCACTTTGCGTCCACTGGATAGCACATGAAGCTGATCGATATCACTAGCTGACATGTCTGCGGACGTAAGTGCTTGAGTTGCCGCATGTCGCATCCAACCACCCGGTGTGGATGTTGCGCCAAGCATCGCGGCTTCGTGGGTAAGACCGTAACCGGCGATGCGACCATACCAAGGTTTTCTTCGCTCTTGAACGCGTTTCTTCTTTTCTAACACGAATGCAACTGCGCCTTCACCGAGAACTACAGAGTTTTCCGATGAATATCCTTTGAGCAAACCACGTTTGGCATAAAGCCTAAAGTACAGCGATGCTAGCTCATCCGACGCCACCACTACCACGGAGTCTTGTTGCTGGTTGCGACGAAACAGCTCAAGTGCATGCGTAAGTGCTTGCAGACCCGCGCTGCCACCACCGACCAGCGATGATGTAATGCCTCGAATGCCCAGCGAACTTGTTACTTGCCCACCCACCGAGCTCATCACTAGATTTGGAAAGTAAACTGCGCTGGCATCTTTCCATTTCTCTCCCTTGACGCTTTCAAGGTATTTTTCATAGCTGGTTGCCGCACCGCGGGTGATGGCCACCACCAACCCAGTTCGTTTACCTTCGCCCGTTAGCGGCCACAGTCCAGCATCCTTGAGTGCCAAAGACGCTGCGATTGTCGCAAACGATGACACGCGATCAACACGGCGCAGATTCAACTGCGGCATGAGCTTGCGAGGTGCATAGCCCTTGAGCATGCCGCACTGGTGCCCTTTGAGGTCGATGTACTCGGCTTCGTCGGTACTGCAAATACCCGAACGGCCAGTCTGTGTGGCTTCGTAAAAGGCCTTTACATCGCAGCCGATCGGTGAGACAACTCCGATACCGGATATTACGATGTCATCATCTTCGTGACGTGGCGCGACAGCAGTCTGACCAGGTTTGCCACCGACGACAACCGCGTTAGCGCCGGCAAACGCTGCTGATTGAGCGATGAAAAATCGAATCTCGGAGGGACGTGCCGCATTGGGTACCGCGTCGAGTTCGCAGCCGGGACGAACGGTTGTAAAATTGGCTGTAGGTGGTAACCAGGATTCATTCATGCCAACAATCGATGCAATTACACCAAGTGAACTAGACGCACCCAGCATGTGACCGGTCAACGATTTGGTGGCGCTCAGCGGTGGTACTTTGCCACTATCCGAATCTTCGAAGTAGCGTTGCAGACCAACCGATTCAGCGGCATCGTTGGCGCGCGTGCCTGTTCCATGGACATTGATGTAGTCGATTGAATTCTTGTCAATGCCTGCGTCACTGACCGCCATCTCGATCGCTCGCAGCATGCCATCACCGGACGGTTCTGGTGCTGTGATATGATAGGCATCCCAACTGGAGCCCCATCCATACAGTTCTGCGTGGATCTTGGCACCACGTTGGGTGGCATCTTCATGCCGTTCGAGAATGATAAAGCCCGCGCCGTCTCCAAGGCTCATACCAATCGGATCACTGAAGGGTGCGCAAGGCCCATCGGCCATCGCGCCCAGCGCTTCGAAGCCTGCATAGGTAAGCTTGGAGAACCCGTCCGCGCCACCAGCGATTACCCAGTCGCATTTGCCCGACCGCAGCAGTTCGATTGCGTAAGCGATTGCCGCACCGCTGGAGCTGCAAGCGTTGGAAAGAGTCAAGCAAGGACCATGTATGCCAAGTTTCGAAGCGATCGCTGCTGCCTGATGATAATGCGCAGACTTCTCAAGAATACGCTCGGCTGCTCCAGGGGATTCGATATCGTTACCCGATTCAACGAAGCGATCTAGTTGTGAACGTCCACCGTGGCTGGTGCCAAACACTAGCGCTTGGCGGGCCGCATCAGCAGTTGGTGTTCCCGAGTCTTCAATTGCCTGCCGCGCGGCGAGGATGCCCATTTGCGCTGTGCGATCGAACAGAGCCAACTCCGCTTCACTGAAGTGTTTTTCAGGCTGAAAATCATCGACCATAGCGGCCCAAGCATGTCGATCTTTGAAGATCCCTTCATGCTTGGCAATACCGGTCTTGCCGTTCTTGAGGTTGTCGCGAAACTCATCGATCGTGCTTCCAATGGGCGTGCAGAGGCCCATGCCTGTGACAACGATTCGATGGCGTTCCATTTGCTTTGATTCCATGGAAAAAGACCGCAAACTGAAGACTTGTAGGATGTGAATGAGTTGCTAGGCGTCGAAGCGTTCGAGGACGATCGCCGTATTGCCACCATGCTCCGTGCTACCGACCAGCAGCACATTGCGATAGTTGCCTGGACGAGCAGCGCCGCAGACCAAGGGGATTCCGCAGTCGCCGGTGACTGAAGTCGAGACCGTGGCAAAGGCCTCTCCACGTTGCATGCCTTGAACTGCGGCGATTGTGCTAAACATTCCCAGCGATGCGCCACCTACGCCGACATGACCTGCAATACAACTGACTGGTGGACACTTATCGCTGAAGACCTGACGCAGCGCCCGAATCTCACGAGCATCGTAAGCTGTATCTCCGCGACCGTGGGTTAAGACCCAGTCGATGTCTGTCGTTGCTTTGCCCGCGTCGGCAAGTGCAATTTCAATCGCTTTGGCCAGCCAAGTACCTTGAGATTCCATGGTCCTAAAGGCGGCTCCATCGTTGGTCGATCCAAAACCTGCGACACGAGCGAGTGGTTTAGCACCTCGAGCTTTACCAGCCGAAGCGCGCTCAATAACCACAGCTCCACTTCCCTCGCCCATGATGATGCCTTTGCCGGCTCCATACATGTTGAGTGACAACTCGTCTCCGATCGATTCAGCTGTCCAGCCACGATCGTTAAACACTTTGAACATCAACTCGCCGATCTCGTCGGCGCCCACAACGACTAGCGCATCCTGATCTGCGTCGTTGCGAAGCAGTTCATAGCCGTGAGCGAGCGCGTGCAAGCCCGCCGTGACACCGGCCACCACAGTGTTGTTGACACCTTGTAGTTTGAAAGTGAGGGAGACTTGACCACCAATTGTTGAGACCACCATTGATGGAAAGTACTTGGCACTCAAGTTCTCAATGCCATCTTCCATCAGGCTCTTGCGAAAGCTCTCTTGAACAGAGACGGATCCATAGGTCAAGGCCATGATTAGACCAAGACGCGTTGGATCGGCGCTGCGTAAATTGATACCGCTGGATTGCAAGGCTAACCCTGACGCAACCATGGCATAGCGATTCATTGTTTCAGCGCGTCGCGTATCAACAGTCGGAATTACTTTGCGAGCGTTGAATTCGGGGACAAGAGCCGCGTGTCGATTGCGGAGGCCTTCAACGTTGAAACGATCCACGGGACGAATACCCGATTTGCCCTCGTGCAAAGCCTTTGCAAACTCTTCGTTTCCACAGCCGACGGGTGATACGACGCCGGTACCTGTAATCCAAACTTCGTCCACTGAACTGGGCTTGACCGTCACATTCGAACGAACTCGCCCACCAACGATGGATGCGTTGATGCCACCGAAGGCGGCTGAGTTCGAGACAAAAACATTCACGGGTTCATGACGCACGACGTTGGGAACATAGTCGAGATCACAACCTTGACGCTGCGATTCGAAGTTAATCGTTGGAGGTATGAAACTATCCCGGGAGGCTAGCAAGCTGACGATGAATTCGAGAATTCCGGCAGCGCCCAGGGTATGCCCGAAATAAGACTTGGTGGAGCTAACGGCGGGACATTGGGAGACATCTTCGTAGAGTTCGCGTATGGCCTGCGTCTCGGCCGTGTCGTTATCGCGAGTTCCTGTTCCATGGGCGTTGAAGTAATCAACATCCGCAGGTGTCAAATCGGCTTGCTTTAATGCCAATCGCATCGCGCGATTCAGGCCTTCGCCTCCGGGATGCGGAGAGGTTACGTGGTGTGCATCACCCGTTAGACCACGCCCCATCAACTCACCATAGATCTTGGCGCCGCGCGCTTGTGCGGACTCCAAAGACTCGATAACCACAAACCCAGCGCCCTCACCAAACGTCACACCAATGCCTTCGCTGAACGGAGACATGGGAACCGGTGCCATCGCGCCCAATGCATAGAATCCAGCATAGGTAGCTACCGAGAATGCATCGGTACCACCAACCAAAACGCGTTGGCAACGACCCGATCGCACCCAGTCCAAGGCTACACCGAGCGCCGATCCACTCGATGCGCAAGCTGTGGAGATTGTATTGTGGGGGCCATGCATACCGATGTCCGCGACGATGGCATCGGTCTGCGCGAAGATTGCGGTCTCGGGGAAATCATCCAACCGAATCGCAAAAGGATTTTCGTTGCTGCTGGTTGTGCTGGGTGGGTCGCCTTGACCACCCGCACAAACTCCAACCACCAAGCCGAAATTGGTTTCTACCAGTTGATCGGCGGACAGGCCTGCGTCTCTGATCGCGCTACGGGCGGCTAAGATACCAAACTGAGCGGTACGATCGAGTCGCCCGACTTCCGCGTCATCGAAATATCTGGTCGGATCGTAGTTAGCAATCTCACCTGAGTGCTGAATCTTTAGTTTGGAAGTATCGAATGCCTGAATTTTTCCAAGTGCACATTGGCCCTTCATTAACGCCGAAATGAGTTCATCGACAGATTCGCCGAGTGGACAGAATATTCCGACACCAGTAACCGCGACCTGCTTCGTCATTGCTTACAATCCCATTTTCAGTTCGGGCAGGCTTGGCGCCAGCCACTATTACAATCCTTCAACTACTAAGGCGAGACAGTCGTGCGCTGACTACCTCGCCTAAGTTTGACTATATGTCGCATACTCCGACTTGAGCTAGCCTTTGGTATGAAAGCTGTGCTCTTGTGGGCGAATGTCCATACTCTTGTTGTAAACAAACGGAGCCGATGCAGTGGTGACTGAGCGGTCTCCGACATGGAAGTCTAGACCAACGAATGCAACCTCATTGTTCACTAGGGCTAATCCAATCGACTTGCCAAGCATGTAGGAGTAGCCTGCATTGACTACTTCACCGATGGCTTCGCCAGCCAACGTAACTTGAGCTCCGAGCTGCGGCACTTCATGCGACTCGTCAGCCGCAACAAAGCCAATGATGCGTCGCGCTGGTCCCGATTCCAACAACTCTTCAATTGCACTCCGACCTAGGTGGTCGTCTTTCTCGCGATCGAACATCACGCGGCAATTCATTTCAAATGGGTTGGCGACTTTAGCGCAATCCAATCGCATGTTCGGGAATCGATTCTCCATGCGGCACAGATCGAGCGCATCAAAACCGACAGGCATAATTTGGTAACGCTCGCCAGCCTTCATCAGTGTGTCCCAGCACTCAACCGCCTGGTCGCATGCGACAATCAAGCTGTATCCGAACTCGCCGGTCTTGCCTGATCGAATGATCTGGACTGCTGAGGTACCAATGCGTTGGTTGTCGAGCGTCTCGAGATAACGCAGTCCCAGAACTTTAACACCAATCAGATCCTTAAGGACTTCCCAAGCGTAAGGACCATCGAGTTGTAACATAGCGAACAAGTCGCTGACGTCCTTGATTTTGACATCGAAGTTCTCCGAGTGCTTCTTCAAGTACTCAGCAACTTCTGCCTTATCACGCCCTTCGGTCAAAAGTAGGAACGAATCACCCGATGAAACGACATAGCATTCCGCGAAGACCGAGCCATCTTCTTCGAGCATGAAAGAACTGGAGGTCTTGCCGATCGCCAGTCGAGCAATATCTGGCAGATTCACGAAGCTCAAAAAATCGACGGCCTGCGAGCCACTAATTTCAAACTTGCCATAGTGGCTCTGATCACTCAAAGCGGCTCGTTCTCGAATACAGCGGTACTCTTCTTCCAGGCCTGAGAAACAGGCTGGCACAGAAACACCATCGACGTTACAAAATCTAGTATTTTCAGCAAACTTGGCGGCAATTGGGCTAGCTAACATAGTTGTCACTACTCTTATCTCCAATAAATGATTTGAAAACGAATGAAGCTCAAGTCAGGACGCGGTTAAAGCGTCCCACCTTCCTTCACAACAAAATCCGCCAGCGTGTTGATCGTTCGCAACGGACTGGAATCGTCTTCAGGAATCATCACCCCAAATCGACTCTGCATACCAATGATGATTTCCATCGAATCGATTGAGTCGAGGGAAAGTCCACCACCGAAAAGAAACGTATCGTCGTCTATGTCGTTCGGTTCGTACTCCAACTCCAGTCGATCTACCAGCTCCTCTTTGATCGCCGTCAGAATGGCCTTACGTTCTTCAATCTTGGATAGCACTTCTGCTGGTGCTGCTGACATAGTTTGCTCCGTGATGCTTTGGACGAGAATTCTCTGACAAGGGCTATTGGAAACTAGAACTCGGCACTCTGGCAGCTTCGGCCTTGCGGCGGAATCTGCGATCATCCGTGGCTCCATTGGTAACTTCGCCAGTTACGAATTCGGCTTCCAACGGTCTACGAGTATCTACAACGCCTGGTATGGAAACTGGGACATGCTTTTGTCAATTTGCATTGAATCAATTGATGAAGCTAAACAACGTTCCTTCACGATCGCCAAACTCGGCGCAGTCGAAAAAGGTGGAACGGTGTGCTCGCTACAGATTTGCGATCTGTATCGAAAGTGCGGCTCATTTCCTCAATTGCCCCCGATTTGTCTCGGTGGAACTAGGGCTTTTGAGGTTTGTCCGCACTACCAAGCGAGCGAAGGGGGCGTCGTCAACCACAACGACCATCGAACGTGCCGAGGCCAGCCCCAGCCGTTCGGAGTAGTGTTTGGTATCAGCGATATTGCGATGAATTCCCGTTGACGGGAGTTGCCAGACGGTTAGGCGACTGTTCTGGTACATCGACCCAGGTTGCATCTACGGTGGGTGCATCAACTTGAAGTACATCAACCTGGGGTGGAGAAAGTGACACTGAAGCAATGCCACTGCTGCTTGCGCCATAGGGCTCCGTAGTGTTCGCCACATTCATCGTTGGAGTGTCACCAACCACCGGCCGACCGAGCGTAACGACTGGCGTGCCGCTATTGACCGTCATGATTGTCGGCGTCGGGTTTTGCGCCGCCGGAACGGTGTTTTCGCTAAACTGTGACGCTGCTGGATAGTTCGCCATTGAGGATTCTGAGCCGCAGAAAATGGCCACTTCGTTTAGCAACGTCCCCTGCGCGAGCGAGAGGCTTGCAAGCGCAATTGAGTAGTCGACACGGGCGATCGCAGCCCCCAGTTCTAGTTCAACTACGTTCCGTTTGGATTCCAGCACACTCTCTTTCGAGATTGAAATTCCCTCTTCAAACTTGGTGGCCAAGTTTTCATAGGCTCGCTGCGCGACGCTCACGCGTTCTTCGCTCGTCTGGACCGCTCGAAGGCACCGCTCAATTTCTGCCAGCGCGCTGGTCACTTCGTGAGAGATTTCCAGTTGCTGAGCTTCGAGAATCGCGTTCTCGCGGGAGATTGCGACCATGGCATTTCTTTCAGCCGTAGCGGCCAAGCGGTTGCCGATCGGGCGGGTAATCTCGACCCCTGCGGATATGTCCTGAAGATTTCCCTTTAGAAATTCACTCATTGAACTGTCTTCGGGAATGTTCGGATCACCGAACACCGACTGCCCAAAACCATGCACTCGATAAGACCCAATCAAATCCACGGAGGGTAGGCGGAGATTCCGCGCGGCCAGCCATTCCATACGATGGCTTTCAACGACCTTTGCTTGGCGACGCAGTTCAGGCCTGGAAACCATCGACATGCCGAGCACTTCCTGAAAATCAAACTGCATCGGCGCTTGGATGGGCTCGTCAATCGGACGCAGCAGACCACCTTCACCTGCAGGCAAACCGATCAACAAACGCAACCTTCGTTCCAAAGATCGCAACCCCAGTTCCGTTCCCGATATCAATGCACCGCTTGGCCCGAGCAAGCCAGCCAGCTTGCGTTCAGGAGGCCCCGCTATCGCATCTTCCAGTAACTGTTGAGCGGCCAGGTACTTGTCCTTGGCCTGCAAGAGGACGGTTTCGTCGATGACACCTTCGGCATGTTTGCCTTCAACGATTTGCAGTTCGTCAAAAGCAATGTCTCGCGCCGCCTGGCGTGTCTTGACATTGTCATAGGCAAATCGCAGTAACCAATAACTGCGGATGACATTGTACACGTAGTCTCGGGTTGCGATTCGCAGTTCGTCGTCAGCAATGTCGCTGCGAATGCTGGCGATCCAGTAGCCGTTGTAACTGCCAAACGGAGTATTGGGTCCGGCTACCGCATTGTAAACGCGGCCTCCACCTCGAGCTAACGGATGGCGCCCTTCGAGAAAAAGAAATGTATCAAACGCTTCCCCAAAGCGACTTGGGGGTACACCGACGTTATCGGCATCGTAGATATGGCCATGCGTGATCGAGAATCGTGTGCCCGCTTGCCCCACTTTGGTAATTCCAACACTCCCCAAACCACGCTCTTGCTTGATGGTCGTTATCGGAGAGAAAATAATTGGATTCCGCAAACCGTTTTCAGTTTTGCTGTAGTTCAGCGTACCTTTCCACTGCGCATCAAACGCCGCTAAGGCTGCGGCAACACCGGTCGCTGCATTGCTTCGAACCAACTCGGGAATATCCGATGTCACCGTCTGGTTAGGCTGCGAGACGATGCGCCCACCCAAGTCCCTCAGTACTTTGCTGTTGTTCATCGCAATGCGAATCACATCATCGACGGTAACATCGCAGTAGTGCAGCTCTGCGCTTGCAAAAACGCTTGGTGATTCGAACTGAAATCGATCGGGAACTGAAGCGCCAACCGGTATCATCTGCTCCGATTCACGCCATGCTTGCGAGGCTCGATGATCCGACATACTTAGCGGCCGAAACTGAAAGTCTCGACGCACCGATGGCGAGCAGCCCGCTCCGCTTGCTGAAACCCAGAGGCAGACAAGTAAGCACGACCGCCAAGTCAAATTGCACGTCGACTTGGATCGCACGTTTAGTCCTACTTTAAGAGATTTATCCAAAAAAACATCGTCATCGTGAAAATGAGCTATCGTTGCACGGGACTCTCTTTACTCGGGGCTAGGTAGTTATCGGATGCTCTACCTACAATGATTAGGATCGACACATCCCAAACAGTCGGAACATTAGTAAGGTAACGCATAACCTGCGCAGGTTACCCAAGATCATTTGACTGCAAAATACATTGCAAATAGTCTGGGGTTGGCAGCAATGGCCAACAACTGTTTTAGCTAGCTAGAGAATCGATTCATCCATGCTCATTTTGCAACTTCTAGATAAGTGCTGCGCGACTATCGCGCGAGCTGTTTTGTTGTGTGCGTTGCTTTGGCTGTCACCGTTTGCTAACGGGCAGAATCCGGAGACGACTGGGAAAGCGGAGCGTGTGGTTGCAGTCTCTTCGCTGGTTCTTAAGCCTACGAGCAGCTTCGAGGTCAAACGCCAGTTTTCGGGACAGATTGAAGCGCGTCGCCGAAGTCACTTGGGCTTTGATCGGATCGGGCAGATATCACAGATTTTCGTTGATCGTGGGGATGAAGTCGTCGCGGGCCAACTCATTGCTTCGCTTGACGTTGATGCTCTGCGAGCCCAAAGACACAAACTGGAAGCGGACTTACGTTCGGCGGAAGCGCTTCTGCGGGAGGCTCAGGCTGGACCCCGTCGCGAGACCATCGCTGCTGCGCGAGCAAATCTGCAAGAGCAGCAGACTCAATGGGATCTGGCAAAAGAAACTCTTGAGCGTCGCGAGAATCTCTTTAAGAAAAAATTCATCGCTCGTGAAGAACTCGATCAAGCCCTTGCGGCCAGCGCTCGCTGGAGTGCGATCGTCGATGGTGCCACCAGCCAGCTAAACGAACTGCTCGAAGGAACGCGACAAGAACGTATCGATTCCCAAGCAGCTCAAGTTCAATCGATCGAAGCCGCAATTGCTCAAGTCAACGTAGAACTTCAAAAGTCGCAGATTTTCGCTCCGTACGATGGCAAAGTGCTCGTGAGAGAAGTGGACGAAGGCTCAGTGGTGTCTCCAGGCCAGAGTGTGGTTTCGATTGTCGAATACCGCAAACTAGAAGCCAAGATCGGTGTGTCGCCCGTCTTCGCCAAGAAGATTGCCAAAGGCCAAGCACTGGAAGTGGAATGCAACGCCATCAAACTGGCCGGGACCGTGCAAGCGGTTGTTTCGGAAGTCGATATGACCACACGAACCCAAGCTGTCATTGTCAGTCTTGAAGAAAACGCCTGGGAACAGGTCACCGCTGGGGATACGGTCCGAGTCAGTTTTGCACAGAAAGAAAAATCAAGTGGATTCTGGGTGCCAACGGAGAGTTTGGTAGCAGGACCACGTGGACTTTGGAATTGTTTTGTGATCGAGAACGTCAAGGACGGGGTGGGAACGACGGCGGTTCGAACCGTTGAACTCATCCACTCCGAAGGCGATCGCTCCATGATTTCAGGACCGTTGCAAGCTGGCGATGTGATTATCGCCGCTGCCCCACATCGTATCATTGCCGGTCAAGCAGTCCGCCCAATTCCAGCCGCGGAAAGTCCATGACCACCCTATTCTATCGCGATCCAAGACTCCTAGCACTCACGATCATTCTCATTGTCGTGTTCGGCGTTTCTTCATTCTTGATCAGTCCAAGAATGGAAGATCCAGTTCTCACCGAACGCGCTGGCTTGATCAGCACTCGCATGTTGGGCGCCAATGCCGAACGGATGGAGGCACTAGTAACTGATGAATTGATCGAGCGTCTTCGCACCATCGAAGAAGTAAAAGAACTTCGTTCGACTTCGCGCGGAAACATCTCGATGATTTCGATCATTCTAAAGGACGAGGTTACCGCCCCTGACGAGGTCTGGTCGCGAGTGCGTGACAAGCTGTCCGACGCTCGGCCTGCCTTGCCACCCAGCGCACTCGCACCTGAGCTGAAGATTATCAAGGCCCGCGCCTTCTCGTACATCGTTGCTCTGAAGTGGAATTCCAGCGATACGCCCAACCTTTCACTGTTACGACGTATTGCCCGCGAAGTCCAAGACGAAATGCGCAACACCAGCGCAACCGAAGAGGTGGAGCTATTTGGTGCGCCCGAAGAAGAGATCATCATCGAGGTCTCTCCTGAAGACTTAAACTCAGTAGGACTTTCCGTTGCATCGCTCAATCGACAGATTGCCAACAGCGATCCCAAAATTCCATCGGGCCAAGTACGATCGGCGGGCAGCGACTTGTTGATCGAATTAGGTAACAAGCTGGACTCGGTTGATCGTGTGGGCAATCTGGTAATTCGTTCCGACGATTCCGGGGCCACTTTGTTGCTGTCGGACATTGCCAAGATCGAAAAGTCGGCAGCGAATCCTCCTCGCAGCTTGGCGGTTGTCGACGGTGAGCGTGCGATCATGATTGCGGCCTCCATCGCCCCTACGGCACGAATCGATTACTGGACCGAACGCATCGAAGCTCGACTCGAGGCGTACAAGAAGCAGTTGCCGAGTACCTTATCGCTGGAACGCATTTTCCGTCAAAACGATATCGTCGAGCACCGCATCACCTCGCTGATGAAGAACTTGGTGATCAGTGCTCTGACAGTGGTGCTAGTTGTGTTCCTTATGATGGGTTGGCGCAGTGCTTGGATTGTAGGTCTGACCCTGCCCTTTGCATCGCTGATGGTGTTCGCTGGACTGCGTGCGTTAGGGATTCCGTTGCATCAGATGTCATTGAGCGCGCTGGTGATTGCGCTCGGTATGCTTGAAGGCACAGCAATTATCATCGTTGACGAAGTGCAGCGACGTATCCGCAGCGGTGCGACGCCTGCCCAGGCGTTAGCGGATGGGGTTTCGCATATGGCCCTTCCCTTATTCGGTTCGACCATCACGACGGTGCTTTCCTTTGCTCCGATTGCGATCATGCCGGGCCCTTCGGGTGAATTCGTCGGAGCTATCGGCAGCTCGGTGATCTTAGCGCTGTGTTGCTCGTTGGCGCTTTCCCTGACAGTGATTCCAACTCTTTCCGCAATCTTCACATCGTCGAAGCCGCTTGAAAAAGGCTTGCTGAGCCAAGGTTTTGCCAACGCGGCTATGTCCGCCGTTTACCGTAAGACACTGCGTTACACTTTTGAGCATCCATGGATCGGAATCCTGGGTGGCATTGGTATCTGTCTGCCTGGATTCGCTGTCATTCCGCTCTTGTCGGAGCAGTTTTTCCCGGCGGCGGACCGTGGACAGTTTCATATCGAAATCGATTTGTCTGCCCAAGCTTCCATTCAGCAGACGGAGAAAGTCGCCAGGCAAGTTCGCGAGTTGTTACTTCAACATGAAGAAGTTGAACGCGTTGACTTTACCGTGGGCGAGAGCATTCCGTCATTTTACTACAACGTGATTTCGACCTTGAAAGACAATTCAAGGTTTGCCGAAGCTCTCGTACAGTTGAATACTAACGGCAATCCAACCAAGTTCATTCGAGCCATTCAAGACGAACTGGATCAGAAAATTCCTCAGGCGTTGATTCGCGTTCGGCAACTTGAGCAAGGACCGCCCTTCAATGCGCCGATTGAAGCTCGGTGGTTCGGCAACGATGTGGAGCAACTCCGTGAACTGGGGGATGCAACTCGTCAACTGCTTGCCAAACATCCAAGCGTATTAAGCACGCAATCGGACTTAACCGACTCTGTATCGAAAGTTGTCTTCAACTTTGATGAAGCCACGGCTTCACGGGCTGGTTATGACTTGAATTCAATCGCTAGGCAAATGGATGCGACTCTCGAGGGGACAGTTGGTGGTTCCGTAATGGAAGGTAACGAAGAACTACCAACCCGAATTCGGTTAACCAAGGTGGATCGGATGGATTTGCCGAGTATCGAGTCGATGGAGCTTCGCAGGGAGTTTGGTGACGAACGTGGCCCTGGTACGCCGCTGTCCTCGCTTGGAACGACTTCATTGAAACCAGAAGTCGCCGCCATCTCCAAGTTGGATGGGCGGAAGATGAATGAAGTTCGAGGTTATCTAGTGGCCGGAGTTCTACCGTCCACGGTGTTGAAGTGGCTTAAGAAGCAAATTGCGGCCGGGCAACTCGCTGTTCCGCCCGGGTATTCATTGGAATTCGGCGGCGAAGACTCGAAGCGTAACGAGGCGATCGGTCAACTCTCGGCCAGCATCGGCATGATTGCCGCTGGGATGGTGTTTATTCTCGTGTTTAGCCTCAACTCCTTCCGCGCATCGTTGATCATTATGGCCGTCGGCGGATTGTCCGTTGGTTTTGGAATTCTGGGACTTTGGGTGGCTGGATTTCCATTGGGCTTTACAGCGATCGTCGGTGCGATGGGTATGATCGGCGTGGCGATTAATGATTCGATCGTCGTGCTAGCTGACTTGCGCAGCGACGAACGTGCTGCGAGTGGCGATATTGAAACCATTTTGGATATCGTGATGCGCTCCACGCGGCATGTCTTGGCTACTACCTTTACGGTGGCGGTCGGCTTTATTCCGTTGGTCATGGACGGCGGAACCTTCTGGCCACCGATGGCTATGGTCATCTCGGCTGGCGTTATCGGAGCAACGGTGCTAGCCATCTACTTCGTCCCCTCGGTCCATCTACTGATCGTCGGCCGCGCGAGGAACGGATAAGCCACTCGATTTTCTCGATGCAACTGGAATGACATCTTCACCGATAGACTACACCAGCTATTTTGACGAAGGTCAGCCTGAGGATGATCCGTGCGTTGACACCGTTGCGCCAGACTTTGCAAGCTTTCTGAAAATGCTTTACGTTCCACGCGACGCTGAGGGGTAACTTGGGCGTTTGTCCGGCAAACGAATGTGAAGTTCTGGTTAATTTCCGTCAATCGGATCGACAATATCGTCGCTGTTGCATAAAGTCGGGGTCCCGCCCTAAGTGATCGCCGTGATCGCCCTAGGTCACGAGCTTTCCTACGCCTAACCCGAACATCACAGCATCAGCGAGGGAACCCTTGCTGACGCTTCGAGTTAGTGTTCTTTCACACTTCGCTACAAATCGACTTTTTCAGCAGCCTGCTAGTGGTTTGAAATCGCCAGCGGCGGTACTTTATCGATTCTGCAACTACGCATCGTGCGTAAGTGTGCCGAATGTGCAGGTGAGCGGATGAAGCAGGCGGTATATTTTCGCTTAAAAAAAGGATAGTTCAGATGTCTAAAACAATCAGTCCACGTCGAGGGTTCACTCTCGTCGAACTATTGGTCGTTATCGCGATTATAGGAATTCTCGTCGGCCTACTACTGCCAGCCGTTCAAGCGGCTCGCGAAGCGGCACGAAGAATGCAGTGCTCCAATAACTTGAAGCAGATCGGACTCGCTTTGCAAAACTATGTCTCGACGTTCAAAACGCTGCCGGCTGGAAGCAACGGCATCCCCAACGCTGCCGGGAACAACTTTAATGGCCATGGCTGGACGTGGCATGCCAGCATCTTGCCATTCATGGAGCAAACTACCTTGTATCAAGCGATCCAAGGTCCCGATGGTATGGGCAACGAACTGGGAGATCAAAATAATGGTAAGCCATTGGTAGTCCGGCAAACGACTATTCCAGTATTCTGGTGCCCATCGCAGCCTGATGTTCGCGCTGGGACTCAGAAGAATGGCTACCAACCATCCAACTACAATGGCAACATGGGGACTCGTATCGGCAATGGTAATGACGACTGCATTTGCACTGGCATCGCGAACCTTTCCGACATGCAGACCAAACCTTGGGGATGCATGAATGGCAACGGCATCTTCTATGTCCGCAGTCGCATCAAGTTCGCGGATGTGGTTGATGGATTGTCCAATACCATTTTCGTAAGTGAGGTTCCTGATTCGGGTGGCGATGCCATGGGAGGCTTCAATGCCGGCTGCGATCGCCGTGCGATGTTCTCCACGGGCGCCGACGCTAACCCGCCGACCGAGATGTCCGAGTACTTAATTGCTGCTGAAAACAACGATCCGATCAATGGTGGTTCCGAAGAAGCAGCCGGCAGCTGGCACACTGGTGGAGCTCAGTTCGTTATGGGGGATGGTAGCGTTCACTTCTTGTCCGAGAACATGGATATGGCGACTTATCAGGCGATCAGCACCCGGGCTGAAGGCGAAGTGGCTAGCGTACCACAGTAGGACTCGTTGTCTGACAAGCGACTGGCAGAGGATTGCGAGTCGCATTGATTCTGTAGATTTGGGAAAACCTGACAAAAGCGAGTGTGAAGTGCTTTGGAATCGAATTAGTTGCCTAGTCATCATCGGCCTTTCATTGTGTGTTCAGCCTGGCTGTGGCGGCCCGAGCGATCAGCCCGAACTTGGGCAGGTCACCGGGACAGTCACCCTTGATGGCCAGCCACTGGTTGGCGTAGCTGTCGTCTTTCAGCCAGATAACGGCCGCCCAGCAAGAGGGATGACGGATGCTCAGGGCAAGTACGAGCTCATTTACATTCGACAGACAAAAGGGACCAAAGTTGGACCTAACCGCGTCGAGATTGCACCCAGCGAAGAGGGCGAAGCAGAGGAATCTGAGACTCCAGATGAAGAGGCTAAATCTGCGACCAAGCCATCCAAATCAGGGAAACCTAAAGTTCCAGCTCGCTACAACGTGCAGAGTGAGCTAAAGGAAGACGTTAAACCAGGCGCGAACACAATTGACTTTAAGCTTGTGTCCTAGCTGAAATAAGTACAAAAGTTGGATCGATGCGACGAAGCAAGCGTCGCACCGATCCAAGTATGTTCAGGGCGGGGCTACTTCTTGAGTAGAGTGACGTCTTTGACGATCACCGTTCCCTTATCATTGCCCAGTTCAAATCCGATGCGATTGTTCCCTTTGACAACGTCGCGAGCGGTGAATGTGTATTCATAATCCCTGAACTCGGCGCCAGGACTCAACTCCTCATTCAAGCCGATCTCATGCCAGTCTTCTTCGTTGATCAAGCCCAGCAAGACTACTGAGCAGTTATCGGGTGACTTCATTTTGAATCGTACCACATATTCGGATCCGTTTTCGAGGTCCAAACCTCCTTGGTACGCTTGCACGTGCCAGTTGGAACCGGTGGTCTTGGTTGTCTTAAAGACCAGCGTATCATCCACGACCTTCATCGTGCCTTCGCCGCCTTCGTGAGTTTCAAACCGCCACGACTCAGCCTTGGCAGTTGGGCTGAGCAGATTGTCACCGTGGCGGATGCGTATACGTCGATACTCGATCTGCCCGCGATCACCCTCAAGGCCAATCGGCCCAGTCTCTGGCAATTTGAAATCCGCTTCCAGGACTTCGCCATTGCAGGTGCAGTACGCTGAGCCGCCCTTGGCAACGACAACCAGTTCGTTCCAGTCGCCAGCTTTGTATTTCTGCAGGTCTTTGTAGGGCCCTGCCAAAGGATAATCGCGACATTGCAATTGTGGCTTACGCAAGAACACGCCGCTGTCCGCGTTCGGTGTTGTGCGAAACTCCAGTTTCAAAGTGAAGTCTTGAGGAAACTCCGCGCTGGTCCAAAGTTGCTGAATCCTACTTCCCTCTGCGGGTGTGGTGACAATCAAGCGACCATTCTTGGCAACGTAGCGACCATCGGGGCTGGATGTTTTTCCACTTAGCTCGGTTCGTTCCTTGATGATCGGCCAAGGTAGCGCTCCATTATTACGATCTTTCCATTTCTCAGCTTGCTTGATCTGTTCAGGAGTGGTTGGCATTACAACCCAACCGGTCAAGTCGTGACCGTTGAATAGACTGACGAAGCCGGTCTCTGGAACGAAAGTATCAGGAGCTGTATCTGTAAACCCGAGCGTGGCAAAGACGGGATGTAGAGCTTTCCCCCACTTGGCGTAACCGGCCGCGTTGGGATGCAGCAAATCCGGGAACTCTTCAGCCTTGGCGTCTCCTTCTGCGTTAGCGAATAGAGTCCATGTATCAAGCACCGTGATTTGAGGATCACCAGCAACCGCAGCAGCGCACAATTCGTTAATCTTCTTGATTTTGTCGGCTGGGCGCTTGGACTTGGCCGAACTTGGGAATACACGGCACAACACGATAGGCATCTTCGCATTATGCGTCTTCAATTCTGCAACGATGGATTTGACGTTGGCTGCGATCGCTTCCGCTTCGGCACCCTCCTCCAAGTCATTGGTTCCCATCAACATCACAACTGCCGAGGGCTTTAGGGCGAGAACGTCATCTTTCAAACGCCACAGCATGCCTCGCGTCGTATCGCCACTGATTCCGCGATTGGCAACTTTGAGACCTTCAAAGGTGTTGCCCATCGACTCACCCCAACCTTGGGTAATCGAGTCACCAAGAAACACGACCGCACCTTGGTCTTGCTCGACTTGCTTGGCCCACATACTGCGACGCTCTTTCCAGAGCCCTTTGAACCAATCGTAGCGCCGCATCGGGCCAACACCTGGCAGGCCTTCATCGGTCGCTGGAATATCAAAGCTCGCCGAAGGCGATTTGTCTTGAGCGTTTGAAGCGGGACAGTACAAGCAGAGAAATGCGAGGAAGAGCAGAGGAGCTCGCAACATCATGGGTGCCCTTTGACTAGAATCGGAGGAGTTGATTTCAGTAGAGTGATCGGAATCGCTGGATGTCGCAAGATACCCAGCTTGCAATGCAGACAATAGTACCCTCAATCTACCGTGGTTGAATTCCGGAGAACACTGTGTCTTACGTATCGCCGCCTTGCGTATCCTTGCCCTGTTGCCCACCACAAGCCGTAACCCGTATTGTCTGGCTGGGGTTTGTACTGGCCGGTTTTTGGGGCCTATTCTCCGCAGACGTTTTCGCCGGCGAGCCGAAGTTGGACCTGTTGATTAAGAACGGGCGGATCGTCGATGGCAGCGGAACCCCTTGGTACGTGGCTGACATCGGAATTCGAGCTGGAAAGATTGTTCGCATAGGTCATATCGACGCCGCTGATTCGGAACGGACCATTGATGCGACAGGTCAATGGATCGCTCCAGGATTCATTGACATGATGGGCCAAAGTGCAACTCCGATGTATGAAGATCCGCAATCTGCGCTGAATCTTTTGACCCAAGGCATCACTACTATCAATGCGGGTGAAGGTGCTTCGGCGGCACCGCTGGGGGCTGAGGCGGGTGCGCGGCAGGGATGGACTACCTTCGCAGAGTACTTTGCCTTGCTCGATTCGCTTGGCTTGCCTGTGAATGTCGTACAGTCGGTGGGGCATACGCAGGTGCGCGAGTTGGTTCTTGGCGAAGTAGATCGTCGCCCCAGCGATGAAGAACTTCACAAGATGCGGGAACTAGTCCGCGAAGGCATGCAAGCGGGAGCCATCGGTGTATCGACGGCACTGATTTATCCACCAGCCGTTTATGCTCGTACTGAGGAGATCGCATCGCTATGCGAGGTAGCAGGAGAATATGGCGGTCGCTATTACACGCATATGCGCAACGAGGGAGATCGATTGTTGGAAGCCATCGATGAAGCGTTGGACATTGGACGCACTGGCAAAACACCCGTGCATATCTTTCACCTGAAGACTGCGGGTAAGCAAAACTGGCATAAAATGCCGCTAGCTATTGCCAAGATTAAAGCCGCCCGCGCCCAAGGACAGCAGGTTACGGCAGACATCTATCCCTACATCAACAACGGCTTGGGTATTGCCGCCTTCATCCATCCTCGGCATTTTGCGGATGGAACTGAGCGGCTACTTAAACAACTCGATGCACCTGAGAAACGTGCCGAGATACGTACCGAGATGGAAACTACCGAGGGTTGGGAAAACTGGTATCGGCATGTTGGTTTTGACTGGGGGCGAGTGGTTGTTGGCAAAACCAATGATTCGCAGTACGACGCGCTCCTAGGGAAAACGGTGGCTGAGGTGGCTGCGACTCTTAAGCAAGACGTGTGGGATACATTTTTTAAGCTGGTGAAGGCTGGTGCTTTTGTATTGCCTCAAAGTATGAGCGAAGCGAACAAGATTCTGGCAATGCAGCAGGATTTCGTTTCGTTCTGCACCGATGTGGGCCCTGCTGGCGGCGATAGTTTTGCTTCGCATCCACGGGCCTACGGAGCATTTCCTCGGTTGTTGTCGCGTTATGTAAGAGAATTGGGCGCAATTTCGCTCGAACGAGCGGTCGCTCAAGCAAGTGCAGCGGCTGCGAATAACGTTCTAGTCTACGATCGAGGTCGAATTGCCGAAGGGCTGGCTGCGGACATTATTGTTTTTGATTATGAGAAAACGCGTGACACCGCCACTTTTGAAAAGCCAGCAGGGTTGTCCGAGGGAATGAAGTTGGTGATCGTCAATGGTCGTGTGGTACTAGAGGATGGCAAATACACGGGGGCTCGCCCGGGTAGGGTCCTGCGGGGGCCTGGCTATGACCAGCGTCTAGCGCCACAGAACGTTTCTACGGGAACGGTCGTTCCTGAACTCAGCAGTTTCGACAGGATGATGCATGACTTTCTGAGCGAACACAAGGTTCCGGGCGCTGCTGTCGCAGTTACCGACCATGGTCGACTGGTTTTTGCCCGCGGCTACGGATATGCAGACCTGAAGGAAAAACAACACGTTGCACCGAACAGCCTGTTTCGTATCGCGAGCATTTCCAAGCCGATAACTGCGATCGCGATTCTGCAATTGGTGGATCAAGGTAAGTTGTCGCTTGACGCAAAGGTCTTCGATGTCCTGGATTTCAATTCGGATATTGCTGCGGCCGGTGATAAGTTTGAGAAAAGACTGCGCGATGTGACGATTGAACATTTGCTGCAGCATCGCGGTGGTTGGGATCGCGACGTGTCCTTCGATGCAATGTTTCAGTCGGTGAAATTTGCACGCGAACTGAACGTACCCGCCCCTGCAAAGCCAGAGGACATCATTCGCCGCATGTTGATTCAGCCTCTCGATTTCAATCCTGGGGAACGTTATGCCTATTCGAACTTCGGCTACTGTTTGCTAGGACGCGTGATTGAAAAGCTAACTGGACAAACCTACGAGCATTATGTGCAAACATCGACGCTGCAACCGCTTGGGATCAAAGACATGAGGATCGGTGCGACTCGCCTTGAAGGTCGTGCTGCGCAGGAAGTCCGCTATTATCAGCCAGGCTATGGAAAGTCCGTCTTTGAGGCCGATCTCGGCACGCGTTCGCCGTGGCCCTATGGAGCTTGGTATCTAGAGGCCATGGATTCGCACGGTGGATGGTTGGCATCAGCCGTCGATCTCGCAAAAATCGCTGTAGCGCTAGAAGACTCAAGCAAATTGCGTTTGCTCTCGACCAAAACTTGGCATCTGATGCACGCACGCCCAGATGGCTTGGCCGGGTTTGATGCTGAGGGCAAGCCCAAGGATTCTTACTACACACTTGGCTGGTTCAATCGCGATGTTGGGAACGGCGAAATGAACCACTGGCACACCGGTTCACTGGATGGAACGGCTACGATACTCATTCGCCGACACGATGGACGCAACTTCGTGGCATTGTTAAACAGCCGTGCCAGCCCATCGGCCGAGCATCTTGGCCGAGCCATCGACAAACTCTTGCACTCGGCCGCCAATGCCGTCGAAACATGGCCAGCCACAGACCAGTTTGAGCAGTACCTCAAACCTTAGGATGAATACGAGAGACAAACTAAACCGCAGCATTACTGCTGCATAACGTCTGCGATGATCTTCTTCAAACTGATCTCTGGGGCCCAGCCGATCAAGCGATTGGCTTTGGCGATCGAGGGAACTCTGCGCAGCATATCTTCGAAACCGTCACCAAAAACGGATTCATACGATAAGTACTCGATCTTTGAGCTGCTGCCAGTTTCTTGGATGACCAACTCAGCAAGTTGCGTGACAGTGATCTCGTTGGTGGAGCCCAGGTTAACGACTTCACCCAAGGCCGCTGGGCAGTTCATTAAGCCGATCAAGCCGCGAATAATGTCGGAGACATGGCAGAAACACCGGGACTGCTCACCGGTGCCGAAGACTTGCAAAGCCTCACCTGCCACCGCCCGTTGAACAAAATTGGGGATCACCATCCCATACTGGCCAGATTGACGCGGGCCAACGGTATTGAACAGGCGGACGACGACAATCGGAAACGCATTCGATTTCCAGTAAGCCATCGCCAAGAACTCATCCAGCGCCTTCGCGCACGCGTAGGCCCAGCGATGCTTGGTGGTTGGCCCCTCGAGTCGATCACCATCTTCGGTGAATGGAACGCTGGTTGATTTTCCATAGACTTCAGAAGTCGAGGTGAGCAGCGTGGGCTTGCGAAACAAATTGGCGTTCTTGAGGACAATCTGAGTACCAGTCACGATGGTTTCGATGGTCTCGACCGGTTTGTCCATGATCAGCCTGACACCGACGGCCGAAGCGAGGTGGAAAACCACATCACAATCTTGAACAAGCTGATGCACCAAAGAATCATCGCAAATCGTACCGATTCGCAAATCGAATTGCGGATGATCTGCGATCGATGCAACATTTGAGCGTTTGCCGGTCGACAGATCATCGAGGACCGTAACGTGATGGCCGTCAGCGATCAGTCGCTCTGCCAGGTGCGAACCGATAAAGCCACAGCCCCCGGTGATCAAGTACTTCATTGCGGTGTCCAGTGTGTACCGGTCTAAGCGACCGACAAGGCTTCGTTGATGGCTGTGCAGAGAATCTCAAGGTTTTGGGTCGTAATGCCGGCCACATTGATGCGTCCGCTACCGACCATATAAATCGCCTTTTCCTTTTGCAACCAGTCAACTTGCAGCGGTGTCAGTCCACTGTACGAAAACATGCCGCGCTGGTCGAGCAGAAATGAATAGTCGATCTTGCAGCCAACGGAGCGCATCCCGTCAACAAACTGCTTGCGAACGGAATGGATACGTTCCCGCATCTCGGCGAGTTCACCCATCCATTGATTCTTCAGTTGCGTATCGCCCAAAATCGCTGCAACAATCGCACCTCCGTGTCGTGGCGGATTCGAGTAATTGGCGCGAATCGATTGCTTGATACTGCTGGAAACTTTGGCGCTGGTTTCAGCGTTCGGGCAGATGGCCAGGAGCGCACCGATCCGTTCGCTGTACAAACCAAAATTTTTGGAATAGGAACCGCACACTAGAAACTCTTCGTGCTGTCCAGCGATGGCTTTGACCCCCACGCGATCTTCTTCCAAGCCGTCACCGAATCCATGATAGGCGAAATCGACCAACGGCAAGACACCGCGCTGCGCGGTCAGTTCTGCCAAGTCGGACCACTGTTCTGGAGTTGGATCAATACCAGTTGGATTGTGGCAACAGGCATGTAGACAGATCACATCGCCCGCGCGCGCTTCTTTCTCGAGGGTTTCGATCCAGGCCCCAAAGTCCAAAGAGCGTTTATCCGCGGCCAAGTAGGGATAGACTTTCGTTTCCAGGCCAGCGACTTCAAACACCGAGAAGTGGTTCGGCCAGGTTGGGTTGCTGCACCAGACTCGTGCTTTCGGAAAACTCTTGTAGATAAAGTCAGCCGCGACCTTAAGGGCTCCCGTACCGCCAGGCGTTTGCGCGGCAGCTATGCGTTCGGCGGGGACCAAACTGCCCATCGTCAACTCACTGGCCAGACGGTTGAATTCAACCAGTCCGTCGATGCCCAAATAGCCTTTGGTCGCTTCATCGGTTAGCAATTTGGATTCGGCTTGTTTGACGGATTTGAGAATTGGTGTGCGTCCAGCGTCATCGCGGTAGACACCGATCGTCAAGTTGATTTTTCCTGGTCGCGGGTCTTTTTGAAATGACTCGCCCAACCCAAGAATCGGATCCGGAGGTGCCGCCGCAACTATCTCGAACATGTTGTGTCCCAACCAAAAAAACGCGGCCAATTCTGGATGGCCGCCCCCCACCGCGTACACGTCACGCACAGAGTATTGTCACTATCTTTGCCTGTCCGGCAACGGCGGAGAGAAATCAATCGCGCACACGTTCCGCATCCAAATGAGTGTCCTACACTAAAAGATTCCCTAATCCGAACAGCTGTAACGCCACCACGAGTTTTCAGCCAATTGTTGGACAAAAGCTTGGATTTTGACGGTATGTCCAGTTATTCTTGCTGGGGCCTCGGAAAATCGACAAAACCTGCATTTTGGAGTTGTTATTTTGGCCAGACCGCTTGTATTTCAGTTGGGCGACAAGTCGATAGCGCTCGAGATGAACAAAATCGATCGCAGTCGTTTGTACGGATACAAAGAACTAGAAGTGGTTGACGACAAAGGGGGCCGCTGTGAACTGGCAACCCTGGCAGAAGACGGCCGGACCCTCGTCGGCCGTGGCTCAACGGCCCTCGGTTGGCTAGACGTCGACCTGAACTGGTGCGACAAGTCGCAGCTTAAGCCGGTCGATCTGGATGGCCAAGAAGTTATTCCTGTGCCTTCGTCCTTTAGCGCTCCCATCAAGTTGTTCGACACTTGCTCGATCGATGACTATCTGCAACACAACATTCGTTTGGTGTATGCCGCTGAAAGCCAAGATGATCTTTCGGATCTGAAAGCCGAACTGGATCGCGGCACCATATTCACTTTCTCGTACAGCTACCGCGGTGGCCATGAGGCCGATACCGGCTTTCTCCTAACCAATGATGCTGGCGAGATCATGATTGCGATCGGCAATCCAACCAATGTCAACTTCATCGGACTCGCCTCTCCCGTGGTTGAAACAACCAGTGAAGAGGAGATCGACGACGGCGAAATGATGGACTTTGACATGATCTAGTTGCTTGGCAGCCGCTGTACACGGCTTCCAGACTGACCACCTTCGAACAACACGGCCCTCCTTGCGAGCCCAATACCATGCCCGAAATCAATATCAGTAACAGTAGCGGTCGCGACGCGGTCATCGCGACCTCCAGCGTTGCCTCGCGCAAGCAGATTCGTTGGGTCGATGCACAAAGTCGCCAAGCCAGCGGTGTGCGTTTCATCAAGTCCACGATGGACCATGAACTGGATAGCCTGGTTGCGTCCAGCGGCGATCTGGCAGCCGTCAGCTATGCATTAATCAACGGTGACCCTGAGATCGACTTTGACAACGCAGGGCGATTGTTGCGCGATACCGCTCGTGTTTACGTCGGCAAAAATCGACAGATCGTGCACAACGTGCGTTTCTGGGAAATCGTCCGAAATGCGGACGGTTCTGTGCGTGAACGTCGCCCAAGAAAGCTGGCCGACACGAATCTCGCAGGTGAACTGCCGCTCCGCTGGTCAGGGGTTTTCATCCCACGTGAGCAAGCCATTCGCAAGTTCGTATTCTCCGGCAAGATGCAACTCCAGCACATCAATGGCTTAACCTACGATTTCTTGTACGCCATGGCAAAGGAGTTGCAAGAACGCAACGCCCTCATGCTGCTTGGGGCAGGTCCGAAATCGAACCAGCCATTGATTCTGCGGCGCGGTGGCACACCTTATCGCGGCTTCTTGGAGGGACGAATTCAAGATGATAAGTACTACTTGGTACTGCACTTCTCGAACCTTGAGTTGAAAGTCCCCAAAGTTGTCGAAGCTGAGCCCAAAAACGAGAAGAATGAGGAGGCCGCATCGTGACCAAATTGATCGATAAAGCTCGCATGGAATTGAAACTCGGTAGCTACTCGGTGGGTACCGCCACCATGTTGGCTGACCCAGGGATTTTGCCACAAGTACAAGACTATCGTCGGCGCGTTAGCGGCCAGATGATTCCGCTGGATCGCCCGAGCATCCGCGAACGCATTCCAGCAGCGACTTACCATGTCAGCCGCAAAGTTGACGGCGAATTCACCGTCCTCGTCTATCGCGATGGAGAAGTCTTCACGATCAATCCCGGCGGCACAGTCCGGGCCGGAATGCCGTTGCAAGAGGAAGCTCGCAAACAACTCATGGCTGCTGGTCACAAGGAAGCTATGATTGTCGGTGAACTGTACGTTGAGAATTCCGAACGCCGCCCCCGAGTTCACGATGTCGTGTCCGTTGCGCGTCAGCCTCAATCGACGGCTGATCTCGAACGCCTACGGTTGGCTATTTTCGACATTCTCTCTCTCGATGGCGCCCCGAGCAGCGAGCATTTCCCTGAGACTTGGACAACGATTCAAAAGATCTTTGGTGACGGTACGCTCGCGCATCCCGTTGAAGCCAAGTTCCTGAAAGATCCGGCCGAAGTTGAGCAGCAATTTGAAGAGTGGGTGGAGCAACAAGGGGCTGAAGGGCTGGTCGTGCGCAGCGATGAAGCTGGCATGTTCAAAGTCAAACCTCGCCACACGCTCGATGCGGTCGTTGTCGGCTTCACCGAATCGACGGACGAACGTCAAGGCATGCTGCATGACCTGTTGCTAGCCGTGATGCGCCCCGATGGCACCTTCCACATCCTGTCACGCGTGGGTGGTGGCTTTAGCGATGATCTTCGCCGTCAAATGCTCAGCGATCTCAAAGACAAGATCGTTGACAGTGAATATGCCGAAGTCAATTCGGACCACGTTGCCTATCAAATGGTTCGACCAAGCCTGGTGATCGAGATCAGTTGCCTGGACATCATCTCGCAGAACACTCGCGGCGGCTCAATCAACCGTATGGTTTTGGACTACGTGACGGGTGAGAAACCCGGCTATAAAGTCGTGCGTCGTTTACCGCTTGCCACGGTGATTTCGCCTCAGTTTATTCGTGTTCGCGATGACAAGAAGGCGCATCCAGCCGACGTTCGCATCGCACAGGTGAGCGATCGTGTCGAAGTTGCTCAAGTGGATGTGGACGCACGCGAATTCGCTCTTCCCAAGACTAGCATCCTACGTCGCGAGATCTTTACCAAGCAACTGAAAGGCGAAACTATGGTTCGCAAATTCGTGTTGCTGAAGACGAATAAGGAGACGATCAGCGACGAGTATCCTGCCTACGTCGTGCACTACACCGACTTCAGCCCCAATCGTAAAGACGCGTTGGCTCGCGATGTCCTGATCAGCAACTCGGTAGAGCAGATTGAATCGTTATACGCCGCGCTGAAGGAAGAGAACATTAAGAAGGGTTGGACACAACACAGCGGTGTGGTCGCTGAAGCATCCGTCGCTGCGCCTGCGACTGAAGAGCCTCCAGCCGCGGTTGCAGAAGCCACCAAACCCAAGCGAGCGCCTCGAAAGAAAACAGAACCGAAGGACCAGCCACCAGCAGATGCTGTTGAGAACTCGGCTGTGGAGAAATTGGATGTGGTGCAAGCAGGTGCAGTCAAGGCGGAAGAGCCCGCACCTAAAGAGCCCGCACCTAAGAAGCCTCGCGCAAGTCGCAAGAAAACGCCGGAAGCCTGAAGCCTTACGCCTGTATCGATTTTTCTGACTTTGCTGCCTTGCGCAGCCTGTTAAAAAGTTGTTGGTTGCTTGTCAGTTCGTTGTCGGCTGCTAGTCAGTTCGTTGCCGATTACAGGTAGATTCACTGTCATTTGGCGGTATATTCAGGCGGTAAATCCAGGGCAACTGCGTGTTAGCCAAATGTCAACGCAGTCTGGACATATGTGGCATTAAAGCCTCATTCTCGAAATCAGCGTGGTGATTCGCCATTTCTCATTTGTTTTCGTTTGCTCCCAGAACGAAGGCGCACTAGGGTTCAAATGCACTTCAATTTGGACCGGTACATTGCCCTATCCAGCTCCGAATCGATCACAACCATGAGTTCACACCTAGACGTTCTTAAATTCGAACGCGATTCAAAAGCCGGAGCTTCCTATGACCTCGCGCCAACGACGCTATTCGAGCGGCAAACTCACTCGCAAGTCACGTCCGATCAATCTTGAGCAGCTCGAAAATCGCATGATGTGCACCATCAGTGGGCTCGAACAAAGCCTGCTCCTTCTGAACGCGCCGAGCTCCGCACCAGCACTCACTTCGACGAACACTGCTCCCACGATCGCTACGCCGATCAACTCCAATGGCAACACGACAATTACAACTGTCGGTAGAAGTGTGGCACTATCTGCGGTTGGAACCGACGATGGTGGAGCGCGAAGGCTGACTTATACTTGGCAAGTGACAGATTCGCCTAGCGATGTCACCTTTAGATTCTCGAGGAACGGCAACAACTCAGCACAAAACACGGTCTTTTCTTTCAACAGGGCTGGAACCTACACAATTTCATTGCGAGTCGCAGACGCTCAGGGCTTGTCCGTGACGAGCACCCAAACCGTAACCGTGGTTGAAAGAGTCTCTCGACTGGAATTAGTGTCGCCGGGCAATACGGTACGAGGAGGCCGAGCGATTCGTACCAATGGGACGGGCGCTGCCGTTCAAGTGCAAGCTTTTGATCAGTTTGGACAACGCATCAACTCGGGACTTACGTTGAATTGGACCACCGTTGGCACTCCGAGCGGTGCTTCGGTGACTACAACGACACAGTCGGGAGGAGCGACGTTTGCATTCAACCGAGCCGGAACTTACCGTTTCGAACTAGCAACCGGTGGCATGACGTTACCCTTCACAGTTGATGCATTGCAGGTGCTCACGAGCGTCTCGGTCACTCCCGGAACTGCGACAACCACACCTGGCCAGACGCAACAATTTACGGCTGCTGGTCTCGACCAGTTCCAACAACCGCTCACCAAGCAACCGAAGTTCGTGTGGAGTGCCAGTGGCGGAACGATCTCAAGAACCGGCCTGTTTAGGGCACCCAATGCGGATGGCAACTTTACCATCACGGCCACAACGGGCGCGTTCAGTGCGCAGGCAACCCTGACAGCAACCACACCGCCTTCGACAACTGGATTGCAGAACACTACGCTGTCGAATTTGGTCCAGACTTATTTCGCCGACGGTTCGATCTCTCGGCTTGAAATGATTCAATTGCTGAGAGCCGCCGGTACGGATGGCACCGTGGATGCAACTGAGTTGACTGACCTGCGATTTGTCGCCTCCAATGCCAGTCGATTCAACATTGCGGAATACGTTCAAGTACTCGCTGGTAATGTGGTTAACACCAACCTTGCGAACGCTCTTTATCAAGGCACAGCGGCAGGCAATCTGGCCGCGGGCAGTTCGGCTGCCCTCTTGAACAAACTGGTCGACAAGTGGTTCTTGGGTACGGATCGGCCAACGCTCACCAGCGGTTCGCTCAGCTATCGGGCGGCTTCAGGTTCTCTGTTCGTCGGAGCACCCAGTCATGCCAATGAAAAGCAGGGCATGCTCGGTGACTGCTACCTGATTGCAGCGCTCGGTTCCCTGGGCACAACCAATCCTGACTCCGTGCGTAACATGTTCGTTGACAATGGTGATGGAACTTACACCGTTCGATTCTATGGAGGCACCTATGGAGCCTTCTACAATCCAGACGGGACTATTTCGGACGGGTTCGCCAACGGTGTTGGAGTGGCAGACTACGTCACCGTAGACCGCTTCTTGCCATCAACCTCCAGCGGCACCTTTGCCTACTCGAACTATGGAGCGAGCCTTACCAACCCAGGTAATGTGCTGTGGATAGCCCTGGCTGAAAAAGCCTATGCGCAGTGGAATGCAACGGGTAAATCGGGACGAACACCAGCCAACACGTTCGCTAGTATCGAAGGTGGCTGGATGAGCAACGTCAACGCTCAAGTATTGGGTTACAACTCAACGCGATACCTGGTATCAAACTCGGCGAACAAGACGGCACTCGTCAATGCCCTGAACGCTGGACGTGCAGTAACGATTGGCACAACCAGTAATTCAACACTGATGGTTGCGTCGCACGCTTATTCAATCACAGGCTATGACGCAGCCTCCGACCGATTCTCCATCTTCAATCCTTGGGGAACACAGCACCCGGCCCCACTTACTTGGGCGCAGCTGCAAGCCAACACGACCGCCTTCGTGGTTGTGAATGCTCAGCAAAGCGTACCGATCCTGAGCACAGCCACCGGCGGCATCGCGAGTGTACGTGGTGAAGTGCCCGGCTTGCCCAGCGGCTTTCCCAGTGATTTTGCAGCTCCGCTCTTCGTAGCCAATACATCTAATAATGTAGAAGTGAATGAAGTTTTTGAACAATTCGCCGAAGTGCTGGTGGCAGAGCAAGTGCCCAGTGTTGAAGCAAACTTCGAAGAATCTGTGGATGAAGTGATTGAGTTCCCGATGGCTGAGTTTGAATCGACAGATGCAAGTTCGACTCGCGATGTGGTGGATATGCTGTTCGATGTCGATCAACTGGATGACTTGCTATCGGAACTGCTGAGTTAACATTGATCCGTTGAGCGTCCCCAGCCCCCTTATGCGCCCAAATTTCCAGGGATTCTTGTGCAGAGTTGGAAGAATGGTCACCCCTTCTCCCCTGTACTCAGGGGAGAAGGGGCCGGGGGATGAGGGGCCGAGTTCTTAGTCGAATTGAGTGATTAATGCGAATCCGACGCGCTTTCCCAAGGGAGATCAAAATCCTACACTACCTACTTCGGCTGTGCAAGAAGCACTAGCAAACTTGTGTGTCCCTATGACTCCGTCTCCCAGGAAATATGTGTGTCCCCAGGATCCACCGTCCCCAGGATTCCTTACGCCTTGGTTACAGGTCAATATCTATCTTCCTTACGTTGAAAAACTCTGCATCAATCAAGTCTTCAAATCTTGTCCCATGCATCTCTGTGGAAAACAATGGACCCACAGAACCGATGAATCGGATATTTTTTAAACAATTCACTACAGTAATTGTACTCTTGAAAGCTAGACATTGGTTGTGTTCCCGTCTCGACACTGACGCTTCTGACGTTTTCGCAATGGCCTATTACCGATGAGTGTTGATAGGTCAGCATTTCATAGCGAACAGGCAAATCTTGACCGTCTACCTCAGGCAGGCTTTTGAATACATCTACGCTATCTTGGTCGCCTGGTTCAATGTGTAATGGCTCTTCAACCTTCCACGGATAATTCACGACCCGGCCTAAACGAATGGGGATAAAACGGATTCCTGCGACGTTTTGTAAGCGTGTGTGAACCTCCTGGCTGACGACAGGCCAAGTTCCTGGAACGCAATAGTGCGGAATCAAGAATCGATTGCACCAAACGGTGAGAGAGTCGATTTGCTCGCACTCAATATTCACGCCCCTAGAGTCCAGAGGGTTCCATTGTTCATTGCGATGAGCATCCCCGTGGAAGAACAATGCGTGAAAGTGACGAATACGTGGCGCACGCAGGAAATTGGACCGTTCGGACAAAATCGTGATTGAACTTCGCAAAATGTTACCCCTCACATCCATCATGGTTGACACTCATGTAAGCCTTAGGGGCTTCATCAAACGCTTCTTTTTCCGCTGCCATTGCATCGAGCTCACGCTGGTATTCGTCCCACTGTGTGTATTCGGGCTCTGGGAAAAATGGCTCGGATGAACCCCAACGTGACGTCCACGCAAATGAATCAATAGTATCATTAACTGGATCACCACCCGTTAACCAAATCAAGGCCGCTCCAATCATCGGCCCGCCACCCTTGACTGGCGCAACCTTTGTTGTTGCTTTGCTTGCTACGGCAGCTGCCTTTTGGCTAGCAGCTTGTGCCGCTTGAAAACTCTTTGAAAGAGCCTTACTTGCAATTGGCCGCCCGGCCAACCACATCGCCTGAGCCGCCTTGTAGGCTTTATCTTTGACTATGTAAGCGTATTTCGCTGCAAAGCCTTTATTGTTTAGGTCGTAGGCAGCTATCATCTTGGCAAGTTAGCGCGCAGCACTAGAATCGTTGCATGCAATTGCAACTATCGGAAATTAGAATTTCCTTCGGTCAAGCGATTGGCTGCTCTACGCAGGACAGCCGTCTAGATTGGCTAGGTGGTGAACGCCTAGTTTGTGCGCGACTTCGCGTAGTCGCTCGCGACTGCTCGAAAGAAATCGACCAAGACCGCGGCCGCCTCGGAGCTTCTGCAAACGTGCTTGCCAAAGATCCGCTGAACTGCCAAGCCGCTCGAAGATGTCAGCAAGCTCCGACGATATCGATGCCTTGCCTTCGCGAAGCAGGCGACCGGTATACTTAACCAGCATCAGATAATTGCCCAAAGTAAAACCACTGAGCATCCCTTCGCGCTGCGAATCCAATTGGCGGCGATCTTCAATCGGAATCAACCACAGCGTCTCTTCCAACTCCTTCGAGGCTCGTGAACCGGCAACGCTGCCAACACGAGCGGCTTGGAGATTCTGCACACGTTCCTGCTCTTTCACATGTTCGACACGAGCTTTCACCGACGTATGTTCGCTGTCCTCGGGAACTGCTGAGACACCGGCAGCCACTGGACTCAAGTCGATATACGCACACACAGATAGCAGGGCTTCTTCATCGAGAATCGCGATCGATTTGAAGCGTCCTTCGAAAAACGCACCGGTACAGTTTTCAGCCTTGTTGACCATCCTCGACAGTGGTTCCTTGAGGCACTTCATAAACCAACTCAGCGATCCCAAACGCTCTCGTGT
>JANRMD010000424.1:0-5491 GCA_033761895.1 Pirellulaceae bacterium | reverse complement strand
CTTCTTGAGTAGCGGAGACTACGCAGGGTTGGCCAGTTATTACGAACGCTGGGTCGCCGAGCACCAAGATGATATCGATGCTGTACTGCGGCTCGCCCGGGTGCTCTCCATCCAAGGACGCAGTGAGGAAGCTCTAAAGTGGTTTGAGAAGTCCATTGAGCGAGCGCCGACCGACACCGCACCGCGCCTAGCGATTATCGATGCCTATCTCGCGGATAGTCGTTACGCCGATGCCGCCAAACAGTTTGAACAACTGGTTGCAGCCGACTCCAGCAACCCGGACTATTTGGTTCGCTGGGGGCAGGTGCTTATGAGCGACACGACTAAGACCGAAGGCGAGCGTCAGCAAGCGGCAGCTGCGGTGTGGAAACGACTGGCTGCAGCCAAGCCCAAGGACGCAGCCATCCAGACGCAAGTCGCAGATCTGATGCGCGGCGCAAAACTGACCGATGAAGCTTTAGCAGGCTACCGAACCGCCATCAGTCTCGCGCCCAACGAACCTCAACACAAAGAGTACTTGGGTGAGTACTTACACCAACTCGGACGCAAGGACGAAGCGCTCGAAGTCTGGCGCTCGCTAGCCGCAGGCGAATTGAGAACCCGTGAGAATCTGATTCGACTTTCTGAAGTACTGCATCAGTTCGAGCAAGCTGACGAAGCGCTAAAGACTCTGGCAGAAGCTTGCACCATGCGCCCGAAAGTCCATGAACGCCTGCGATATGCAGAGTTGCTGCGAGAAGCTCAGCAATTCGATAAAGCACTTGAGCAAATCGAATTGGCACGAACCGAATCCGAAACCGTCGACGAGCGTGACCGAGTGTTCGCTGCCGCTGTTCAAACATACCAAACTGCCGGTCAGTTGCCGCAGCAGATCGAAGCCGCACGTCAAGCGGCTGAAAAAATCCAAAGCGATCCACAGAAATCCAAATCGCCTGAAGCTAGCGAACTCTGGCGACAACTGGCGATTCTGCACGAAGCCAATCGACAAACCCAAGAGTCTCTCGAAGCGATCGACAAGGCCGTTGCTGCGGCGCCGACAAACATCGAAACGCTTGACATTGCTGCACGCATGTTTGAAGAGGCTGGCCGATTACCGTTAGCGATCGAAAAACGACGCTTGCTGGCCGACACCGATCGACGATTCCGCAGCGGTCACTTGCAACGTTTGGCTGCGCTCTATATCCAGTCAGGCAATACCGATGCCGCCATTACGGCCGGTCGAGAAATGTTGTCCGGCGCAGGCGGTTCGATCGACGCCTTCAAGTTCTACGCTGAGCTCTGCGGGCAAGCTGGTCGCGACGACGAGCGGATCGATACTCTGCGACGCTGCCTGCGATTGAATCCGCGTAGCGAGGATGCGCAGCAATTGTTAGCAACGCAGTTGGCTGACGACTTCAAGACAGAGCAAGCTATCGAGCTTTACTGGAAGATGCTAGATACCGCCAACGATATCGAGAAGCGTCGCGAAGTCGTCAAGAAGCTAGCTGACTTGTACTTGCGAACCAATCGCCTCGACCAGCTGATCAGTCGTATTGAGTTGCGAGGCCGCGAGTCAGGTGATCGCCGAACAGCCATTGATTTGACTGCAGCGGCATATCAGCAAGCTGGTGATCTGGGCTTGGCGCGCGAGGCACTCGAAGGACTGTTGCGCGACAGCGGACGTGACACGTTGCTGCTCGAGCGTCTGGTTGGATTAGCTGAACAGGCGGGCGAAATCGAGAAGGCAATTGAACTCCAGCGGCAATTGCTACGGCTCGCTCCCAGCCGAACGGCTGAATCGCGGTTGGCTTCGCTGCTGATCGATATCGGAGCGACCGAGGAAGCGCAATCAATGTGGTTGAGCATGGTGGAAAAGAACACCGATGCACAACAGGTTGCGGCAAGTATTGATCGCTTGTTCGCAGCGGGTGAATCCAAAGTCGCCATCGAACTTAGTCGTAAGGTCATTGAGGACCGACCCGAAGATTGGGAAACACGCTTTAAATTAGCGGTGCTATTGGCGGAAACGAGTGATTGGGAATCTGCCGCCAAAGTGTCTGCGGAAATTCGTGCGATCAAGCTCGATGATGCAACCTTGCCGGTAGGTACGAAGCCCAAGTCGCAGCAGGCCATGGCTGGCGTGGCTGGCTATCAGCAACCACCTATCAGGATGATGCGTATGCAGAGCTGTTACGAACTACTGCAGATTCTTGATGATCGCTATGGTTACCAAGCCAGAACAGCACTGCCCAAGCCCATCGACTTTGGGCATGCGAAGTTGATGGCAATGTACATCGCATTCCGAAGCGAAGTCGTAGCGGGTGGCGATCCGAGTACCAAGATTGCAGAGTTGGAAAAGAAAGCGAACGAGAAAGACGCCAGCGCAGAAACGATGTGGGACTGGTATGAGTCAGACTCCATGGCCTCGTTGGCGCAACAAGGCAGCGGAGCAGATTTCCAAGATCCGAGCAAATGGGGTGTTATGTGGCGTTTGGCGGACTTAGACTCCGTCGGTGAGATGGCTTTAATTCAGATGTTTGCGAATCGCCAAAACTACGCCGAGCGCGCCGATTTACGAGCCCGTATCAAGCCTCTCAACGACGAGCAATTGGCTTGGCTGAAGGCGAAAGTGGATGATCCACGCCAAGCTAATCCGCAAAGCCCATATGGTGGACGCATCTCCTGGTCCATCCTCTATGCTGCTGAACTGAGAATCGCGAGCAAGGTTGAAGAGGCAGACGCCTTCTCGCGCGATCAACTTACAAAGATAGTCGCTGATAGCGATGCCAAGAATCTATTGAGTAACATTCAGTACCTTGCAAGCTACGGTACAGATGATCAATTGTGGGCTGTGATCCAAAAGCTCCTAAGTGCTGATACCGCCAAGCTGTTCCAGATGCAATACGGTGGCAGGCCTGCTGCAAGTCTGTTGGGGATATTCGCTCAGCAAAAGCGTGTCGATGATAAGTTATCAAACGGACCCAGCGACCCTGAGTACCGAACACGTCTCATGCAGTTGTGTGATGCATTGATTGCCTCCGAATCGCAAACGCCAGCCAAACGCAAGACAATTCGAATGACCGGGATTGGTGGTGTTCGTTCAACCTACCGAATTGTCGGCGGAAACTATCAGCAATTAGAGATTTCTTTTCCGCCGCAGGGACTCGGGCCAGAAGATGACTTTGTGCAAGCTCTGTACTCCACTAAAGACCTGCTCAAGGACCATCTTTCCGCATGGATCGAACACCTCAAGCAATCGGAGACAAACACTTCCGAACGCGGGCAGGTGATGATTAAGCTGACCAGAGCGAGTTTGATGCAATGGAGCGAAAAGACGGCAGAAGCCATAGCGGAACTTAATGGGGCGATCGAACTGGCCACTGCTAAAGTTCCAGCACTTGAGCCCGAACTCAGACTCATGCTCGCCGATCTGTTGCTGCGGCAAGATCGCAAGGCCGAGGCGCTGCAGGCGATTGAGTTGTTATCGGTGTACGATCAAAACACGATGGCGATTCGCGAGTTTTCCGCCGCTAAACTGGCTGCGGTGCTCGGTGACAAGCAGCGAGCTCAGGCAGCCGCCAAACGTTTGTTTGGAGTGCGCTTAGATACCGAGTCACAAGTTGAGCTCGCGAAGCTGATGCGGTCACTCGACATGAATGATTTGGCGTCAGACCTAGTTCGACGGATGCGTTCCCGAGGTGGCAGCAACTCGGAACAACTGCGTACCTTGCTGACCTATTTTCAAACGCAGGACGACAAAGAGCAGGCGGCTGAAGTCGCGATGGAACTGCTGCAACGCACTTCACCCACCCGCACGTCGGCCCGCAATCAAGCGCGTAACATTACAACTGCTGAAACCCAACTGCGAAAGACCGCCATGCAAGCCCTAGCTGCTGCTGGCAAACTAAGTCCTCTCATCGCAGCAACCGAGAAGCGACTGGAGCAGTCACCCAAGAGCCAACGTGTGCGTGCAGAATTGAGTGAGCTGTACGCTGGAGCTGGTAAGGCCGATAAGGCGGCAGCGTTATTCGCGGATACTAAACCGGAGGATCTCAATAGCACTTCGGGACTCGAAGCCGCAGCTAAACAACTCGTGGCTCTCGGCAAGACGGACGAAGCTTGCGACGCCTATCTTAAGATACTGCGACGCAAGCCACAGTTGTTCCAGAATGAGTTTTATGAAATCAAACGCCCCTTCGAACAGACTAAACGCGCCGGCGAACTTGCCGACTTGGTGCTCGAAGTTGGTCTCAAGAAATTCGAAAGCTATCGTGTCAGCGAGCTTTGTTCGGATCTACTTCGAGACAACAAAGACACTACGCGGGCGCGCAAACTTTACATGGCGATTTTGGAGATGTCGCCCACAAGTGGTAACGGAATGTACAACCTAAATAGTGTGTTGGGCAATGCACGTGAATTGTTGAACGACAAAGCCACGCTTGAGAAAACTGTGCAGTATCTCATCGAAGGAAGCAAGAACTCATCCGCTGATTGGAATTCACTATTCCAAGGTTACTCGACCGGTAGCGACGGAAGGCATAACAACGCAACTACCAGTTTAGTGCGTGCGATCGCTGGCAATAAGGAATTCAGCGCCCTGACAGAGAATCTAGTGCGTCAGAGGCTGAAAGAGGAACCAGGCTGGTACGAAGGCAAAGCCTGGCTGGGACTGCTTTTGACCGCTCGCAAGCAATATGACGAAGCCAAAACCTTACTCGAACCGCTGGCGCGTAAGGAGATGAAACCTCAACCAACTCACGCCGCGCTGTGGCTCATTGGCAGCCTGATCGATGAGCACAAGCCGATGCAGGAGATAGCGGCCGACATGTATGACTATGCGCTTCGGAATACGGAGTCGGATCGCCAAAGCGAATTCCAATACACCCTGGAGTACCGAGCTTGCAAACTCATGAGTGATATCGGAAGACGTGAACGTGCGCGAGAAATGATCTCACAAGCAATTGAAAAAATTAAGAAACAACCTAAACGCAGCTTCAACAACGCTGACTATGAAGCTTACCAATATGTTCGTACGATGATGAGCATGATCGATATGCTGGCCAGTATCGACTACCCAACCGATGCGCTTCGCATCGCAAGGGAATTCGATCGATCGCTGTTTGCAAAAGTGGAACAGTTTCAGCGAAACCTTGAAGGCGATTTTGACAAGAAGCAGAAACAGCTATTAGAGGTCGTACGAAAACTCGGTGGATTGCCCACGGCCGCAACCATGATTGAAGATAGCCCGGCAGGCACAAACGCTGTCGACTTTGGCATCACCTATGGTGAACGCCCGTTCTCCGAACGTGGCATCCAATCCCTGTGGATTGATTTGATCGAAGAAGCCGAAGGAAAGCCAGAACAAGCGGATGCTCTAGAAAAACTCGTTACCCAACTAAACACGCTTTCAGACAATCGTAAGCTTGACGATTCAGCGCATGCCGCGTGGGCAATTGCAGCTGATGTTGCCGGTGACGGCCAGCCACTACGTCAGCTGCTAGCGAACTGGGGA
>JANRMD010000423.1:0-35310 GCA_033761895.1 Pirellulaceae bacterium | reverse complement strand
GATAATCTGTCGTATGCATCTAGCCTGACCGATACAACGTTCGGCAATGGCAACGATGACATTTACTATGACTCCCGAGTCGTCAACGACTTGGTGGGTGCGCAGATCGGCGGTATCCTGAACTTCTGCACCGGACGACGTGCTAGCCTGTATGCCCTCACCAAGATGGGTATCTACGGTAACCATGCCCAATTCGACTCCAGTCTTGGAACTCGCAATGGCAACTACGCCTATGTCAATTACGGTGCCGGAGACCAGGACTACGTGATTTCAAGAAGCAAGACTGACGTCGCCTTCATCGGCGAGTTGGGATCTGGCGTCAACTACCGCTTGACTTCAAAGTGGAGCGCGAACGTAGGCTACCGAGCGATTGTCGCTTCGGGCGTTGCGACAGCCGTTGACCAGTTGCCGATTAACATGACGCACCTCGGTAACGCATCCAACTTTGATAACAATGCAGCTTTGATCCTCCACGGTGTCAACCTGGGGGCTCAATACAACTACTAGAGCGAGGTTCGACGAATCGAGCGTAGGCAATCTCCCGCGGGAGACTCCTTCGTCGGACTCCAAGATTGACGGCAGCGAAGTGCAACTTCGCTGCCGTTTTTTGTTTTGTCGCTGACCAGTCAGATTTCCTAACGCTTGCCCAGCTGCATCCCACCGGCGTCTCGGCTTTTTCGCGCTGTCGGAAGGTGGTATAGTCTGTATCTGCCAGTTACGTTCTCGCGAGCTTTCGCAACAGCCAGATTTGAGGTTTTCCATTGCAGCCATCTGATTCACCGACTGAAGATTCGACCGCGAAGTGCGTGATTCGTCCTGCGACTGAAGCTGATTTGCCCAAAGTCATGGCGCTGCTCCGCCCTTTCGTTGAGCAACGCAAATTGCTGCGCCGGACCCGAGCCGAGACGGCTGCACTCCTTGGGACCGGATTTGTCGCCGAACAGGACGGTGAGGTGATTGGGTTTTCCTCAGTTGAAATCTATTCGAAGAAACTGGCAGAGATCCAGTGCCTTGCGGTCAAAGAGGGGCATCAAGGACAGGGCCTGGGTAGCGACCTTGTGCGACACTGCGTCGAACTGGCCCGTGAGCGCGGCGTCATGGAAGTAATGGCCATTAGCAGCTCGGAGAAGTTCCTGCAGAACTTGGGGTTCGACTATTCACTGCCCGACCAAAAGCGGGCTTTGTTCTACCAGCTGAGAACGCGCGAAGACCTCTATCGAGAACGCGAAGGCACGGATGAGTGAACGTCGAATGATGCATCGTCCAGGACAGCGCCTTCTGCAACTTACAGTGTGCTCTGTCCTCGTCATTTCGTCGCTAGAAATTTGGGCTCAGCCAGCCACCTCGGCGCTCGCGACTAAATCAACTTATGTGAATCCCTCCACGTGGCCCGGCGTGCTTATCCTGCAATCGGGTGTAGTCCCTGCTGGCAATCCACTTGCCGAGGCCGACCACAAGTTGCTGGCCGCTGCGTTATCAAACAAGGACAGTCAAGTTCTGTTGGCGGTTGAACCCGAGACACACGCGGCCGTGGAACTGACCTCGGTACTCAATGGTCATGAATCCCAAGTTGTTCGACTCAGCGTAACGGACTGGTGTAGCCAACTGAATGATGCGGGAGCGGTCGCCACGTGGACAACCTGCGATTCGATTTGGATCGATGTCTCATCCGAAACGGCCAACGCAATCAAGCAACTGGATACAGCCTCTCACGAGCGATTGAAAAAGTGCCTGGATACGGTGCTGTCGAACGGGGGCTTTGTTAGGGTTTCCGGCGATCTCGGTTGGCTTGGCCTCAATGCAACGAACGGACGCACAGTACTGCTAGAACATTGCACGATCTGCACAACCATACCGGAAAAAGAAGGGAGTGATTCACTCTTGCAAGTTTGCATTCCCGAAGGCGCTCGCTGTGCGTTCGCAAAACGGCAAGTTGTCAACATCGCCAAAGAACCAGCCGTTGAAATCAAACTGCCGCCAACTGAGCATTACACCGCAGCACTGGCAAAGACACTTAGGGAGGGCGAGGCCATTGACTGGGTGCAGTGGCAACGCGCACGACTAGAGCGGCAACTACCGCACTATCCCGGTCGCGATCGAGTTGAACATGCGCTTGCGGGAGGCTCTCTGGTAATCGGTGGCGGTGGTGGTATGCCCGAGGAAGTCTGGAAGCGGTTTGTCGAACTCGCTGGCGGCAAGAATGCTCGAATCGTCATTCTTCCTACTGCGGTTGAAGACCCCAAAGCGGAACCCGCATTTGAAGAACGCGTTCTGAAACTGGCTGGTGCTGGACAGGTCGTCACCCTCGCCCAACATCAGCGCAGCGAAGTGGAAGATGAAGCGTTTTTAGCTGAACTTGATCAAGCGACGGGGGTTTGGTTTGGAGGCGGTCGTCAGTGGCGTTTCGTCGATGCTTATTGGGGCACGCCAGCCTGGGAGAAATTGATCGCGGTTTGCAAGCGGGGCGGTGTGATTGGTGGAAGCTCTGCCGGAGCCACCATCCAAGGTGACTTGCTGGTCCGTGGTGCACCTGCAGGCAACCATATCATGATCGCTGATGGATATCGTCGCGGCCTTGGCCTGCTGCCTGGCGTGGCCATCGATCAACATTTCTCACAACGCAATCGCTTTAGAGAACTCGAGGGCTGCTTGGCTGACTTCCCGGCGATCTGCGGCATTGGAATCGACGAGCAAACCGCACTCGTTGTTGCTTCACCCGATCAATGTTCCGTCATTGGCACGGGATCTGTCTGGCATTATCCCAGTTACGACGCGAACGAGCAGTTCAAGCCAGACAGCCAAACGCGATCAAAGATGCGCACCGAATACAAATCCGGCAGCCAATTCTCGCTCGTCCCCCAATAAGTGTCGCAGTGCCCTGTAAGCCGAGCCAACGCGGCAAAGCAACGCAGCTAGATGTCGTCTTTGCCAGACAACTCAAATACCGGTTCGAAGGCCGTTGCAAACTCATAGACGTCGTCAAAATCTTCGCGACGATCGGATTCGGATTTCTTCATATGCTTGATGCGAATCAAGTTATAAACGATCTCACCAAAATCGCCCGTGCAATGCACACCCCAGTTATTAAGAACCGTCAGCGCCATATAACCATATTGCTCGACGGCATACTGCCGAATGGCTTCGCAGAGTTGCTGGCCCGTGATGTGATGCTCACCTTCAGCACCTTGCCCAGGCATCTTTAGAGTTTCCTGAGCGTACGCGAGGGCTTCGCGAACAAACTGGTACGCTTCGATGTGGTAGCGAAGATCCTGTTGCAGCAATTCGATGATTGGGTGAATCTTCTCGCTCATGTCAGTGAACCTTTATTCAGATCGCGTGGCAGGATTACTGCGCTGGTTATTTATTCTGGATGATCTTCTGTTGTGTCGTCGTCATTCGGTTCAGGTTTGTTCCCGCGACGTATCACGGAAATCACATCCTGTGCGTGCAGCATAATCCGTCGATTGTCTTCCATCTGAACCAACAATTGCTGCGACAGCAGTTCCTGTCCCAGCACGCGGCCTCGACCTTCGGCGGTCACAATATCCGCGCCAACGCGAGGCATCTTTTTGCGATTCTCTTCGTAGATATCATATTCATATCGTAAGCAACATTTTAGCCTTCCACAGCGACCTGAGATCTTGTTTGGGTCCAGGGTCGCTTTTTGCAGCTTCGCCATTTTCATCGAGACGGGCGGCATCTTCATTAAAAAGCTATTGCAGCAAACAGGTTTGCCGCAGTCGCCGTAATCGGCGAGCAATTTGGCTTCGTCGCGGACACCGATTTGTCGCATTTCGACTCGAGTCTGAAACTCATGAGCCAGGCGTTTTACTAATTCGCGAAAATCAACTCGATCTTCCGATAGATAGTAAATCACCATCCGCTCGCCACCAAACACACGCTCGAGATCTACGAGATCCATTGGCAAGTTCAGCTCGCGAATGATCTTGAAGCACGTATCGGCTTCTTCAACGCTTTTGCTTAGCAGGTGTGCGTATTCGTTTTCATCCTCGGCGGTCATAGCCCGCTGGATACTACCCCCTGGTGGGTCGATCATGGCCGCCAAAGCCCGCTGGTCGGCGTCGCACAGGACTTCGCCTGTTTCGAGTCCCCGCGATGTCCGCGCAATAACGCGCATGCCGCGACGATATTCGTCACGTGCCTGCATCACATGCAGCGTGCGCATGGTCCCGCAGCGGACAACGTAACTGGGCATAAGTGTTTTCGATTAGAACGGAGAAAAGCGAATCGATTCAAACCGCAGTTTAACTACTTCTAGCCCCACTGGGTAGAGTATACTGTGGTTTATACTGACGGAAGCGTAATTCGCCGCTCTTTGTAATTCGCCGCTTACTTGTAACGCACGCAATTATGCAGTTTGATCAGAGCGCACACCCTTCATTGACCGCCGAGCAGTGGAACTTACTGGTCCAAGCCGCTCAGGATAAAGCACAGCTTGCTGCGCTGTTCAATCAGCATCGGGAACGTCTAAAACGCATCGTCAGTTCGACTTTGGACCATCGTGTCCAGGGACGACTGGATGCTTCCGACGTGTTACAAGAGACATTTATCGAGGCGTACGGGAGAATCCAGGAGTACTTGGCTCAGCCCAACGTTTCTTTATTTGTGTGGTTGAGGTTCTTGGCCAAACAGCGTCTAGGACTAATGCATCGGCAGCACTTATGTGTTCAAGCTCGCGATGTGCGGCGCGATCGTCCGCTCCAGTGGGAGGATGAACACCGCCACTCCTCGGCGCTGCTAGCCACTCAGTTGACTGCAAGATTGACGACCGCCAGCGCGACACTTTCGCGAAAAGAACTTCGATTGCAAATCCAAGATGGGCTCCACAAGTTGGACGACAAGAGCCGTGAAGTTCTGCTGTTGCGTCATTTCGAACAGTTGTCGAATAGCGAGACTGCAGAGGTGCTCGGGATCAGCACAACTGCGGCCTGCAATCGCTACATTCGAGCTTTAGAACGACTGAAGCAATTACTCAACATCTCAGAGGCTTCAGAATCATGATGGGCGTCAAGTCAGACTCCGACTCTGGAGTCGATATCCCAGATGCACTCGGCGTGTTAGCAGAGGAGTTTATTCAGCAGTATCGATTGGGGATGAAGCCTGATATCGACGCGTATTGTCGACAACATCCGGAATGCGCCTCGCGCATTCGCGATCTCTTTCCAATGCTGTTGCTGGTCGAAGACTGTGGCGTTAGCGTTAACTCGAATGCACTTGAATCCAGCGACTCAGCCAGCGTCTCTGCCACGATCGAATCTAAAGCCAGCCTACCCGAGCGCATCGGAGATTTTAAGATCATCCGCGAGATCGGTCGTGGTGGGATGGGCATCGTCTACGAAGCGGAGCAGCAATCGCTGCGACGACGCGTTGCGTTGAAAGTACTGCCACCCTCCGCAACACTTTCACCTTCTACGATTGAACGCTTCCGACGCGAGTCGCGCGCCGCCGCTCGATTGCACCATTCAAACATTGTCCCAGTCTTCGGTGTCGGTGAAGACGATGGCTTGCACTACTACGTGATGCAGTTCATTCAAGGTGTTGGCTTGGATCAAGTGCTCGTAGAGTTAGCCGAATCAAGACGATCACAATTACTAGGGCACAATGAATCACGAGCGAAAAACTCGTCGACTGTCACAAGTAAAGCCAATAGCTCCACCGGCTCGGAGGATCGACATTACTGGAATCGCGTGGCCATCATCGGCTTGCAACTTGCGAATGCCCTGCATTTTGCTCATACGCAGGGTGTACTGCACCGAGATGTCAAACCCGCCAATGTTCTGCTCGATAGCGACGGACTAATTTGGCTGACCGATTTTGGTTTGGCACAGGCCAGCGACGACGCCAACTTAACGCGTAGCGGCGACATCGTGGGAACGTTGCGCTACCTAGCCCCCGAACGACTGCATGGTGACGGGAATCAACTCAGCGACGTATATGGACTGGGGGCGACGCTCTACGAACTGCTGGCAATGGTACCGGCTTTCCCGGAATCGGACCGTGTGACGCTTATTAGGCAGATCGCTCACCAGGAACCCAAACGACTTCGAGCCATCGACCCGAGCATTCCGCGCGACCTCGAAACGATCGTCATGAAAGCGATCGAAAAGGAAGCCTCGCGACGGTACCGCTCCGCTGCGGAACTGGCTGAAGATTTATCTCGTTTCTTGAGTGACCGCCCAATTTTGGCGCGGCGCGTGGTCAAGCTTGAGCAGTTTTGGCGATGGTGCCGACGCAATCCTACCGTTGCGGCACTGAGTTCGACGGTCTGCCTGCTGATGCTCGGCATGTTAATCGCATGGAGTATGTTCAGCTGGGTTCAGAGCGACCGCGATCGAGCCCGGCAAGCCGAACAGACTGCGAACCGATCTCAGCAAGCGGCGAAGGTGGCTGAGGAGTTCGCCAAGGCGCGCTCCCACTTAGCGCTTGCCATCGGATACCGCCACAGCCGTGAACCCGCGCACAAGTCGATGTGCCTGGCAGAGGTCAAAGCCGCAATGACTTACAACCCGCCCACAGATACCAAAGCTGAGCTGCGTAACGTCGCGATCGCCGCCTTCGCTCAGTCGGATGTCAAACCTGGGCGAGATTGGCAAGTTTGGCAGGAGGACACAAAATGTGTCGCTTACAACCGACCACTCTCTCGATTCGCAAGATTAAACGCTCAGGGAGTCGTTTCCATACTTTCTGCTGACTTGAATGAAGTGGCCCGCGTCGCGCTAGCATCCACCGATATCCACACATTGAAATTGAGCGAGCAGGGGGCATACTTGGCCACCTTTAGCAACAAGGATAATGGCTATCTCGAAATCTGGAACGTCGACCGTTCAGCCCGAATCCTAGGTCCACTAGCAGGCCAGTGGGAATGCGAGTTCGATGACCAGCAGACCAAGGCAATTGTTTGGAAACAAGACCTTGCCCTTCATCTCTATGACTTGCAAACTGGCACCGAACTTAAAACTTACCCGCTAACATCATTACCCTCCAGCGTCTCGCTCAGCCCCGATGGCAAGCAAGTCGCCTTTATTGCAGAGGACCAACCTTCCACGGTACAGATTCTCGACTTGGCCTCAGCTCAGGTTGTCAAGCAACTAAGACTTGAAGGTAACATCCATCTTTGCAGTTGGCACCCGAATGGCTCACGGCTTGCATGCGCGTTGGTCACGCCCAGCAATCTAGAAATATGGGACCTCACATCCGATGCAAAAATTGCGACCATGGTCGGGCACACACAACCGGTCGGTCTACCATGCTTCAATCACGACGGTAACTACGTCTCAACCGGATCTTGGGATGGTACGCTACGAATCTGGGAATCGGGCACAGGACAGGAAATTGCAACGCTGACCGATGGTGCTATCGCGCATGCGGGGCATCAGGACGTGGTAGGCATTCGAACTGAGAATGGCGTTATCGCCACGCTTGAACTAGATCTACCCATCGGTTTCTCTAGATATGCCACCGGTAACTCCACTAAAGCATCGCGGTTTGCGTTTGGCGATGTCAGCCCCGATGGTCGGTGGTTGGTGGCTGGAACCAGTGAAGGACTAGAAATCTGGGATTTGGTCAACGGAATCCAGACCGCCAGTCGCCCTGGCGGGAACGTTCGCATGTTGAAGGTTGACTGGAATACCATGCGAATTCAATCAGCCTCCGATGGAGTCGGAATAGAAAGTTGGCAAATCGAACCAGTCGAGGATGGTTGGCGCATCGCAGAACCTAAGCTGTTAGCACTGGGCAGTCCCAACATCGCCTTTGGGAGCGTCACCCCGGACGGCTCGCGTTGTGCGATCGTCAACGAAAATGGGGAAGCCTGTGTGCTGACCTCCTCGGGAGAACTCCTGCGGAAGATCTCCGCCCCCGGTCTCCATCAGATAATTAACCTTAGCCCCGATGGCAGGTTGCTAGCGACTTATGGTTGGCATGCCGCAACGACATACGTGTGGGATGTGGAAACTGGCAAACGCCTGCACAGGTTGAAAGGCTTCCAAACATTTCACAGTTTTTCGCCAGACTCAAAGATCATGACCACCAGCAGTAAATCCAGCTACACGCTACGCAGCGTTGATGACTGGAAAGTGGTCCGAAACATTGAACGCAAAGAGTGCGTATATCCCAGCGGCGTAGCTTATTCGCCGGACAATTCCTTGGTTGCGATGGAACTCTCGTGGGGTGTCATGCACCTACTGCGCGCAGATACCTTTGAAACACTGGCTGTGCTCGAAAGCCCACGGCGAGGACGCGCTTCGAACTTTCAGTTCTTGGGCAATGGCAACACGCTTTACGAGTTCCTACCTTTGACCGGCGAAGCGCATCGCTGGAACATCGATGAGATACGCCAAAGTCTGCGAGCGCTAGACTTGGATTGGGAGGTTGTCGATCAAGCCCCATCGCATAGTCTGACCAACTCTGGCTCAACGCCAATTGCCTCTACGCCAGCCAGCCCAGCATGGATTGACTTCAGTCACAATGAACCGAACCCGAAAGACGAGACGGAGCTTGCAAGACAGAACATCGCCGCAGCAGAGCAGAATTTTTCAAGCGATCCCAACGCACCCCGGTTTGCAAATGAACTCGCATGGCGACTTCTGTCAGGCCCAGCTGAATTGCAAGACGCGGAGCGTGCCGCTGCACTCATGGACGGTGTTTCCAAAACGACGGCCTTGGATGTAAATACCCGCAACACCAAAGCGATCGCGTATTACCGCATTGGTAAGTACTCCGAAGCCATCGACTTGCTGCGCGAGAACATTGCAATTCAAGAGGATGTTTACTTGCCTTACGATCTCTACTTTCTGGCGATGTGCTACTGGAAACTTGGGAGCGAGGGCAAAGCACGCGAGACACTCGAGTGGTCCGAGCGAATGATCCGCCTGAAGCCACCGGCCGATATCGAATCTCAGAGCGAACTAAAACGCTTTCGCGAGGAAGCGAAATCACTTATTCATGATTAGCCGTCAGCGCTAGTTTTGATTTTGCACTGTTTCGCTTTTTTTTCGTGCGCGTACTCAATGTCAGGGTACACGTGCTCGCGTGTGAAGATTCGAGTAGGAGTACGATTACCGCCATTGGCTGAGTAGGAGTACGAAATACTCAGTTCATTGCAATACACAGTTCACTGCAGCTATTGATCACTTTACTTCAGGAATGGCTCTCAATGGAGAATGGGTGACAACGATATCATCAACAAATAGGGTGGAAGGCTTGTTGCCGAACGAATGTGCGGAGATGCCTACTTCAACACTGTTGAGAATCATCTTGCTAAACGGTAGCGTTGGTCCTACCGCGTCCACTATCAAGCGATCGTTTTGCCAGATATGGATTTTGCCATCGTCGGGATGCAGATAGACATGCCAAGTGACCTTAACCCATTCATCCGTTGGAAAAAGGACTTTGCTCTCGGGTGCTTGGCGGAACGTTGGTTTATCAAGCGACTTCAACTCGGCACCCAAGGCACCATCTTGAAATATCATCAACCGTATTCCGGGCGACTCCTTGACGTGACGGCCTTCAATATCGGCTAGCGTGAACGGGCGGGTCTCTCCATCAACCTTAAAATGCGATTGAAACCAAAGATCTTCGCCTTCCTCAAAATAGAAGAAACCGCTGGCGATCGAGGCTTTTGCACAGATCATCGACGCCGACTTTGGCGGGCAAAAGCATCTGAGCGATTGATTGCCCGAGTGGGCTTGCTCTCCTGTGGGCTCGAGGACCGCGTCCAAGAAATCACCACCCTCTTTAATGATTGTATTGCGTAAAGCAACGTAGTCAGCGATCGATGGCGTCTTCGGCGTTTGCAGCGTAAATTCATTCCACTTACGCTCTTCAGTCATCAGCGCCCTTAAGCCCGCAACTCCGACAGGCAGATCTTCGAAGCCCTCTTCAAAGTGCTTCAGCATCTGGTACTTGCGGCCCGATTCTGGATCAACGAAGAAGACTTCTTCGCCTTCTTTGATGTAGTCGCGGGCCAGTTGCTCAGGATCAAAGACGCGATCTACCCATGACCATGTATTCCGTTCATCGATGACACGAAAGACATTTCCATCATCGGTCAGTTTGTATTGAATTCCCTCAATTGCGGCGGTCCGCAGAATACGCTGCGCCGGATAAGGCTCAACTTCCTCGCCCGGCAGAGAACGCAACCAGATCACCGCCAGAAACACGCTCGCACAGGCAGCCACCCCAAAAACGACGCCTTTGCCACTTCTGAAGCTAGTCTTGATCATGGGCGCAATCTCAATTTTAGTTTAGTTTTGGGCACCGAGCCGCCTACCGCCTACCGTTACTTCGTGGTTCGGTCTGAAATCTTGAATTCAACGCAGAATATTCATGCGGGCATTGCTGATTAGGTAGCGGAAGCCGTTGAGGCTTGTGAGCCGACGGCGCTAGCCGCGGGCCTCGAAGTTTAATGCGTGCATGGACTTGACTCGTACCAATGCGAGTTGAACTGGAAGTTATTCTACGTTGGCACGTTTATAGGTGATGAACGATTGCTCCTTCGGTCACCCGCGGCTAGCGCCGACGGCTCACTAAATCAACGGGCCGCTAGCTAGCGCCGTCGGCTCACACTGGCCCTTGACGCATTCCGCTTCGAAATCACTCGAATTGCTTGAGGCTTTCGGAGGGGCGCCGCGATACTCTCGAAATGCTTGACGCATTCCGCTACCAATCGCCTTTAATAAAGCCAGCATTCGCATATTTGAGCGTTGTCAGGGCGGTTCTTGCCCGCAAAGTTTGCGCAGTGTATTGTCGGTTTGCTTAATGCGGGATGTGATGGATATTCCTTCAACTCTACCTTTGCCGTTTGCCGATTCGAAGTCTCGTAGGCAAAGTTTAGTCGCCACATGCCGCAGGGGAACTGAGAATAATGATCCGAAAACAAACAATTTCAGCAATGATCGCTGTTGCCTGCTTGGCCAATTTGGTCAGCTCTGTGCGCAGCGAAGAACCAACTAAGAAGACACCCGCCAAACTGACCAGCGCTGCTCAAAGCGAAACGGGTGAGTACTGCCCACCGTCGTACGCCAACGCCGCTCCAGGAGCAGCTGGCTACGGTGGCTATCCATCCAACGGCCCAAAAGCCTTCGGTTACTCTTGGGGCGCCGCTGGCAACAGCCGTGACTGCAACCGCTTCTACCACTATCCGTACGTCTTCTATCCACAAAACTTCCGTGGTGCAGAAGCCTACCAAAGCAGCGATAGCATGTACTATCGTTACGGTCCTGAAATGCAAATTCCAGTTTACAACCGTAACTGGCACAACGAATACCCAAGCCCACGTCGCTACCATTGGGGACATCATTTCCTCACCGACGTGTTCTAAGCAAAACTTAGTTATTGGATCTTGGATTTACACAAATTCATCCTCCAGCTAGGCGTCGACTTGAACGTCAAGCCACTTCGAGCAAGTCGAATCAACTCTTAGCGTTAAACAGCGGCGACACCTCAAAAGTGACGCCGCTTTTTTCGTTTACACGTGCCGCCCATTCAGTTCATGGCGAGTGGGTTTAGGCAAAGTTTGAGGCCCCTCAAGTTTACTCAATCCGTTTGTTGGGACGTTTTCGGCAATCACTCGAATCTTCGCAAAATCCTGCCGATAACCAGTCGAGTCTCACAAACTGTGAGATCAAGTTAGTGATCGTGAGCTGTGCAGGGTGTTTTAACACAGCTCGGTAAATGTCGACCGCTTTTATTCGCATGGACGTGGCACTGCGGACATTCTCTTTGGGCTAAACCAGAGAACTGTGCCATGACAGATTCACTTCAATCACCGGGACCAAGTCTATTAGGTCCACGCGGCTGGGCCATTTTGGTTCTAGCGGGTGGTGCTGCCCTCGCGGCTCCTTTTCTGCGCAACCCTAACAATCCGACCCACACCAAGGGTAACGCGGCCAATCCTTCGGAGCTCGATTTCTCAAAGAAGTCTTGGCCCGACGTCCGCGAGAAAGCACTTACCCCGGAAGGCCCAGTCGCCACCAACCTTAATGCACAGGACTGGGCGGAACTAGAACGCCTGAAAGCCCATTCGGGTACAGGACCTCGCAAGCTGACAGGTAATTTACCCAGCACATCGGCGACACCGTTGCCAGCGTGGGCGGAACGTAGCCCTCGCATCGATCAGTTGGTCAACAACTCCATTCGTACTGAACCCTTGGCGCCTGTACCTGCAAGCTCCGCTGGACTCGATCCCCTCCGCCCGTGGATGGGATCTGGCATGAAAGCCAAAGCCGAAGGGTCTGCATCGTCAACTCAAGGCCCTGGATTCTCGAACACGGCATCCTCAAACACTGGAACATCAAACGGGCTGTCGAGCGACTTTGTATTTCACGCTCCAAATCCCGACGCGCGGTGGAACTCCATTCCATCCACAGCGACGAACTCGTCAACCTTGCCTCCAGACGATTCAAACCACGACTCTGGTGCACTTGCTAGTAATCTCCCATTTCGCAAATTCGAAGATCACGTCGAGCAATGGCCCGACGAGAAGATGCCAATCCAACAGGTCTTGCCCAACCAACACTCCTCTGGGCAAGTCGCGTGGGGCCAGCCGAATACCCAGCCTCTAGATACCACCACCGTCAGTCCCAATTCGGTCTGGCCACCAGCCACACAGCCATCCGCTACTCAGCCATCCGGCTATGTTTCGAACAGCCAACCCTATAGTCCTGGGACGCTGACCAATCAGCCGCTTATTAACCAGCCACTGAACAATCAGCCCGTGAACAGCCAGCCACTGCCGTTATTTGCGAACCCAGCCACCGTGCCACCAACTCCGGACACTGTGAGCGCGCCAATGGTCAGTTCTCAATCGGGTCGTCAAGCGCCACGGTTGAACGGCCCAACGATTCAGCCCCCCAAGATTGAATCTCCGAAACCAGTCTCACCCACACCGCCGCGACAAAAGCACTTTATCCAACAACCCACGAAACGCGCGTAGTTCAAGCTGTCCAAGCCGTGGTCAGCTTGTGCTATAATCGCTCCCTTAGATTGACAGTTTTTCTTGGGTCGGGAGCGAACAATGTTGAAGAGATTTTTGTCACTGGCCGCCGTCTGCTGCGCGGCTCAGTTGGTCCACGCAGAGGATTGGCCGCAATGGCGTGGACCGCGCGGCGATGGTGTTTCGGCTGAAAAGTCGGTGGCAACCAAGTGGTCAAAGACCGAACACATCGCTTGGCGAGCACCTCTTCCTGGCCAGGGTGGTGCCACGCCCGCCGCTTGGGGTGACAAGCTGTTTGTGACTTCAGCCGATGGTGATGCACTGGTTCTGATCTGCATCTCTGCCACCAACGGTAAACAACTGTGGAGCAAACAAGTTGCCAGCGGCAACCAAGATGCTCGGGCTGGCGAAGGCAACTCTGCGTCCCCCTCGCCGGCTACCGATGGCAAACATGTGTGGGCGTACTTCGGCACCGGCGTTCTAGCTTGCTTCGATATCGACGGGAACGAAGTTTGGAAGTTCGACACGGGCGAGCGTTTTGGAAAAATCGATATCCAGTTCGGGATGACTTCGACTCCAGTACTCGATGGAGACAACCTTTACCTCCAGTTGATCCACGGTGCGATGCGCCGCGACGACAACACACGAACGGGCAAAGTCATCAAGCTCGACAAATTAACGGGCAAGACCGTTTGGGAAGTTGACCGAGTGACCAACGCCGATTTCGAATGCAAACATTCGTACGCTTCGCCATTCATTTACAACGATGGAAAACGCAAGTTCTTAGTTGTCCACGGCGCCGATTGCACCACCGGCCATGCATTGGATGATGGCCATGAACTGTGGCGTTTCGGAAAGCTCAACGGACCTACGCAACACAACAGCAAGCAGCACGATCCGACCTTCCGCTTCGTCGCCTCACCACTGGTTGTACCAGGTTTGATTGTCATCCCGACTTGTAAAGAAGGTCCAACGCTGGCGATCAATGTCAACGACGAATTAAAAGGCGACGTCTCGGACAACAAAAACGTTGTCCGTTGGACCTTAGCGAACTCACCCGATGTCTCGATTCCTGTCGCTGCGGATGGTTTGGTTTATCACTTGCACAAAGACGGAAAACTGCAGTGCATGGATCTTGAAACCGGCAAAGAAGTATACTTCGAGCGAACGCATTCGGTGCAACATCGTGCCAGTCCAATTATCGCTGGTGGCCATGTCTATCTGTGTGCGAAAGACGGACGCTGTACCGTCGTTAAGACCGGCCGCGAGTTTTCGATCGTGGCTTCGAACGACTTAGGTGAACCGATCACAGCCTCACCCCTAGTGGCGGGTGGCGTGTTGTACTTGCGAACTTACAACGCGTTGTACGCAATCAAGTAGATGGTGTTGGGTCGACTATCTACAGACTATCCACGGGAACTCGGGGCAACACGCGCATCGCTGATGCCTGCAGGCCTCGAGTCCCACACTATTTGATTTAGGGTTGGCGAGTTCCAATATGCTTGAACGTGTGCTTGAACCTGAGTTGATGGATGATCCCGATGAAGCGGACAGCTACAACGAGATGGATCATTCAGAGGTCAATCGTCGATTTGTCGAGGAACTACTGGCTGGTGGTGAATTGGGAAACGACATCTTGGATCTCGGCACGGGTACCGCCCTGATTCCGATCGAACTATGTCAGAAACATCCAACCTGCCGAGTAATGGCCAGCGATGCAGCGACCAGCATGCTGGACCTCGCGCGTTACAACGTCGCGGGTTCGTCGATGGAACTGCGCATTCAGTTGCATCATGGCGATTCAAAGCAACTTCGATTTGAAGATGCGATGTTTGACGGTGTCATCTCGAACAGCTTGATTCACCACGTACCCGACCCTCGCCTGGTGCTGGCCGAGATGGTTCGCGTGTGCAAACCTGGTGGACGCATATTCGTCCGCGACTTGTATCGTCCCGAATCGATGGAGTTAGTCGAATCCTTGGTGCAAACTTACACCGCCAAGGAAACACCCTACAACCAGCAACTGTTTCGGCAGTCGCTGTGTGCCGCGCTCACACTTGCTGAAATCCGGCAGATGGTCAGCGAACTCGGCTTTCCGCCCGAGTCCGTCCAGATGACCAGCGATCGTCACTGGACTTGGTCAGTCGTCAAATAGTGACTTGCTACTGGCACTTTCCCGACAAGAACCGCCACGTCTTAAATTAGCAACCCGAGCCCTGCTGAGCTACACTTTCGCAAAGTGCCCAAGCGAGGATTCGAACCTCGATGAGAGCTTTCGCTGCCTGATTCACCTAACCGGTGAATACCTACCACTTAGTGGTATCGCTCGCCATGGCGTTCTTGGGCACAGTCGCTTTGAAGCGATTCGGATGACGTATTGCTTGGTATTTCATAACCCGAAGCGTTAGCGAGGGACCTTTCTGCATCGTCAAATCGACGTCGTAACTCGGTCCCTCGCTAACGCTTCAGGTTGCGAAATTGTAACTCTAATTGCCTGGCGCAAATGGATCGGGCATGGCACCTTCTGCTGGCGGTGCGCTAAATGGATCCGACCCAGAGAATGGATCAGCACCAGACTGGCCTTCGAAAGGATTGGCGTTTGGATCCGAATTCTCAACAGGCGGTGTGACTGGGGCAGCTTCTTGGTTCGGCTTTCGCTCCAACACCACTGGCACCACTAGCTTGGGTACTTCGCCGCCAATGGGTCTCAAGCATTGAACTTGGCCGAGCTTACCGACTAAATACAGGCGATCGGTAAGCTGATTATGCAACGCCTGACCAAGGTTGCTGGCTGCGGTGCGACCAATCACTTTGCCGCTGGCGACATCAAAGCCGTAAATCTCATCGGCTTGAGTTCGAGCGTAAACAACATTGCCGGCCTCTGCCAGCGGTTCGAGAATTGCCATCGAATGCGAAAGCCAAGCCTCCGTGCCACGGTCATCATTAATGCAAGTGAGGGAACCGTCATCGGTAGCTGCAAAGACATGCTGCCCGATAATCAATGGGGCTGTCGAGAAGGAATGGCCGCCAACAAATTCCCAAGCGGTCCGACCGATACGTTCGTCGATGACAATCTTGCTTAGGCGCCCAGCTTCATTGCCGACATAAAATGCGTTGTTCCCTGCTCCGACACACTTGGCAATCGGTGTGCTCGATTTATATCGCATCCAAACATCAGGTGTCGATTCAGCAGCGCTGAAAACGTAGAAGAAGCCGTCAGCAGATGCGATACCGCACAGGTCGCGATCTTGCAACTTAACGGTATTGCCGATGGCTCGACCGCGAATGACATAACCCCAACGTTGCTTGAACTCGCTCATCCCGATCGGGTAGGCTTCGACGCGTCCGGAGAAATCGGAAACGAAGGCCATGTTATCGGTCACTGCAACTGCATTGCTCGATGAGTAGCTCAAGGGCTTCGTGAGAACAAGCTTGCCCGTTTCCCAATCAAGCACATACAGTCGATCGCCTTGCAACACAACAATTCCAGCTTTTGAAACAGCCGCTGGGAAAGTCGGCGCTATGGTGTCACCGCAGGTGTTGGACCACAGCGTCTTGCCGGTCTCGGCGTCCAGTGTTTCAACGGAACCGTTCTGAGTAACAACGGCCAATTTAATACGAGGAATGCTAATTTCTTTAACTTCAAAGCCCGCTGGAGCAAGCAGCAACTGCGCTGCTGCTTCTAGCCCCTTGGCTTTGAGCATCTGCGCAGCATCCTTTTGACCCAAGGTCTTAGCGATCAGCGCATTCCAATCGATGAACCTAGCATGTTCAGCGAATGAAATCTTTCCGTCCAGGTCACGATCGAGCGCGGCAAACGCTTTGCCCAAAACCGCTACCTCAGCAGGTACCAACTCGCCGTCGCCGTTCTTGTCGAAACTGCGAAACTGAGCCTCTTGTTGCGCTTGCAGCTTGGCGGCTTCTAGACCAATCGGCTTTCCATCGCGGTCCAGCTTGTCCGCAGATACGCGGACCGTTCGTCCGTTCACTTCAATCGCCGCGTACTGGCGCGCGCCGGTCGATTCAGCCCACAGATGGGAGGAGGCAATGCCTTTCGCGCGAGGCAATTGAATCTGGCTCTGCCAAGCCACTTCCAATCCGAGAAGCCGGGCTTCTTCAGTCGATAGTTGAGCCATGGCCGAAATTCCGGTGGCAAGCCAAGCAGCAGTTGTCGTCAAAACGGCAAGCAGTCGCATAAGTCTCCTCCGAGACGTCCGAAAGGATCTATTTGAAAAGTTGATCTCACATCAAATTGGCAGTCGAGCCCATGCAAGCCGGGCCCAACTCCAGGCGGTAGCTGTTCAGTATAGTTGCCCCACCGCGCAGAACGAAACAAATCCGCCCCAGGATAGAACCATTTATCCTCCCGATTACTTCGATTCGCTGAGGAAGCGGAATCGTCGACCACTTGGGTAATCTCGTAGCGGAATGCGTCAAGCCTTTCGAGAGTACTGCGGAGGCCCTCGAAAGCTTGCTCTCGTTCCCAGGCTCTGCCTGGGAACGCACTGCTCCAGAAGCTCCGCCTCAACATCTCCGGCAGGCGGAGCCTGCAAGGCAATTTCCCGCAGGCGGAGCCTGCAAGGCAGTGGGTTCCCAGGCAGAGCCTGGGAACCAGAGTTACATTAGGCTACGGGCAATTCGGCTCGGCATAATTATTTTTCGCAACGGGACTTGTTTAAATTGGCAACTCCTCATATCGTTTTGTTGTCAACTCACGATTTCGAGGAATACCATGCCCGTTGCAAATACCCCCCAAACGATGGAGCACTTGCGGCCGATCGACCAGGCGGTGATGGATCTTTTGCGCCAGCAGCAGGGGCTAACTGTCCACGAACTCATTGAGCGGCTTGACGTTACGGCAACGGCAGTGCGTCAGCGGTTGGAGCGGCTGGAGCAAGTTGGGCTGATCGAAAAGCGAAAAGAGGGCGTTGGTCGCGGACGACCGCAGTTCCGTTATTTCCTGAGTGCTGTCGGACTTCGGTACGCATCGGCCAGTTACGCGGATTTGGCCCTCGCCTTGTGGGGCGAGATTATGGACCTCCCCAATCCGCAGCAACGAAGTCGGATCCTGCGGCGCGTGGCCAAAAGGATGGGCGACGGCCTGAAATCGCCGATGCCCGAGAACGCAACGTTGACCGAGCGCATGGAAGCTATGGCGACTGAGTTGGGAAAACGAAAAATCCCAGCTTTTGTCGACGAGGGCGGAGCGCTGCCAGTATTGCAAGTTCACGCTTGCCCCTATCCGGAGTTGTCGGAACAAGACGGTAATCGTCAGCTGTGTGAAATGGAGCAAGAAATGTTGAGCGAGGCGATCGGCCACACCATGCAGCTCGATTGCTGCCGACTGGATGGTCACAACATGTGCCAATTCCGAGCTGTACCGACCCCCGAGCCAACATCCTAATCCCAACAGCCTGATGACAGCGTACTAGAATCAACTGCTCAGCATCCCTTAAGAATCTATCCACGAATCAACTCATACATCAACACTTACTTCGGAACGAATTAGAAAAGCGATATCAGATGACTCACGTACTAAAGATTGAAAACCTTCACGTATCCGTCGATGGCAAGCCAATTCTGCGCGGTGTCAACCTTGAGATGAAACACGGCCAAACGCATGCCCTTATGGGTCCAAACGGTTCAGGGAAGAGCACCCTGGGCTTGGTAATCGCTGGACATCCAGGTTACGAAGTCACCGAAGGTTCGATCACTCTCGACGGCGTCGACCTGCTCGAAATGGAAGCTGACGGACGCGCCCGAGCAGGCATCTTCATGGCGTTCCAACGCCCGGTTAGTGTGCCTGGCGTAAAGATGGCTGACTTCCTTCGTCACGCCACGACCAACGTGCGACGCCCGGACCGCAAAGAAGGCGAAGAACTGATTCCGATGCGAGAGTTCCGCACGGAATTGCGTTCCAAAATGGAACAGTTGAAGATGGATCCTGAATTCGCGCGACGTTATGTCAACGAAGGATTCTCGGGTGGAGAGATGAAGCGAGCCGAGATTCTTCAGCTGGCGATGCTGCAACCCAAGTTTGCGATTCTTGACGAAACCGACAGTGGTCTGGATGCCGACGCCGTGCGGTTAGCCAGTGCCAGTATCGCCGAGATTGGCCGCGAAAAGATGGGTCTGCTGATCATCACTCACCACGACAAGTTGCTCGAGCACAATCCGCCCGAATTTACCCACGTGATGCTCGGCGGTCGAATCGTGGAAACTGGTGGAGCCGAATTGGCTCGCGAACTTTACTCATCTGGCTACGAGCGGATTCGCAATACTTACCCAGACGCCGAAGCCGCCAACCAACAAATGCTCAGCGAAGAAGCTGCTGAAGTCGCGACCGCTTAGGTCTCGTAGGGCACTCTTTTCGCATTCAAGACAAAACAATTCAGCTAACTCGAAAGCCATAAAGCATGTCAACTGACCTCGCACTTGAAACCCCCGAAGACGCCATCGGCGAAATTAACAAGTATAACTTTCGCACCGAAAGCACCGCCGTCTTCAAGGCTCGCAAAGGTATCGATCGCGAGATCGTTTGCCAAATCTCCGAGATGAAGAACGAACCGGCTTGGATGCTCGATTTCCGGCTCAAGTCGCTGGAGATTTTCAATTCGAAGCCAATGCCAAACTGGGGTGGCGACATCGGTGTCGATTTCCAAGACATCTATTACTACCTCAAACCAACCGACCACCAAGGGCGGACTTGGGACGATGTCCCACAAGAGATCAAGGATACCTTTGATAAGCTGGGTATCCCTGAAGCCGAACGCAAGTTTTTGTCTGGCGTGAAGGCTCAGTTTGAAAGCGAAGTTGTCTACGGTTCGCTCAAAGAAGATCTCGCGAAACAAGGTGTGATTTTCTCCGACACCGACACTGCCGTTCGCGAGTACCCGGATTTGGTTCGCGAGTATTTTGGAAAGATCATTCCCCCGACCGACAACAAATTCGCGGCCTTGAACTCAGCCGTTTGGTCCGGTGGCTCGTTCATCTATGTGCCCAAGGGAGTCAAGATCGAGTTTCCGCTACAGGCCTACTTCCGCATCAACGCGGAAAACATGGGTCAGTTCGAAAGAACTCTGATCATTGTCGACGAAGGCGCTTCGGTTCACTACGTCGAAGGCTGCACGGCACCGATGTACAGCAGTGAAAGCCTCCACTCAGCCGTGGTTGAGATCATCTGCAAACGCGGTAGCCGCTGCCGCTACACAACGATTCAGAATTGGGCCAACAACATTTACAACTTGGTCACCAAACGCGCGATGGCTTACGGCGATGCAACCATGGAATGGGTCGATGGCAACCTCGGCAGCAAACTAACCATGAAGTATCCGGCCGTCTATATGATGGAACCTGGAGCCCGCGGAGAGATTTTATCGATCGCCTTCTCCAGCAAAGGTCAACATCAAGACGCAGGTGCCAAGCTCGTCCACTGTGCTCCACACACGACGGGACAAATCATCAGCAAGTCGATCAGCAAGAATGGTGGCCGCAGCAGCTATCGTGGCCTGGTTCGCGTTGAGAAGGGTGCCAAGCATAGCAAGTGCAATGTCGTTTGCGACGCTTTGATCCTCGATCCACAGAGCCGTAGCGATACCTATCCGTACATCGAAATCCTTGAACAAGATGTCAGCGTCGGCCATGAAGCCAGTGTGTCGCGAATCGGTGAAGAACAGCTGTTCTATCTCATGAGCCGCGGATTGAATGAAGCGGAAGCGAGCACCATGATTGTCAACGGCTTCATTGAACCGCTCGTGAAAGAACTGCCCATGGAATATGCCGTCGAAATGAATCGCTTGATTCAGCTTCAGATGGAAGGCTCCGTCGGCTAAAGCACGTTGTCCCATTCTTGAGTCACTAGTGGAGTGTCAAACTTAAATTTTAGGATTAGCCGCAGTGCGCTAGCACCGGTTCCCGCGGCGAAAAACGGACGCTAGGGCGTTTCGGCTGATATTACAAACCCTAAAATTAAGCTGTGAAAATCCACTAGTGCATTATTTAAGCGTAGTGCGAGTCCCTTGCCCTGCGTGGTTGTGCCGAACGTTAAAGCGTTGCCCCCGAAATCAGATTTTCTTTATTCCATAGATCACTTAACAGCATGCCCTCAACTCCATCTTTAGTTTCCGCCGATGTACAGCAATCCTTCGATGCCGCTGGCTTCGATGCCGCCGGCTTCGATGCCTTCAAAGCCAGCCTGTCGGAACCAACCTGGCTGACCGCCCGTCGCGATGCCGCTTGGCAACAATTTGAGCAGACCAGTTGGCCAGATCGCAAGCAAGAAGATTGGATGCGAAGCGACTTGCGAGGATTCAAGCTCGACCGCTTTCAGTTTCCCAAGGCAGCCGGTTCGATCGCCGGTTCACTCGCCGATCATCATGTGCCCCAGTATTTGAGCGAAGGGGTCGAACTGGCCGGTCAACTCGAGACGCTTGACGGAGCTGTGCTCAGTGAAAAACTGAGCGACCGTTGGACTAAGAAAGGAGTGTTGTTCGGGGACCTTAGCCGGATGGCAGTCGAGCACCCTGAACTGGTTGAACGTCATCTGTTTTCCGTTGTTGATCCCTCCCAAGATCGATTTGCGGCCTTGCACGCAGCCAGTTTTTCCGGCGGACACTTCCTGTATGTGCCTCGCGGCGTGTGCGTTGACCAGCCTTTGCATGTCGTTTCAGGCATGAGTGATGGCGGCACCGATACCGGCCACACCTTGATCGTGATCGAAGAGGGCGCCGAAGCGACCTTTTTGTACGAAGCCAATAGCAGTGAAGGCGCGGCGAGCGGCTTGCATCTGGGCAGTGTTGAAATCATTGTTCGGCCTGGTGGTCATCTGCGTTACGTGAATTTACAAGACTGGTCGCGCGGCGTATGGCATTTCGCTCATCAACGCGCGACCGTTGACCGAGACGCGAATATCCAATGGACCATTGCCGCGATCGGCAGTCGTTTTTCTCAGGTCAGCCAACGCGTGTCCTTGATCGGCAAGGGTGCGACCAGCCAAGTCAACGGAGTGCTGTTCACCCAAGATCAACAACAATTGACCTACAACACACTGCAACATCACGAAGCCGCTTCCTGCCGAAGCGATTTCCTGTACAAGGCTGCTTTACAAGACAAGTCTCGTACCGTCTGGCGTGGCATGATCCAAGTCGACAAGGCCGCGCAAAAGACCGACGGTTATCAGCGCAATGATAATTTGCTGCTTAGCGAACAAGCCCGCGCGGACTCGATCCCAGGTCTTGAGATTCTCGCCGATGACGTCCGCTGCACTCACGGCAGCACATCGGGTAAAGTCGATGAAGAACTCATCTTCTACGCTCAAAGTCGCGGTTTCACTCGCAAAGAAGCGGTCCGTATGATCGTCACTGGATTCTTCCAGCAGATTTTCGACCGCATCAGCATCGAAAGTGTTCGTGAAGCGCTCGGCCAATCGATCGCCCGTCAGGTCCGCGAGTATCGCTAATGCACCCTGCTTTGCGTCGTGGTATTCGTACTCGTACTCGACGTTCGTCGCGGTGTTTTTGTTGTTGAGTGCGGCGAAGCGATCCTTAATATACTAGTTTGCACTGAATCCATGTCCGACTTTATCCCTGCCTGCAAAACGACTGATGTTCCCCCCGGTGGCAAATTAAGCCTGGAGGTGGCGGATCGTTTTATTGTGATCGTACATCTGGACGGAGCCTATTTCTGCATCGATGATGTATGCACCCATGATGGCGGCACGCTAGGCGATGGCGAGATTGATGGTCACTGTCTAGTGTGCCCACGTCACGGCGCAAAGTTTGATGTTCGCAATGGCGATGCCATCACGATGCCCGCCACCGAAGCCACCGCCAGCCATGAAGTGCGGATCGAAGGCGATCAGATCTTCGTTCGTCTTCACTAAACGCCTGGTAGCGACGCCTGGTAGCGGAATGCGTCAAGCATTTCGAGTAGCCACCGTCGCCAGACGGTGGACACGATGCGGGGTGACTAACCACCGCTTGGCAGGGGCGGCTACCGGGGCTCCCGAAAGCCTTGACGGCTTCCGCTACCAATAATCCCCACGAAATCAACGAGCCCGAAAGGGTTGTGTTTGTATAAGCGGCGGGTTCAGCGGACGAGGACGTCCGCGCTCCAAAAACCGGACCAAAGTACTTGGACGTCGGCAGGCACTGTCAGGAATCAGTTGCTTTGAAAGTCTAGGCTGCGCTGCTTCCGCTACCCAATGACCAACACGCCCTCAAGCATTTCGAGGGCATCGCGATCGCAACCCGAAGCGTAAGCGAGGGACAAATTACGGTGTCAGCTTGACGGTTTCCGCTACCCAATACTTCTTATGGGGTTCGAAGAACAATATTTTCGTAAAGTCAAGTAAACGAAAGCGGATTTTTCCTCCGCCGTTGCTCGAAGGTCGGTCATCCCACCGCTTAAGGACTCGAACGCTTCATCTCGATTCAGTCACTCCCTTTTTGCTTAGGTGATTTTCTCGATTCGCTTAGGACATCGCGGCTTCCCTGAGCTCATTTGCAAATCTGAAAAGCACTTCATTAAGGACTGAGCCTCGACACCCGACATAGCTGCGGCTCTCGCTTTCAGGTACTGCTGACAACTCAGATGACTGGAAGGAAAGTGATAGGACGTCCCTGGCTACTGAAGAACATTGATCTTCGGTTTCTCTTGCTCGGGCTTTTCAGCCGGTTTCTCAGTGGGTTTCTCAGTGGGCTTAGCGGCATCTGGGGTTTTGGGAGCACCTGGCACTGCAGGGCTGACGACCGCGGGAGCGGGACTAGTTGTGTCACCATTAAACGAGTCACTTAGTTTGGTCCCCATGATGAGCGCCAGTATCAAGGTGATTGCCAAGTACAACAAGTAATGCAAAGCAGCTTGCACAAACTCTAGCTCAAGGGCACCGACCGATACGAAGGTTCCAATGGCGATCATCACGGGGAACGTGAAGAGCATAAAGCTGCCGGGAACATCGGCCATGGATTTTTCGCCTGTCAAATACATTGGCACAAACGCAAACAGCAACCAAGATGCAGCAAACGCCAAAGCGCAGACTCCACAGCGAATGAGCAGTTCGCGTCCACTGTACCCATCGAGTTCATCGTCACGCAAAAACCAATACCCAACGAAAACCAAGGGTGGAGCCAATAATAGCGCGCCGATGACCAGCAACGCCGTGGGAGGTGCTTCGCCTGTTAAGCGAATCCCCAACGCGAGTCCAAACACCACAAACGTGGCGAGACCTGCACCAAGCATCACGGGCATGCTCAGGGCGACTTCCTTACGGCGTATCGGTTTAAGTACGCTTTTGCCCGCCGAGTCCTTCGGCCCCGTCGGCTCGGGCGCGTGAATCACGACCTCTTCGGATTTGTCCGGGATCTTGATTACCTTGCGGCAACTAGGGCACGGACCACTTTTGCCGGCAAACTTATCGTTGACCGTAAATCGTTTGAGGCATCCGGGACAAGTAACTTGAATTGGCATAAAATAAACTGATGACGTTAACTGTTGAACCTCTGCGCGCAGACGCTAAGCAGCGTCTGAGCGCATGCTGACACGGAAGCTGATTCTATCATAGTCCGTGCAAACTGACTTTATAGAAAAAACGCTCCATGGACGCCACCGGTAGCCAATCGAATCCCACTCCAGTTCCGCCGTTGCATGTTGTTCTCTACCAGCCTGAGATTCCGCAAAACACGGGCAATATTGGACGAACTTGTGTAGCCCTCGGCGCCAAACTCTGGATCGTTCGACCTGTGGGATTTCGTCTGGACGCCTCGCAACTGAAGCGTGCCGGTTTAGATTACTGGCAACATCTGAATTGGGAAGCAGTCGACAATTGGGAGCAACTTCGCCTGGCCCTTCCAGATGCACGTATATGGTTGCTAACGAAATTCGGCAAACGCTCGTATCACACGGCACAGTTTGCTCGCGGTGATGCGTTGGTATTCGGTCGCGAGACCAGTGGATTGCCTGACAAGCTGCGCAGCGAGTATGCTGAGCAACAGCTAGCGATACCGATGCCGGGTCCCGTGAGGAGCCTCAATCTGGCAACCGCGGCCGGGATCGTCGTGTACGCGGCGGCACACCAAATCGGCCTACTTGACGCATGTAGCCTCCCTCAAAGTTAATCACACGGAAGCATCGGACCAGTATGAGACGAAAGCCGATTCATCGAGAGTGTCTATGCCTTGCCCTGATGTGGCTGTGTGCGATGACGCCATGCGGCACGCTTGCGTTCGCAACGGATGGCGACGACTTGACTTTGCAGACAATGTGCCAGCAAGGCTTGACCGAAAGTGCGATCCTCTACGCAACTGCCGAGTTGAATCGCGTTCGCACAAATCCGGACGCTTACGCGCGATGGACGCAGCGACTTATCGAATGCGAGGCTCAAGCCGCGTTGCGAGCCGAAGGGCAGGCTGACGTGCATTGGAAACGTTGCCGAGAAATTTATGAGCAGTTCAAGCGCGACAATCCCAAAGATAGACGCTTGCCATGGCTCGAGTGGCAAGTGGTCCGTTGCGATCTCTTACTGGCTCAAGATAGTTTAGCGCGTTGGTTGGCTGCACCCGCTAATGGCCCGATACGCGATAAGGCTCTTGAGCTGATACGCAAGATATTGACAGACCTGAATGAGCTGGAGAACGATTTGAAGCAACGCCAGCCGCTGGCTGCAAAACTCCCGGCCAACGATCTTAGTCAGGCAACTCCCGAACAGATCTCACAATTGCGTTTGGACACGGTGCTGTGTCGCTGCGAAGCTTATCTAATCCGAGCTCGGCTCTATGAAAGTCGCTCTCGCGATCGAGTTGGTGCAGCTGCAAATGTTGAATCCGAAGCAGGTGCCTTGCTGGATCGCACAACCAAGGACTGGCCCACACGATCGAGTTTGGAAGTGGCTCGAGCAACCGCTTGGCTAGAACTGGATCGCGAGACAGAAGCCATCGCCCTGCTGCAGTCCGTTGTACTGCATGGGAACGATCAGGCAGCGAGAGTGCGCGCCGCAGTCGTCGCCTGCGAGGCATTGGTCAGCCAAGGACAAACCAGTCAAGCGGCGGCGTTTGTCGCCAAGCTAAAGGAACTTGAAGCGGGACCCGAATGGGAGTTGGCTGAGATTCGATTGTCGCTCAGCGAACTAGGGGTACTGCCGGCTGATAAGAAAGAAGCAGAGATTTCCAAGCTGCTGGCACGCGCAAAGGAGATTGGTGAGCGTTTTGGCGATTACTGGCGGGCGCGCGTCGATTCCATCCTGGCTCGCTCTGTGTCCAGCAATGAAGTGAGTTCAGGGAATGCAACCGAGCTGGTTATGGTCGAAGTCCGACAATTGTTGGCTGGCGGCGACGAAAAAAACGCAATCGCAAAATTGCTCGCAAGCAGCCGCAATGAACTGGCCTCGGGACGCAAAGCCAATGCAGTTCAGTTGGCCAATCAAGCCTCAGCTCTATTGCAACGTCAACAAGCTTGGCTGGCCGCGGCCGATGCCATCGAAGAGATCGCAGTGCAAGCCCCGGAAGTGGATGGCGCAGCCGCTGGGCACCTGACCGCTGCCTGGAGCCTTTCACAAGCGCTGAAACCCAATCCGCAGGACCAGCAACTGCGCACTCGCTATACCCAAGCCCTGAAGGACCATATTCGCAACTGGCCCAACGGAGAGACTACGGATCAGGCGATTAAGTGGCTACAAGGATGGCTGATGGCTTCAGGGAACCAGGATGAGTTATTGCCTATCCTTCGCCGCCAGGCAGAACAAGCCACTGCACCCGAGAAGGCTCGCGAAGCCCTATACGGTTGGTTGGGGATATTGCTGAATTCACCTTCCAAACGCGAGTCGGAAATTGCAAGTCTTCAACAATCACTCACGGACGGGAACCTCAAATCGATCGAAGCCACAGTGCGGATCGCCATTTTAACCGCAACCGTGATACCCGATTGGTCGGAGGCGGCTGTCGTGAAACGCAATCAGGCGACCATCGATGCCTTGGCAAATGCTGCTACGGCCGCAACGGATAATCAATTGTTGACAACTGCTTATTGGCTTTTGGCCGCGAGAAATGGCGATGCCAAGATCGCCAAAACCGTGGCCGATCTGTGGAATGCAGCCGCCTTGCCCGCGGATATGGTCGAGCCAATCGCTGCGGCAGTGATCGATGTGATCGATACCTTGCCAACCAACGATCTGCCGGAATGGGCGACAAAAGTCCGCTTTACCGAGGCACAGCTATTGGCACTTTCCCAGAGCAACCGCTTGACCTCACGAGCGATCGCATGGCGTCTACGCGGACTACAGCCCGAAAAACAAGCTGAAGCAATCGCTGGTCTGAGAGAGGTATGCAAGCAGAACCCCAAGCTGGGCGTGCTGCACTTGCAACTAGCCAACATGCTGGCTAAGCAAGACGCCACATCGCGGCGAGAATCCTCCGAAATTGCCAGACAACTTGTGGCCAACAGCCCTCAAGCCAGCGATCTATTTTATGGTGCCCGCTGGAGATTGATTCGCAACCAGATGCTCGATGGCAAGCAGGTCGAAGCCCAGAAGGCTGCCAAACTTGTACTAGCCACGCTAGCCGACGAGTCCGTGACGTGGCGCGTCCGCTTTGGCAAGTTGCTCGCTACTGACACGCGTTGACCTACAAGACCTTGGGTTTCGACTGTCACTGGCTGTTGATGCTGTTCTGGTGGCAAGCTTTGGTGGTGTGCCACTGGCTGTGCCCGTGCAAACGAAGGAGTGATCGTTCACCACCAATAGTTCCCCCTAGTGCAATCATTGCAACACAAGAGCTGCCGAAGTTATACGGTATCAGCCACGATTAAATCGGGTGATAACTCAATCGGTACCTTACCTTGGTTGAGTCAGTAGTCTCGAGTGTTTGATCGGATTTGCAGACTCCAACCTTATCACTTCGGCCGATGTTCACATGAGACTAGTGCATTGGCTCGACCACCTTTTGATTCGGATGATCTCCTCCGTTTGCACTGGCACAGCCAGTGGCACTCGCAACCAACAAGCACAAACCAGAGCTAACTCATGGTGAAGCACCATACATCAACACTTTAGCATTGGTGGTGACGTTGTTCTGGTGGCAAGCTTTGGTGGAGTGCCACTGGCTGTGCCAGTGCAAACGAAGGAGTGATTGCTCACCACCAACAGTCCCCCCTAGTGCAATCAGTGCAACACAAGAGCTGCCGAAGTTATACGGTATCAGCCACGATTAAATCGGACGATGGCGAAACTCGCTACGGAGTACTCCCAAGTGAGACACGTCTTCCGCTAACGTGAAACATTAGGATCGAACACTTCGGCACGAACACCTTGAAGTATCGGGAGTCCTTCGAACTGCTGCTCAGCAGGCTCAGCCAAGTAGTAGCGAGCACTGGACCAGCGATAATCGATTGCTCTTTGGCATAATCTGCGTTCAACAGGATTGCGATGGATGTAATCTATCGAACCTTGGATAGCTCTCAACGTGAACAGGTTACGATCGATGCCGGGGCCTTCCTGCCAAAATCTGAAGCAGAACTTCCCGGGTCGCTCGCGAACAACTAGCTTGCCGAGTAGTGGCGATCTTGCCTCTTCGAGGCAACTATGCACAAAACTCGAAAGTGGTTGCTTAATGGCTGCCAGATACCTGCCAATGTCAGGTTGCGAATTCAAAGGGAACGCCAACAGGTGTATGTGTTCAGGCATGTACACGAAGGCCGCCAGTTCGAACTGATACGTTTGGTTAGCCTCATCAACGCAGCGAGAGAGTTCGGTACGCCATAGGTCGTTGGTAAGCAACGGCATTCTATGATAGGTTGAAATTGTTAATTCGTGAAAGTCACCAGGGTTGTGATGATGCTTGATTCGCTTTCGATGTGGTTGCGTACTCATTTGGAATCCGTCTTATCCCATCGGTAGTACATTGCCATGGTTCAGTCAGTAGTCTCGAGTGTTTGATCGGATTTGCAGACTCCAACCTTATCACTTCGGCCGATGTTCGCATGAGACTAGTGCATTGGCTCGACCACCTTTCGATTCGGATGATCTCCTCCGTTTGCACTGGCACAGCCAGTGGCACTCGCAACCAACAAGTACAAACCAGAGCTAACTCATGTTGAAACAGTGACGATCAACAAGGTACTAAGGAGTCATCGCAAATTCCGTCGAGTTGATCAGCGCCCAGAGTAGATCGGATTGCCATGTAGCCGGTTTCGCTTCCTGCTTCTCACCAGCTTCTGACTTGTCACTGGTTTCGGACTCAGCGGCCTTGGCAATCGCTTCATTGATGACACTTGAAAATGCGGCATCTTCTTGTTTGGTCGGATTGCGATTCAAGGTACTCAGAAACAACCACTGCAGCCTTTTCGAGTCATTCATATGCGGCGCGTTCAGGGCTTGCAACAAGCGGCTAGATGAATCGCTAGAGACTTCATCAAAGGCGGTGCCATGCAGGGTCACCAGCGCTTGGACCATACCCAATGTAGCTTGACTTGCGTCACCTCGCAGTTTACCAAGCTGAGCCATCAAGGCCTGCTGGGATTGAGGGTCATTCTCACGAGCAAGCTGTCGTGCAACTTGGGAAATACTGGCCGCCATTTGAGTTGACGTCAAAGGCTTGCAAGCCATCGTGGCGTAACTGGCTTCTGGTGGTTGACCACTGCTATGCACGTTGGCGCGATTGTAGGCGTCGGTGCTGGCCAGCATCGCGAGCAAACCGCGAAGATCGTAACCGGTTTCGGCGAAGTACATCGAGAGCTCACGAAGAAGCTCAGGATGACTGGCGATGTCGATCGAGCGCATGTCATCGATCGGCTCAATCAACCCGCGACCAAACAGAATCGCCCACACTCGATTGACGGCGGCCCGCGCAAGAAATGGGTTCTCACGAGCGGTTAACCAAAGGGTTAACTTTTGGCGGCGGGTACCGGTTTCTAAGCCCGCTTGTTCTGTTTCAACCAAGGGTTTGGGGGCGATGACTTCTTCAGTTCCAGGCAGCTTCACTTCGCCTTCGCTAACATCGGCGAGCGCTTGGTTGGGACTGAACATCTGCTCGCCACCTGTCGACACTTGCGAAAAATAGGCGGCGAAGCCCCAAAAGTCCCGTTGCTTCCAATCGTCGAAGGGATGGTTGTGACATTCGGCACAATCCAATTGCAGCCCCATGAAGACGCGCGCGGTCTTGGCAGCGATCTTCTCGGGCTTGCTTTCAAGCGCTACGAAAAACGCCGTGGGACTATTGGTTATTGAACCGGTCGATACAAGTAGATCCGATACCAACCGATCATAGCGCAGGTTCTCCGCAAAGCGACTTCGCAGCCACGTTTGTAAACCACCTCGACCGAACTGAACTTCAGGGCTGTCTGCTTCAGGCAGTAACCAACTTGACCAGATGTTTGCCAAATGTACCGACGACTTAGGAGAACTCAGCAAGCGAGCAACTAAGTCTTTACGTTTCGTTTTCGAAGGGTTGTCGATAAAGTCGAGAACATCACGACCTACGGGCGCGGTACCTGTCAAATCAAGGCTTGCACGTCGAATGAACGAAGCATCATCGCACTGACCGGCTGCCTGCCAACCCAGTTCCGTCAACCTCTTCTGCAGCAACTCGTCCACGCGGGCTGCCATCTCTGCAGCAGATGGCGTAACCCGATCCGATTTGTTGGTATCGCTGCCATCCACTGGCTCTGCAGCCCAAATTGATCCTGCGTGCAACGCAACGATCAACAAAAACCAACAGAGTGCAAAAGCGAACTGCCTCGGTAGCCGGCTTCGAAAAGGCATAGTGGTGTTACCTTAAGTTCCAGTCAAAACGTCGAACTCAACACCCCTTATTGTGGCAGGTCTGGCGATGACTCGCAACTGAATTCATGCATTCTGAGGCGAGCCCCATCACTCGCTGTCGTCATCATCCGCGTCGTCTTCCAAGCCGGGTGGAAAGTAGCATTCCGTGGGTGCACCAGGATTGATCAGTAGTCCGCAATCCTCAGGCAGACCATCGAGCAGGGTATTGCCATCGAGCATTACAGCTGGGTAGTTTTCTGCTTCAGGCAATTCGTCTTCGACATCGTGCAAAAACTCGGAAGCAAATTTCTCTTGGGTGAAAGCCACAACTGCGGTGTCCTCTTCCACTTCAACCAGCACAACGTTGAAACTGCCGTCATCATTCTCGCTCACTTCACCAGTTTCAGGGTCAAACTGCTGCAGCACCATGAAGTCGTTCGCCCTTATGATGCGATGCGCTTCAGAGAGATCACCTTGCTCGTGGGCCGTGACCAGAGCATCGCCTACAACATCCTCTATCGGATCGCCATTGTCCATCAAACTTCGCTTTCGATTCATTCAGGGTAAGGTGCATGAAGGCCCAACGACAGACCGATCAGCTTCCGTTTTTAACCTGCCTTGCCCCTATTCGCTAGCAGGCTGCTGAAAAAGTCGATTTGCAACGAGGGTGGAAGCGCACTAACACGAAGCATCGATCGCTAACGCATTGTGATGTTGCGAGTGTCGGGCTTTCGCAACCCGAAGCGTTAGTTTTGAAGTTGCGCTATTTTGATTAAGGGGCAAAGCCCCCGGCACTTTACCTAGCCCGGCCTGAAGGGCCGGGAGTAAACGCATGAGGGATTTTAGGGCCAAAGGCCCGGCCATTTGTTCGTGAGTAATTGGTTGATCAACAAACGGGCGGGCCTTCAGCCCTAACGACCAGTTGCACCGTACGCGCCAGCCCGTTGAGCTGGGCTAGGCAAACGCTGGACCTTTGGTCCGTAAATCCCAAATTAGCGCAACATCAAAAAGCGTTAGCGAGGGACCGAACTACTTGGAAGGTTGGCGAATGACCAACAAAACATAAGACATGGCATCTTCCTCATCCGGAAGAATGGCGTTGCCCAGTTGCCCAGACTGCCGCATATCGGTGGCCATATATCGCGCTGGCGGTGCACTCGAAAACTGAGTGAAGCTCTCTAAACCACTGTTGGCGGGCCGATCAGCGACTGTTCCCGCAACGATTGGTGTCGCGATCGCCTGCTGGCCATTGGCAACCGTGATCTGAGCATCAACTAACTTCTGACAAAGCTCTTTGCCTGGCAAATCAAACGCCATATCCATAATCACGTGCGGGAAGACATCCACGCCGTCCAGGATACGCTTGAGGGCTCTGTCCATCGTCAGACCTTTAGCCATGACCATCACCAAGGCGATCTGTTCATTGTCCGCTTTGGGCAAACCTTGACTAATCGAGCGAGTCTCATTGAGCACTCCGAGGACTTCGTCCGAAACCTTGACGGGGTTCGTCCAAACGATGCCGGCCTCTCTCAGTACTTTCGAGACCTCGTTCTCTTTCCACGCCTTCTCGGACGGCTCAATCTCCATGATGGTCAGAATTGCGAAACCAGTTTGACTGGACGCGCGTTTTCGCATGTTCGGATCGTTGCGAACAAACGCTTCTTCTTTATTAGCCGAGTTCTCTGTGTTGAGACTGTTTCCTGTAGCCGTCTCGTCAGGCGCTGCAGCAACTTCGTCGGAAGGCACTTGAGTTGGCGGGTTTTGGGCAACATCCTCATTCGAGGAGCCCTTGAACGTTCCAAATTCGTTGAAGGCAAAAACTGCCAGAAGAAGGGCGGCTGCGATAGCCGCTGAAGCGCCGACCAGCTTCCATGGGCTCGCTTGACGCCCGTTTGCCAGCTGAACTGCCAGCTGAACTGCCAGCTGAACTGGTTGCGGAACTGCCTGAGGGTTGGAAACAGCAGACTGCATGGCCGCGGCCACGACGCGATCGGTGAAATCTGCCCCAAGCTTCCGCTTCGGCACGCTTCGCAAATCGTTACCGAGTTGCCTAAATTGCTCGAGTTTAACTTGCAAGCTCGCGTCAGTTGCCAGCGTCAACTCAAACTCGCGCAGCTCTTCCGCAGTCAGCTCCCCGTCCAGGAAGCCGCTAAGCAACTCGTCGATATGCTCATTTGCGGACATAAAATACTCAACTAACCTAAGCTCGCAGATTGCGGTTGATACCAATTTTCTGCATGACGTTCGGATGGTATCCAAATGCCTTTAGTTCCCGATAGGCCTATCAGAATCTGAATTTTGCAGTTTTCAAGCAAATTCATGAGGACAAACATCCTAAACGAGGGGTTACGAAAGGTCGTCAAGCGCTTCATTTTGAGAAATCGACGCTCGCCGCGACTCGATAAACCCGTTCAGGATGAGCAGTGCGGCCAGCCGATCGAGCTGCTTCTTTTTCTTTTCCGGCGAAAGGGGGGTATCTCGCAGCATGTGGCGGGCCTCAGCCGTCGTAAATCGCTCGTCAAACAATGCAAAAGGTAAATCACTGACCGATTCTAGCCACTCCGCAAACCTCCGTACCTCGACCGATTTCTGACTTTCTTTGCCGTCGCAGTGGATCGGCAGCCCCAGAACCCAACCGACAATACACTCGCGTTTGGCGAACTCGGCAAAGAACGCCGCGTCCAAACGATCGTTGCGACGTACATAGGTATCGAACGGCGTCACCCATCGCTGACTGGGATCGCAGGTTGCCAACCCAACGCGCACCGTCCCATAGTCGATCCCCGCCAGCCTACCGCTAGTTGGAATCGAACAAGCGCCTTCTTCGACAACATTATCGCCCATCGTCATACTTATCAGTCACCTATGAACGGCTCCCATCAACCTCCCTATCTTACATCAATATCGCTCGCTTGTCGGCAGTTTCGTTTTCCGGCGAAGAGCGTTATGGTTAGACTTAGGGTTCCCTCCAACACCCACAATCAGAGAGTCGACCGCATGAACTCGAGAATTGTCCCTTCAACACTCCTTGCCTCAATCCTCGGACTGTGTGCCACTCTTTCGCTTGCACCACTTGCGAAGGCGCAAACCAGTGCCCCTGATACTGCGAACTGGTTCCAATTTCGTGGCCCGCGCGGCGATGGCACCGCGCCTGGTCAGCACCTGCCGACTTCTTGGAGCGAAACGGAAAACGTTCTGTGGAAAACGCCGATTCACGGTCGCGGCTGGTCTTCTCCCGTCGTGTTAGGTGATGAAGTCTGGATGACAACCGCAACCGAGGACGGCAAGCAGATGTATGCCGTTTGCGTCGACCTCGAAAGTGGCAAGATCAAACACGACAAGCTGCTTTTCGAAAATGTCGAAGTCCAAAAAGACCATCACGTCACCAACACTTACGCATCCCCAACTCCGATCCTCGACGAGCGGTTCGTTTTCATCCACTTCGGCAGCTACGGTACGGCCTGCTTGCGTCGTGATAACTGCGAAGTCGTCTGGCAACGTCGTGACTTGCCTTGCAATCATTTTCGCGGTCCCGGCAGTTCGCCAATCTTATACAAAAACATGTTGATCTTTCATCAAGACGGGTTTGATTTACAGTACGTCGTTGCGCTCGATCGACAAACGGGAAAAACCGTTTGGAAAGCGGACCGTGAAGTTGCCTATGGAACCGATAACGGCGATGTCTTCAAAGCCTTTTGCACTCCCTTGGTGATTGATGTCGCAGGGCAAAAGCAACTGGTCAGCCCCACTAGCAAAGCCTGCTTGGTGCTTGATCCAGATACAGGTAAGGAAATTTGGCGAGTTCGCTTTGAAGAGTTTTCAGCGACCGCACGGCCTCTGTTTGATGGCCAGCGACTGTACATCAACACCGGCTTTGGCAAAGCTCAGTTGTATTGTGTCGAGGCTGATGGAAAAGGTGACATTACCGATTCACCCAAAGTTATCTGGACACAGCGCAAGAACATCGGCTCCAAACCAAGCCAACTGTTGGTGAGTGGCCGCCTCTTCAGCGTCACCGATGACGGCATCATCTCGCGTATCTCGACGGATACCGGTGAAGTCGTTTGGCAGGATCGCCTTGGCGGAAAATTTAGTTCATCGCTGGTTGCCGACGACGAACATCTGTTCGCATTCGATCATGACGGCAAAGGCTATGTCTATACACTCGCCGATGAGCCTCAAAAGGTCTCTGTAAACACACTTCCAGACGGTTGCAATGCGTCCCCAGCCATCGTCAACAATTCCTTAATCGTCCGAACCACGACTACTTTGTATCGAATCGCCAAACCACGTTAAGTTATCTTTGAACGCACCATTGCATTCGGGCTCATAACCAAGTGTTGATGAATACGTAGCGGAAGCCGTCAAGGCTTTCGAGTAGCCACCGTCGCCAGACGGTGGACACGATACGGGTTGACTAACCACCGCTTGGCAGCGGCGGCTACCAGGGCCCTCGAAAACCTTGACGGTTTCCGCTACCCAATAATCAGCAAACCCTCAAGGCTTTCGGGGGCTACCGCAGTACTCCCGAAATGCTTGACGCATTCCGCTACCGATGATGAAGAATCCGGGGCAAGAAAACTGATCCAACCAGAGAACTCTACATTGA
>JANRMD010000422.1:0-31472 GCA_033761895.1 Pirellulaceae bacterium | reverse complement strand
TCGTCGCCCACTCCACCTTGCTGCGTCGTGGCCACGCTGAGCGTCGGCGTGGTCGTGCTCGCTTGCCAACGTTCGGCCGTCGATCGGTCCAGCGCATCGAAACTGTATTCAATCACTTTACCAGCTCGATCGGTGGTTCGCACCAAATTGCCAGCCACATCGTAAGTATAGCTGCTGGATTTCGTGAGGCTGTTGGTATTGAGGACTTGGCGATTCAAGCCATCATAAGCGAAGTTGGTCGTGTTGTTCACCGGATCAGTCAACGACGTCAAATTGCTAGCCAGGTCATAGGTGTAGCTCGTCGTGCCGCTGCGCGGATCGGTTTTGGAAGTGAGTCGATTGGCGACGTCGTAATCATACGTGGTTACCGGTCGGCCCAGTGGACCAGCACCGTCGGGATCAGGATCGGTTTGTGTGAGTAAATTGCTGTAGTAGTCGTAAGTGTAGCTGGTAACGTTGGACTGCGCGTCCGTCACACTGGTCACGCGTCCTTGTCCATCGCGAGCGAACGTTGTGGCGCGCGTCAAAGCATCGGTGACTTTGGAAAGACCAGCCACGTTGTATTCGTAAGTGGTTATGCCTGCTGATTGCGGCCCTGCGCCATCCGGATCCGGATCAGTTTGAGTCAAGACACGTCCGAAACTATCGAACGTAAACGACGTCACGCCACCGAGCGGATTGGTGCGACTGGTCACTCGATTCAATAAATCATAACCCACACTCACCACGGGGCTGGCAAGTGCCCCTGCGCCGTCGGGATCAGGGAAATTCTTTGATAAAGTGTTCAGCATGTGGGGGGATTGGGTATTGCAATTTGCATGACGCGTCCTCCTGCGTACCACTAATGGGTATGAAAAAACAACGAATTGCAAAAGTCAAGTCGCAATCGTGCACTTTTGCCCTGCTCGATGCTGTGCCGCGTCGTCTACTGTTGACTCATCTTCTTTCGCAAGGGCTCAATAATCTCGCGCGGGACGAACTTGGCCAGTTTGTCATCGGTGCTGAGCAACACGATTTGCTTGATCAATGAACTTGAAACGTGCGAGTACTCTTCATCAGCCATCAGAAAAACTGTCTCAATGGCGTCATCGAGTTGACGGTTGGCCATCATCATCGTGAACTCGCCAGCGATATCCGTGAGCGGGCGGACCCCCCGAACCATAACGCGCGATTCACATTGGCGGACGAAAGACACAGCCAGTCCGTCAAAGGTTTGCACATCCACGTTCGGGACGTGGGCCATGACAGAACGAATCAATTCGACGCGTTCGTCAGGAGTGAACAGAGGTTTCTTCTCAACATTGATACCGATACCGACAATCAATTTATCAAACAGTCGTGCGGCGCGCTCGATAACGTTTACATGACCAAGCGTGACAGGATCAAACGAGCCTGTGTAGACAGCGACACGTGATTTTTGAGACATGGTTGTAGCGTTCTTAAGACGGGATCAGTGGCTAAAAAGTTGCCGAGCTTCAACGAGTGCCGTAACAAGTCGAGCGATATCGTCAGCGTTGTTGTAAGCGTGGGTGGCGATACGTATTCGACCAGCCCGCACGCTTAGTATGACATTCTTCTCTAGGCAGTGTTTACGGGCGGCGTTCAAATCTGATGACGTGGCGCCCGGCCAGGAGGTTGTCAGAATCCCACTCCGAAATTCTTCGCTGGGCACTTTAAGGTCGAAACCCTGACCGGCGAGTTGCCCGGCAATGGTCGCAACATTTTCAAGGATAGCGGCGGCTACCGGACTGGCCGCGAGATGGCTTCCAAGCCTGAGTAGCAACTCAAGACTGGCTTCGAAAGCCAACAGACCAGCCATGTTGTACGAGCCACCTTCATAGCGCGCGGCGCTGGCCTTGAGATGGGCCGATCGAGGATCAAAGGCCCCCTCAGACAGACTGTTCCAGCCAATCAACAGCGACTCTAGCAGATCGAGGTGTTTTTCAGCGACATACAGCAGGCCGGCGCCTTCGGGCCCGAGCATCCATTTGTGTCCGTCTGCGGCCAGGAAATCAATCTGCGCGTCGTGAACCTGGATGGGAAAAGCCCCCAGACCTTGGATTGCGTCAACGAACAACAATGCGCCGCGACGATGCACGGCTTCGGCAACTCGAGGTAGATCCAGTCGAAAACCGCTGACGAACCCAACCCAGCTCAGGGCCACCAGCCGTGTGCGGTGGTCCATTAAGGCAACTAATTGGTCGATCGAGATTTCACCGGTGTCGGAAACCGGTAGCAAACGGACCTCGACTCCTCGCCGCTGCAAGTTTTTCCAGGGCAGGAGGTTTGAAGGAAACTCGTTGTCTGGGACGACTAAATTATCGCCGCTTTTCCAGGGAAAGCCTTCGGCGACCAGGTTGATTCCAATAGTTGTATTGGGTACAAGGGCGACTTCGCACTCGTTTGCCCCCAACAACTGTGCCGCAGCCGTTCGCAGTCGAGAAACGATCAAAGACCACTCGAGCCAATGCTTGTCACCGCTTTGGCTCACTTGGTCGGCGTACTTTCGCAACCGCTCGGCAGCGGCCTCTGGAAGCGGTGCAACGGCCGCATGGTCGAAATAGGCATGCTCCTGTGCGACCGGCATTTCGGCTCGAAAAACCCCAATTCCCATCGAAACTACTTCCTTTAGAGAGCCAAATGTACGGGTTTTTCGGATTAACTGATCTTCAGATAGCCTAGAATTGCTCATAATACAGGAGATATAGGCTATATAGGTGACACGCGAACAAGTTGGACTATACTACGCTGGTGCTGTCGCACCGATAACTTTTCTGGCGGACCATTCCGGCGAACCCTCGAGGTCGGTTAATGCCCAAAGCATTGTGTTTGATTGGGTTGGTTATTTCCATCCTAGTCTTTCTATTATTTACACTCGACCTCGTGCTCGGTCTGTCCGGCATGGCGGCGTCTGCACCATTTCGTTCAGCGTCATCGCTGATGGATGTGGTGTTCATACTGTCGTCTGGTGGGTTGATTTACCTGTCGTGGGCGACTTTTCGCGAGCAGCGCTAGCTTCTCCAAATTTGCCAAACGAAGCGACCCAATTTGCTATGATTGGGTTGCGCCCGTAGGTAGCTGGACACAAATGGCCTGCGGCAGTTCACTCTAAATGCAGATCCTCCCGAGCGGTTCCCTTGCCCATGGCCGAGAACGTTCATCGTAAGTCGCGTAATGTTTGGCGATTTCGGCTTGCCGCGATTGCCATCGGATTTTTGCCCTTATTGCTCGCAGAGTGTCTCTTAGGGGTCTTGGATTTGCCCAGGCAGGAGGTGGCGATCGATCCCTACGTGGACCTGCACCATCTTCGGCCATTGTTTGAACTGGATCCACAAACCCAGACTTTATCGATCGGCAGCGAGCGATTGCACCTTTTTCGGCCCGCTAGCTTTGCGGCCCAAAAACCGGCTGGCACATTCCGCGTATTCGCATTGGGGGGCTCAACGACTCAGGGCGAACCGTACAGTACCGAGACCGCTTTCCCCGAGTGGCTGAAGTTGAACCTGCAAGCCCTATCGCCGGAGGCTAACTTCGAAGTCATCAACTGCGGAGGACTCTCCTATGCCAGTTACCGCGTGCTCGCAATCTTGCAAGAAGTGCTCGATTATTCCCCTGACCTGATTGTGATCTACACGGGCCAGAACGAATTCCTGGAACAACGCACGTATGAGAACTGGAAACCCGCGAGTTCCAGCTTGGAGGTTATCGCTTGGTTATCGCGGATGCGCACGGTCCGATTCGCGAGATCCTGGGTTGCCACTCCGGCCGCAAGGGCAGAAGGAAACACCAAAACCGAATTAGCATCCGAAGTGGACGCGTTGCTCGATTACTCGGGTGGCTTGAACGATTATCGCCGCGACGATCCGTGGCGTGAGCCAGTCGTGAATCACTTTCGTTGGAATCTGGAACAGATGATTCGGGCTTGCCAGAACCGGCGCGTACCGCTGATCCTCATTCGCCCCGTGACCAACTTGATCGATTGCCCGCCGTTCAAGTTCGAAATCGATTCGAAGTTACCCGCCAATCAACAAGCCGAGTTCGCGCAGCGTTGGGAAGCGCTCCGCACAGATCGCGAGCGCGTTCACGATCCGATGGCCGAAGTTGATTACCTGTTGGCAATCGATCCGCAGCACGCTGGGGCACTTTACCTAAAGGGCCGCTTGTTAGCGGATCGCGGCGATTGGGAGGCAGCCAAACGATACTTCGTTGCCGCAAAGGATGCCGACGTGTGCCCGCTGCGTGCGATCACCCCCATCGTCGAATCAGTCACCGAACTCGCCCATCGGTTTGATGTACCGCTTGTAGACGCAGAGCGTATGTTTTCAGAATTGAGCGAGCATGAAATCCCTGGCTCGCAGTGGTTAGTGGATCACGTCCATCCAACTATTGAAGGGCACCAAAGGATCGGCGAAGGGCTCGCCGAAGTGTGCATCCAAGAACATTTTACCGTCCCAACCAACAGTGATTGGAAGACGGATCGACAGGCACTTTACGCTCGACATCTCAGCGGACTGGGCGAAGCCTATTTCCATCGAGGCAAACAGCGACTCGAAGGCTTGCTGCTGTGGACTCAAGGTCGCGCCAAGAAGGTCAAGGCAGCCTCGCAGTAGTCGGTTGCCTGGAGTCGGTTGCCTGGCAGGCTGCTGCAAGTCGCTTTGCAACGAAGTGTGGAAGAATGCTAACCCAAGCGTTAGTTTTGATGTTGCGTTATTTTGGGCTTACGGACCAAAGGTCCAGCGTTTGCCTAGCCCAGCTCAACGGGCTGGGGAGTAAGGTGCAACTGGTTGTAAGGGCTGAAGGCCCGCCCGTTTGTTGATCAACCAATTACTCGCAAACAAATGGCCGGGCCTTTGGCCCTAAAATCCCTTATGCGCTTACTCCCGGCCCCTCAGGCCGGGCTAGGCAAACTGCCGGGGGCTTTGCCCCTAAATCAAAACATTGCAACATTAAAACTAACGCTTCGGGTTACTTCTTTAGCAGCCTGCTCGGATTTATTTACAACCTGCTCGGGTTTATTCGCTTGCTCGGGTTTATTCGCCTGCTCGGGCTTATTCGCCTGCTCGGGTTTATTAGCATCCTGCTCTGGTTTATTACCCTGCTAGGGTTTAGTGGTGATTGGCCGCGATAACTCGAGCGTCTTGCGAACCAACTCACTGACTTCGGATCGCTCGGCCAGTTTGAGCGACTCTTGGAAGAACTTCTGAGCCTGTTCATGGTCGTTGTTCTTTTGAGCGATGACACCTGCGTGATAGAAGAACTTCGGATCGCGAATGCCCACTGCGAGAGCCTTGTCCATCTGGACACGAGCTTCTTGAATTTCACCGTTCGCTTGTAGGGCCCAAGCATAGGCTTCGCGAGTAAACACATCTTGGCGACGAGCAAATTCTAGCTTGGCGATTCGCAGCCCGTCCGCAGGTTTGTTGGCGTGGTTAACGTAGTAGAAGACCAGCTCGCGATTCGCGTTGTCGGTTCCTTGGGACTCTGCGACCGCTTGAGTTTCAAAGTCTGCGAACACTCGCTTGGCCTCATCGAATCGACCTGCCCGATTCAGAGCTTCACCAACCACGAAGAGATTTTCTGGATTAGGAGCGGCTTGGATGAACTCCTGAGCGATGGAGACTGCATCCTCGTAGCGTTGTTGAGCGGTTCTTACCTTCACCATGTTTCCTAGAGCATAGTGGTATCCCGGAAACAGTTTGATTGCATCTGCAAGCGCCAGTTCAGCAACTTCGGGTTTACCGGATAGCAGCTGGAGATGCGCGAACTGCGTTAGTATCCAGGCTCGATCTTCGACTTCGGCTGGCGCGGTCTTGTTATATGCAGACTGCATCAAGTCGACTGAACCTTGGATGTCGCCGAACAACTCGCGCAGATAGGCCGCCCGAGTCAGCCCCGAGATTTCACCTGGTCGCATATCGAGCGCCCACTGTGCCGCTCGTTCGGCTTCTTCATAGTTACCTGTTTCCACACAGGCGTCGGTCAATAACGCGTAGGCCAGCACGTCATCGGGTCGGCGTTTACTGAGCGCGCGGGCAAGCTCTAGGGCTTTAGAAAACTCGTGTTTGCCAAGTGCAATCCAAGTCTCAATGCGCCGCGCTTCAAAGTTATCGGGTTCGATCCGAAACGATTCTTCCAGTACCTCACGCGCTTGATCGTAGTAATCTGGATCTGCAGTTTCGCGAGCCCTGCGGGTCAGAGCCATCGCGAGTGCATTTTGAGCATCCACATTCTTCGGCTGCTGAGCGATCGCTTTCTTGGCTGCAGCCATCCGAGCTTCCGCTGGAGTACTACCGTTCGTTGGAGACTCAGCCGAGCATACTCCCAGCGAGAAGATCAAAGTCAGACAGCCAGTTTTGAAGGCGAGTGATTGGATGCGATTCATGGAAATCCCAGTTCTTAATGAATGAAAGACACAATGGCTGCTGAGGCTAGTGCTTCAGCTCAATTTGATTTTGGGTTTGGTCGTAGCCTCCGCTGCCCAGCGGTGGTTAGGCAAACGCATGGTGTCCACCGTCTGGCAACGGTGGCTACACCGGGACATGCTAACCACAGTGAAACCCAAAATCTAAGTTGGACAAAGCACTAGTGCTTCAGCTCAATTTGATTTTGGGGTTGAGTGTCGCACAATTGTCTCAATTGTTGCAGCTACGATTGAGACAATCGTGCGACAGTAAAACGTGAACTCCAAAGTTAAATTGCGTCGCAGCACTGGCTTATTGAGGGCCACCGCCTGGTTCACCTGGATCGATGTGACGGCGATCTCGGCCGCTTGGGCAATTCGCCAAATATGGAAAGGTCGTGCGATAGGCAGCATCGTTGACGTTCACGCCATCGCCGAGTGCGTTGTTGGGTGAGACGTTGAAGGCTGGATTGAATACTCCCGCAACGGCTCGCAAAGAGATATCCGTTACATCATCGAACACGCGACGGCCATTGGGAAATCCGGCTGCGTCGCCCGCCAGCAACCCAAGCCGACTGGCAAGTGCAGGCGGGGTGGGCGCGATGCCTGTGTTGAGTCGCAGCAAGTCTGCAACCGGCCCGGGCGGCGTGCCAACCGCAGCGATGGGTGGCGCATAGGCTACTAGCGGCAGCAGGTCCGTTCGCGGTGGAGTTGGGATCGTAACGGCACCACCCGTAGCTGCGTTCAGGACGCGTGCTAGTGCGGGATCGAGAAAGAAGTTCGCAAACTGCGAATCGTTCTTGGGCTCATCCATACTGAATCGATCCTTAAAGCCAGTGCCGATTAACAACTCATTGATCAGCGGATTGCCCATACGTTGGACCTGCCGAAAACCGCCTGAACTCTGCGAAGGTAGCGGCGATTGACGCACGAGAACGCGCGGTCGCGAAGTAGTACACCAAACGCCGATCGTGGCAGCGGCTGAATTCGCTGGTTCAACGTTGCCGGTGCGCGTTAAAGTGGCGACCGGAACTTCGATCGCGATGGAATTCACTCCATATCCAGAAACGGTATCACTCGCAAAGTTCTGTTGTGCCGCATCCTGAGCTGCACTTAGTACCGGGGAAATATGCGTGTTGAGAGTGTCAAAAGCTCCACCAAGATCAATCCAAAACGCATCGTCAGTTGTACCGGCAAAGACCTTTACATTTTGGGTCGTGGTGGCGTAGGTTCCTTTCTCAAAGAGGGTCGCGTACTCCATCGTTCGCGGGCCAACATTTGCGGGCACAGCGTAGAATGGACCAGAGCCGCTGATGTTGGTGGTGACGCCACCTTTAATCATGGTTACCGAGTAGCTCTGGCGCATGCCGAGCCCAGGCGATGTAAACGAATTGATTTGAGGAGGGACAATCAACGTACCCGGCGGGACGGGTGCAGGTGAGTTCGCGGGAGCGTTAATGCCACTGCCTGCTCCAGCATAGACTTGAAACAAGTTTTGCAGCCGCTGCTCAGTGTTGAAGCGGAATTGGAACGTTACGTCTGCGATTGCATCATTGTTGTTATCGACTTTGATCTCATAGAGTATTTCGGGGTCGAACGGAAACCAGTTGGGTCCGTTGGCTGGATCGAGAGGCGGATCAACGCACAGGATCAAAGTCACGCTGGGAGTCGTTCCACCATCGTAGCTGCGGAAGGCATAGATGTCGGTGATATCCGCTTTGTGGTCGAGCGCCGTGATCGGAGCTTCTCGATGATTCGCGCCCCACAACCCGACCGATGTGGTCCAGCCGAATGTGCTCCAGCCCAGCGCAGCAGCAAATGCCGCGCGTTTGATTAACTTCAACTGCATATCATTCCTCCAGTCAAATTCGAAACTTGCAACTGATAGCAGCAGTACGAAGTTGCTCGTTATACTGGATGCAGTAATTCGCAGTTTTTGAGTGTGCAGAGTCGCAGAGTGTCGGACCATTGTCTCAATTGTTGCTGCTACGATCAGGACACCTCGATTCAATGAGGTAGCGGAAGCCGTCAAGGCTTTCGAGGGACACTACAGTACTCTCGAAGTGCTTAACGCATTCCGCTACGTGGAATCCGAAACCACGATTGCCCCATAGCAGCGACAATTGTGCGACACTCAAGCATCAGCAGGTTGCTGAACTCGGTAAGCTCAGCCAATAGGAATTAATGTATGCCGCAATCTACAACTCGTATCGACGGCTGGCTGGCACTGGCGGTGATCATCGCCCTCTTCTCGACTGTGCAGTTTGTCGTTTGCACTGCTCTGGCAATGGCGGCCTACCCCGGAGGCGATTATCGAGATCATCGGCCAGATGCACGCGCCATGGGTTACGATTGGAACCACAATTGGTTAAGTGATTTAGGCCGAAGTCGAACTTGGACCGGGAAAGAGAATACTGTAAGCGCTCGCTATTTCAACAACTCCATCATTGGACTAGGTGTTGGATTACTGATCTTCTTTGCAATTTTCCATCGCAGTGTTGAAGAAGACAAACTTTCCGCATGGTTCATGCAGGGGTGCGGCGGGTTGGCTTCGTTTGGCCTTATCGCGTTGGGGCTAACACCCGTTGATTTGGCATACAACTCCCACTTGATGGCGTTAGCCGCTTGGGTTGTACCGATGCCTGTCATGGCCTTCATCTTCACCTTTCAGTGTTTTCGTTCCGCAGGTTTCGTTGGCTCGGTCGCGGGCATGATTGCTGCTGCGATGGCTATTGTGCTAACGTTTGCAATCATGTGTTACGCGGCCGCCGGTTCGCCCAGCGGCTATGTGGTTATGCAGAAAATCGTCGTGGCCATTTCAATCGTGTGGTTCTTGCTACTCGCGCTGCGAGTTTCGCTGGCCGCCATTGAGATCGTCACGCTTAGTCGGCTTGAAAAGATCAACTTACAAGCCGAGCGTTACTCAGCACGTCTACAAAAAGGGCATCGTCATTCACGTTGACCAAGCCAGCGGGCTTCTTTTCGTTGAAAGCTTATTGCGGAGACAGCAAATTGTTTCTTGCCGATATCCCAGCGCCATGGTGAATGCAGCTGAACATCTGCGATTAGGCCAACGAAATCGGCATGCGATTGCAGCTCCGCCTGAACAGCGAACGGGTTGAGCCCCGTGAAAAAGTTCTTAGCGTTGATGGCTTCGACGAGCGTTTGACTCAAGCGTCCCTCATCGATTTGCATCAGGTTAGGTAGCGTCTGGCTGGACACAAAATCGAAAATGAAAATGCCTCTTCCATGGTCCGCAAGGTTGTGCACGATGGTCCTCAGATGTTGCCTACGCAGCGTTAGCAGAAGTGGCACCAGCCCAGGATGGTTCGCTCCTAAAGCCAGGATCACCGAGTCAAGCAACTGCGAGATCAAACAGGTTGAAACTATGCAATCGAATGGGGCTGAAGGCAGCTTGGGATTTACCGTAAGTAGAGCCAACAGTTCTGTGACTGCACTAGAACTAGCGTCCTTGACGTCGGCGGCTTGTAGTCGCTCGAAAATACCAGTCACATCGGTACTTTCGGTAACGTGCACTCGTCCACGTAGTGCTTTGCCCCCGCCATTCGCGACGGCTTGCTCCATCGCTGCTGAATCGATATCCACCAGTACAATTTCCTGGAACACGTTGGCAAGCTCGACTAAATCCAAATCGTTGCAGTTGCCGGCGCCCAGCACACACATCCGACCAGCTTGCACCCCCTCGTCCTGCTTGAGCACGCCCGCTTGCTTGATCAAATCTGTCACGCGTTGGCGGTGGGTATCGAACAACGCATGAGCCTTGAGCGTAGTTTGATTGCGGCGTTGGTGCTCTGCCAACAGCCATTGCGAATCCGACATGCGGTTTAGCCTCTATGAGTAAAAGTTTGGCTTTGCTTTCGGAACGGAATCTCGTTTATCCATCGACGCAGCCAAGGCACAAACGCTAGAATCACAGGTAGCTGGTGAGGCAGATTCCTCTCGATGCCCCTCAGTGCGATCCCTTGGTGAAGGTATTTCTATCGTCACAAAACTCATTCAAACAGAGGCTTAGATGCAGAAGCTATCGATTACTTTTTGTTGCTTGCTCGCCCTTACGTGCAGTTTCGGTAAGTTGACTGCCGAGGATAAATCGGCAACCGTCAAATCGACTCCGATCCAATACGCCCCACTTCCGTTTGCAATTACCAGCTTTGGTGCAGCACGAAGCGGTGATTCACTGTACGTTTACGGCGGGCACACCGGGGATGCTCATTCCTATTCGAACGAAGCCCAGTCGAACAAATTGCTCCGTTTGGATCTTGCGTCACCCAGCAAATGGCACGAAGTGGCCGAAGGTGACCGTCAACAGGGTTTGGGAATGGTCGCCTACAAAAACAAGATTATCTTGGTTGGTGGATTCACCGCCAAGAACCCGGAAGGCACCCCACAAGACTTGCATTCACAAGCCCGAGTACGAACATTTGACACAACTACGAACACCTGGAGCGACCTGCCCGAATTGCCTGAAGCAAGGTCTAGTCACGATGCGGCGCTGATCGGCGATACGCTCTACGTCGTTGGTGGATGGAAAATGGCAGGCAAGGAAAAGACCGTTTGGCACGAGACGGCTTGGGCCATGGATTTATCTGCCGCTGAGCCGAAGTGGGTCGCGCTTCCGAACCCACCATTCAAACGCCGCGCGATTGCGACCGTAGAACATCAAGGCAAACTGTTCGTTATCGGTGGGATGAATGACAAGGGGGGGCCAGTTAAGGCCGTGTCAATTTACGATCCCGCAAGCAAGTCATGGAGCGAAGCGCCAGAGTTGATCGGCAAGGAGAATATGGCTGGCTTCGGCGCGTCGGGCTGGAGCGTCGATGGTCGATTGATAGTAACTACGTACGAAGGCGACATCCAGCAGTGGGATGATGCCGCCAAGAAATGGAACTTGCTTGGCAAGGCCACGGATGCAAGGTTCTTCCATCGCTTGTTGCCTATCGATGCGAAGCACTTGATTGCCATCGGCGGTGCAAATATGGAAAGCGGCAAGTTCCTGGATCTGGAACTGATCAGTTCTCAGTGATGCCTGCGTTCACGCTAGTGCTCGATTCGAGTAGAGTCGCATCGAGCACAAGCACAAGAATAGGCGCTTAGCCTTCGATCCACTTTGTCAGCGTTCGTTCCTGTACGGGCAGGTTCATCAGCGGGGCAAATTCATCGAAAGCCTTGTCGGCCTGTGCGATCAAATCATGAATATTGCCATTGGGCAGCAATTGAGTCAGTCCAGCAACGAAGGCGTCCCGCTCTTCCCACTCTTCGTCCTTGCAGGTTGGTAGTAGTGACGCCAGCGCCACGCAAGCTGCATCCAGTTTGCGTGGTTCGGCATGGATCAGTTCGCTAAACTCGGTATGGCGTTCGATAATCGAAGCGAACTCTTCGGGAAGTTTCCAGTTACGGCACAGGGCAGCGGCGGCTTGAGCATGATCCCAACCGAAAACTTCTCGTTCGAGGTGCGATAGCCGAACGTGTTCCGTTCCGCGACGTTCCACGAGGTCTGCGTACTGTTCAGGCAGTTCCTTGAGCAGTAGTGGAATAGCCATATCTTGCAGCAACGCAGCCGCGAAGAGATCTTCGCTATTGGGCAGCTTGAGAATCTGGCCAAGCAAACGGGAAAAGACCGCGCGACGCAGAGAATCTTGCCACAAGTTTTTGAGATCGAATGGTCCGAACTTCGGATTGGGTATCAAGCTGAAGACGGCGCTCCACAGCGCAAAGTTCTTGATCGTGCGAACACCAACCAGCTGCAACGCTTGGCGCACGCTGGCGATCTCGCGAGCGAAACCAAAGTAGCTCGAGTTCACAAAACGAAGAACTTGGCCCATCAAGCCCGCGTCGGCTTCGATCGGCTTGGCAAATTCGGCAGGTCCATTGGACGCGTCCTGCGACAACTCGAGAAGTCGGATAGCCGTTTGTGGAAGAGCCGGCAGTTGTGCCGAAGCAAGAACATCTTCCAAAGTGATTTTGGTCTGAGTCGAAGTCATGATCGCCCCTGTAATTCCATTTGTGCGAGACAAGCATTCGCCCCCCGGCCCCACAATGTCCCGCGATGGAACCCTAGAACACAATGGAAGGGTGTGCAAATTGGAACACGTATTCAGCGTTCGCCGGCATGTAGAAACTATCGAACTTTGCCTAAGAAGCGGAATAATCGTTACGTTCCGGACAACAATCTTCCTCACTGTGGGCGGCTAGCGGGAACCAGATGTCCATGTATCGCGCCAGACGCAACCGGCCCAGGACCAGCCCACGCCAAATCCGATCAGGAGATTCTGGGTGTTCGGCCTTAGATGCCCTTCGTTCCGCAAGTCATTGATCAAGATGGGCAAAGTACTGGAGACGGTATTGCCATGCTGCTCGAGTCGGATGGGCAACTGTCGCGCGTCCAAGTTCAAACGCGTTCGCAGCAGTTCCAGCATCTTACTGGTCGCTTGATGGAGCAGGTAGATATCGATGTCAGCCGGTGTGAGTTTGGCGAGTTCGAGGATTTCGTCGATGAGTTTCGGTACGGCGACGACCGTAAAGCTCATCAGGCTGGGGCCGTCCATATACAGTCGGCTTTTCCAGCGTTTACGATTGCGCGGCTTGATGGCTTGATCATTGGCGCGAGCACCACCATCGCCGACAAATAGGGTATCTCCGCCACTGCCATCGGTGCCGAACTGAAACGCAATCAGGCTGGGGATATCTGAAGCTTGCACTAAAGTTGCAGCGGCCGCATCTCCAAAAATTGTCCGCAAACTGCGGTCATCTTCATCGATGTACTTGGAGTAAGTTTCAGCGGTGATTAACAAGATCCGCTTGGCAGCGCCGGATCGAATCAAACCTTCGGCTATGGCAAGCCCATAAACGAAACCGGAACATCCCAAGTTGAAATCCAAGGCCCCACAACTGACTCGCAGGCCCAAACGCTGCTGCAAAAGGCAAGCGGTCGTGGGCAAGGGGTAGTCGGGGGTCTGGGTGCACAGGAGCACGAAATCGATGGACTGGCGATCTACGGAATGTTCAGTGAACAACTTCTCAGCGGCTTGGACCGCTAAGTCCGATGCAGTTTCACCAGGGGCACTGATGTGGCGACAGTGAATGCCAGTTTTCTCCGCGATTTCCTGCATGTTCCATTCAGGATGGAGCGCATGGAGGTCGGAGTTGGTTTCACGCCGCTCGGGAAAGTGAATCGCGATTGGTCCAATTTCAGCAAACGGCACAACTTTTTCCTATGGAAAATCACTCGCGAAAGTGGATGCATTCGACTTTGTAAGAGCCTAAGTATATCGACCCACGCACACTCCGAAAACGGGGCCGGAAGCAGGCTGGGAACAGGCTTGCGGTCAGAGGCTTGAGACTGGAGTGGAGTTTCTGCCTTGTAGGCTCACGCCTCAAGCCTGTTGGCCGGCCAAAGCAACAGAAAGATGGTGAGCCCGATGAGGGGCGCCCAGCCGACTAGGGCGATACCGAGGTCAAATGACCCGGTTTGGTCAATGAGTCGTCCGAAGAACACATGTACGGGTGAGGACATCCAACCTAAAAAGGAAAGCACACCCGTTAGCTTGCCGAGGTTGTTGACGCTGAGTTCTTGAGTGAATGAGTAGTAACACGGAAACACGCCAAGCGTTCCGGCTGCAACCAACAGCAGCGTGCATTCTAGTTGCCAACCTTTGGGCAAGAACGAAGCAACCGTAGTCAATGCCGCCATTGCAGCGCAACCAGCGTACACAGCAACGCGCCCGCCATGAACGCTCATGCCACGCTTAACTAGCCACAAAGTTGTTGCTCCGGCCAAAATACAGCCGACATCGGTTGCTATGAAGTAAACAGAATTGAAGTACAAAGCGAATCTTTCGCTGTAGCCACGCCCCTCCTGGAGAAACAATGGCAACCACTCTCGGATAAGCTGCCACGAAGTGTTGATGCAAAACACCATGGCTGCTAACGCCCAGAATCGCGGGTCACGCAGGAAACCCAAGAGCCAAAATTCCGAGCGAGTTCCGTTTGCTTCACGCGTCACTTCGGGCCTCGTCAAGTCGCCAGCTCGAATGGACATCAGCCACAGCACTGCCCAAAGCAATCCGACTCCGCCAATAACGATGAAAGGCAATCGCCACTCAGATTGATATTGGGGATCAGTGACTTTAGCGCTAACCATAAGATTAATAATGACAGGCGTAAGAATTGCGCCCAGCGAAGCACCGCTCTGCAAGATGCTGTTACCCATTGCCCGATCGCCTCGCGACATCACGGCTTGAGTTACAATTAGTGCACACGGCCAATGGCCGGCTTCGAAAAATCCAAGTAATCCTCGACAAACCAGCATCGAACGATAACCGGTCGAAAGTCCTGTTGCGATGCCGACAGCTGACCAAGCTACCAAGACGCACGGGTACAGCACTCTGACGGAAACTCGGTCAGCAATAATTCCGAAGAAAAGCGCCCCAACGGCGAACGACAATCCGAAAACAGACGCAAATTCTCCGTACTGTTCACTCGTGAGGCTGAAGCTGGCTTTCACCCGGGGCGCGAGATTCGAGAGCGTCTGGCGGTCCATGTAATTGATCATCGTGGCGAGCAAAAGTAATCCGCTGACCCACCAATGCCAGTATTTTCCGTGTAAATTTCCGGGAACGACCTGGTTTGGCAGGTTTGGTTGGTTTGGATCCAATTGACTCATGGAATCTCCTTCGGGTGGGATTATCTCTTGCGCCGCAACAGCTTAGCACGCTTTAGACTCCCTGGTAAAAGCCACGGCAATTTCGCCCCCTCAATCTGGTAGGCGGATTAGGTAGGCTTCGTGAGAAACCAGCTACATTGCTTACCTAAAAATGCTTCACAGCTATGGCCGTTAGGGCTCGACGGCGGAGCAGGGAGGCTGTACACTCTCGGGTTCCAAATTTCTGCAATTACCACCATTTCGACCAGACTTAACTATGTACGCGATCTTCGTTGACGGCGGCCGCCAATATAAAGTTGAACCCGGACAGAGGCTCGATATTGACTATCGTGACGGCTCCGAATCGGGAGATACCTTGGAATTCTCGCAAGTTCTTGCCATTGGCGGAGAAGCGGGGCTGAAGCTGGGTACACCAGCGGTCAGCGGTGCTAAGGTTACTGCGAAAGTGATCGGCATGGAGAAGGGCGAGAAATTGTACATTCAGAAGTTCCGTCGCCGCAAAAATTCCAAGCGTCGTACTGGGCATCGCCAAAAGTACACTCGTGTTGAAATCTCCGAAATCGCTGGCGGTTAATTGATCGCCGTATCAAAAGTGTTATGAAAATAGAAAGCTGCCCCCAAAGGGCAGCTTTTTTCGTTGCACGTAGGTTGACTGATTCTGTCAGGCGCGACCATGCGGGTCGCGTTCGCCGAGTGCGCGTGGGTCGCGCCTGCCGGGTGCGCGTGGGTCGCTCCTGCCGGGTGCGACCGTCTTGTGGATTGCACTTGGGCTGCACGTGCAAGTGCGACCCTTTGGAGCCGACGCCATCGCAGGGGGATTCTCCAGTGACCATGCCCTGCTGTTAGGTGAGCGTGACTATTTGGGCCTGACAATGCTGCAGGTCGCACCCGGCAGGAGCGACCCACCCGAACCCAACCACCCCAACCGCCTCGCACCAGCACGGGCAAGGAACGGGACGATTTCGATTTCGAGCGCGATTTCGAGCACGAGCACGAGCACAAGCACGAGCACAAGGCTGAAGGGACGCGGGACGCGGGACGTGCGACGTGCGACGCAGGAACCAGGAACCAGGAACCAGGAACCAGGAACCAGGAACGCGAAATCAAAACACCACCGACCTCGTGTCGGTGGTAGCATGTTCATACGCCCAAGAAAAATTAGCTTCCGCCCCAAATTATGCTAGATTTAAAGCTGCGCCACCACACAACAAGCAGGCTGCTTATCTTCTAGATTCGCTCCTGTACTAGGAACGGAACTGGCAAAATGAGCAATGCACTTACTTGGTCTGAGACGAACGTCGCTCCACTTCATCGGGCCAAACATCGCTGGCGTTTTTGCAGTGTGGTGTTTTGGCAAGTTGCATTTGTATCTGTGGCCGCTTACATTTCCCAGACGTTGATATTTGACGAAACCAACTGGTACAGGATTGACTTGTATGACGCCTTTACTTGGGGCTTGGTGGTTACTCAGGTCTTTACGTTAGCGATATATGTATCGCGTCATCGGGTGCAGAGCGTCGAGAGTTCGCTGAAGATCTTTCTATCGTTGGGTGTATTAGCGGCTGGGTTGACGATTGCCGCTATCGCATTTTTGGTCATGGATGCCTATCGTGGAGACCGCGATGTGCTTCCATTGCTTCTGATTGCGCCAGGTTATTGGGTGGCGGTATTTGTATTTCTGGTATCCATGTTTCTGCAGTTGCGGCTGGCCAACATTTGCCTGCAGATATTCCGCCCGATGCTCGGCCGAAAACGCGACTGGGATTCGAAGTCATCGAGCTTTGACCCGTTGACGGAAAGTGGCGCGGATGAAAAGTACTCGATAGCAGACATTTTTGCGTTTACTGGCTTGGCTGCTGTATCGATCTCAGCTTATCGACTCGTGTTGGGCATGGTTACTGACTATGATGCGTTGCGTTTCCTAGCCATGTTCTATGCGGCGTCGATTACTACGTTTAGTGTTTATGGGCTGAATCAGTTGAAACTTGGTCGATGGCTAAGGCTGTCAGTGATTTTGGTCTTGGGGGCAGCGCTTGGATATGCAGAGTTTTACGTTGCTGAACAAGTCCGCAGTCCACTGGTGCGTTTTGGGGTTACTGGCATGGTGCTGTGTAACTATTGGATCGCTGTTGCAACTACAATGCAGATGTGGTTCGTACAGCGATTTTTGGATTATAAAACATCGCGAGTTGTAAATAGTTAGGGGATATTCCCTGGCTTAGGCACTTACGCATTTGGGATAGCGAAAGTTAGGACATGCAGCCATTTGGTTTGACGCGACGCGACATGTTGGCTCGTTCCGGTGTAGGCTTGGGAATGCTGGGGTTGGCGGGCATGCTCCACGAGCCTGCGAGTGGTGCGGCAGCCATGACGCATTTTGCGCCGCGAGCAAAGCGCGTGATTCACTTCTTCTTGAATGGTGGCCCTTCGCACGTCGACACATTTGATCCCAAGCCTGCCTTGCTCAAGCATGCCGGCCAGCCGATTCCCAACAGTCGGCTGACGGAGCGCAAGACAGGAGCGGCATTTCCATCGCCCTTCAAGTTTCAGAAGTATGGCGAGAGTGGCATCGAAGTTAGTGAGTTGTTTGCCAAGACGGCGCAGCACATCGACAAGATTGCTGTGATTCGTTCGATGTACGCGCAGGTTCCGAACCATGAGCCGTCGCTGATGTTGATGAACTGCGGCGATTCGATTCAGGCCCGGCCGAGCATGGGAGCTTGGTTGAATTATGGCTTAGGAAGCGAAAATGAGAACTTGCCGGGCTTTGTAGCGATGTGTCCAGGTGGCATGCCAATCAAAGGCGCCGAAAACTGGCAATCCGCGTTTCTGCCGGGTGCCATGCAAGGGACTTATGTCGATTCTAACCAAACCTCGGTCGAGCGGCTGATTGAGAACATTCGCAGTCCGCATGCGACGCTGGAAACTCAGAAGCAGCAACTTGTTCTGCTTCAGCAATTGAATGAATCGCATCGACGTCAGCGACTTGACTCTCGGCTAGAAGCACGCATTGAGTCGTTCGAACTCGCTTATCGCATGCAAACCGCGGCTACGGATGCATTCGAGATCAAGGACGAGCCGCAGTACATTCGAGACCTTTACGGCAGCAGCGTGCATGGGCGGCAGACGCTGATCGCGCGTCGTTTGGTGGAACGGGGTGTGAGGATGGTGCAGTTGTGGCATGGCGCTGGCCAGCCTTGGGATAACCACGAGAACATCGAGGGGGCGCACCGCAAGCTAGCCGCTGAGATCGATGGCCCGATTGCAGCTTTGTTAAGCGACTTGCAATCGCGCGGAATGCTTGACGAGACGCTGGTGATGTGGGGTGGTGAATTCGGGCGGACACCCAGTGTTGAGCTGTCAGGCAATCAACCCAAACTTGGTCGTGACCACAACCACTATGGCTTTACGGTTTGGTTGGCGGGCGGAGGAATCAAGGGGGGCACCGTTTACGGCAGCACCGACGAGTTTGGCTTTGCGGCTCAAGAGAATCCGGTAAGCGCTCACGACTTGCATGCAACTATCCTGCACCTCATGGGGCTCGACCATCAGCGGCTCACTTATCGCTATGCTGGTCGAGATTTTCGATTGACCGACGTCCATGGCAATGTGCTGCATGAGATTGTGGCCTAGAGGATTGTCACAGCTTAACTTTAGGGTTTGTAATATCAGCGGGAACGCGCTAGCGTCCGGTTTTCGCCGCGGGAACCGGTGCTAGCGCACTGCGGCTAATCCTTAGAGGCACAAACCGCCTAAAGCTCTGCGACTGCCATTGCCGCTGGAAAATGATTGAGGCGGCTATCGAATAAGCTCGGATTTACAACTAATTAAGATTACAATCCCACGGCAGTGAGATTCCGGCTTGGACGGCCGTCTCTTGGCGCAACGAACATAGAGGCAATCGTAGACCGGATACAGCAAGCGATTGGAGCTCTTGAGCAAACTTTACGAACGAAGGTACGCGCATGTCCGCTCCGCAAGTCGACTTTCCAGGGATCCGACAATTTCGACTCGATGGCCAAACCGCGATTATCACTGGAGGCTCAAAGGGCTTGGGCCTAGCGATGGCTGCGGGGCTTGCGTCTGCCGGAGCCCGGGTGATGTTGGTCAGTCGGAGTTCCAATCAGGCGATTGAAGCGGCCCAAGAGATCGCTGACCTGTACGAAGTCGACGCAGTTGGGCATGCGGCGGACGTGAATGATCCGGTCGCCTTGGAACGTACCATCCAAGCCGCCATGATCCGCTGGCGACGGATCGATATTCTCATCAACAGTGCAGGCATTAACATTCGCGGCCCCATCGATGAAGTCACACCCGATCAGTTTGATGCAGTCATGAAGACCAACGTCTACGGCACTTGGAATGCGTGTCGTGCTGTCGTACCGATCATGAAGAAGGCTAAATATGGTCGTATTGTCAATCTAGCCAGCGCTCTGGGCGTTGTCGGGCTGGCCAATCGAACGCCTTACGCGAGCAGCAAAGGAGCCGTGGTGCAGATGACGCGCACGCTGGGCCTAGAGCTTGCGCCATTTAACATCACTTGCAACGCGATCTGCCCTGGCCCATTTCTAACCGAGATCAACGAGTCGATCAAAGATAGCGAAGAGGCTAGGCGTTTCATCGTAGGAGCCACCGCGCTGGATCGCTGGGCTAATTTAGAAGAAATCCAGGGTGCGGCCATCTACCTCGCCAGCCCTGCCAGCAGCTACACCACAGGCAGTCTGCTTTCCGTCGACGGCGGTTGGACAGCCCACTAACCGAACCTTTCCGAATCTACCTCTGTCGGCTATTTGCATGCTTGCTGGTTTCTGGGCTGCCATGCGGATAGAATGTCAGGGACCGTCCGGTCAACTTCAATCGTCGAATAGAGGATTTTGGAGCAAAGCAGATGTCGGAAAGTGCGCTCGAATGCAACGTACTGGTACTCAACCGTTTCTACATGGCAATCCGGGTGATCAATGTCCGACGGGCCATGACGCTCCTGTATCGCGGTTGTGCTGAAGTCATCACCATTGATTCGGGCGTTTACACCAGCTATGAATTTGACGCTTGGTGCGAAATCTCTCAGTTGCATGCACTCGAAAAGCAACCCGACGAAGATTACATTCGCGCAGTCCAGTTTGATGTCCAAGTCCCGAGGATCCTGCGGCTGACCCGTTATGATCGGATGCCCAAGTGTACCGTGCGATTCAATCGCAAGAACCTGTTTGCACGCGACGACCACCGCTGCCAGTACTGCGGACAGATGCGACCGCACAGTCAGCTGAGCCTCGACCACGTGCTGCCGCGTTCGCTTGGTGGCCGAACCACTTGGGAGAACATCGTCTGCAGTTGCATGCAGTGCAATTCGCGAAAAGGTGGTCGCACGCCGAGCCAAGCTGGGATGAAATTGCTCAAGCAACCCACCAAGCCGCATAGCAATCCGGCGATGGTTGTGCCCTTGGAAGATCCCCGCTACGCAAGCTGGAAATCTTTTGTACAGACCAACTCCAAGTCCGCGGTGGGTTAGCAGAGACACAACCCCGTTGGGGTAAAATCTTCGGCATTTACTCCGAAGGAGTTGCGTTACATAGCCCAGGGTTGTTCGCGGAGCGAACTACCCTGGGAATGCGCCATGCCCGTGAAATTTACCCCAACGGTGTTTCGTCACGCGTCGTGAACCTGACGAACCCGTAGGCGTACAATCTTTGTGATTGTCGTCGTTCCCCAGGGTAGCTCGCTCCACTCGCAACCCTGGGCTATGCGACAAATGTTCTGGACCAATCGTATGTCGCCGACCAAACGCAATCGATGGATTCTGCTTACGATTATCTCGACTGCCGTCTTGGCAATGGTGCTGTGGCGATACTCGGTGACGGCGCGAGTTGAAACGCAACCGCCAAACCTAACGAGTATTACTGCCGAGGCTCGTGCCGATTTCATACGCGCCTTAGCTGCTGCTGAGAATGCGAACTTGGATGTCGCCCTGGACCTCTGGGCAGAACTTCTGGAAAAGAACCCCAAGAATAAAATCGCCAAATTCAACTACGTCGTCGTTGCCGTCGCCCAAGTTGAAGATATTAGTCGGCGACTTTCATCGCGGACATTCAAACCCGCCGAAGCCGTGCAGCTGCGTTCATCTATGGAGGCTACGCAGTCGATCGCCAAACGCTATATGGCCGACTTAAGAGAGAAGTCCTTCGAACCCAGCAAATTAGCATTTCTGGATGCGCAGCTCAGCTTAGCTGCGGCGAGTCTAGAGAAGGTTCAAGAACAGTCCGTGAAGTGGTATCAAGCCGCTGCGGATGCAATCGCCGCAGCAATGGTGAACGATCCAGAGTCAGCATTGTTAGCCTGCGAGTTTGATGAATTAGTCTCAGCCATTTCAGACGACGAAGAACTCGGTCGTAAAGCGGCGGAGGCATTGTTCCGAGCTTGGAGCGTGCAGCCGCGAAACCTCTTCTTGACCTACCGCTGCGGAGAGCGACTACTTAAGGCGAAAGACGCTCGCTTGGCCCAAGTACTAAAGCAATCGCTCGAAATTGCGAAGCCGTCTGAAAGTATGCTCAACACCATAATGAAGCAGCCAATCAACTTCGAAACATGGGTTGGCAATTGCATTGCTTCGGTCGAAGCCCAAGATTGGAGTGAGCCTCATCGCGTACGAGTTTGGCTTAACTTACTTAGAGGCTGTTTGGGCATAGCTTGCGATGTTCGACAAGTTCGGGGAAATGTGCTCTCACTCCTGGATACCACGCCATTGAACGATATCGCTGCAGTCAGCATTCAGAACTCGTCACAAACCTTGCCCCCTGACTATGTACACTCTGAACCAATTGCCTTGCAGGGTGCGTCAGCGATAGCTTGGTACGACCATGACGTCGATACTGATTTCGAATTAGTTGTCGCAAGCGCAAAGCAACTGGTTTTGCTGCAGCCAAATACCGCTGGTGAGCTTACTGGTAAACTTACTGGTGAAATTGAACTAGAGCAGCTTGCCAGCCTGGAAATCGATGGTCCGGTTCAAGGTATCCTTGTCGCAGACTTGTTTGAAACTGATAGCCAACAAGCTCCTCGTATTGTGCGTAAATCCCAGGATTTGGTGAGTTTCACACCCGAAGAGCGAAAAAAGTATGACTACTTGATCTATCGACATACCACCATCCAGGAGTTGGTTGTGTGGGGACCGGCAGGGATTCGCATCATCGGCTCCACGATTGAAAACGGCAAGCCAGAATTGTTCGTTGTCCAGGAACCAACTGGACTTGAATCATTGACGGATGTGCGCGGCGCCGAGGTTGTCGACATCGATTCTGATAGCGATCTTGATTTGATCGTGAATACGTCCAGCGGATTGAAGGTTCTACAAAACAATGGCAAGCGAAACTTTTACGATATCTCCGAATACAGTTCCCTGCCGGAGGCGCCAACTGATGTCACGCGATTAGTCGCCTGCGATTTCGACCGCGATATGGACCAAGACATCATCACACTCTCTGCCAGTCGCCGCCGACTTGCCGTCCTAGAGAATACTGGCCACAACCAGTTTCGATATCGAGAATTTGGAGCCGAGGCTTCATCCTGGAAATTCAGCGACTTCGATTTCGGCGACTTCGACGGAAATCGAAGTTGGGATTGGGTCAGCCTAAGTGAGCAAGGTGGGCTATTGACGAGCATGCATCAACCCACGCCCTCCGAACCCACTCAAGTATTGAGTTCGAGTCGAGTGGCAGCGACAGGACGTATACTGGCGATCGGTGATCTCAACAACGACAGCTACCCGGATATAGTAGCCGGTGGTGACCAGGGAATGACGATGTGCTTGGGGGAGTCACGAACTCAATTCGGCAAACCCAGTAGCCTAGTGCCGGGCAATGTAACGGCATTAGCAATCGTTGACTGCGATCAGAATGGTGGACCAGATATCGCCTCAATTGTTAATGGTCACGTTGGCGTCATGTTGAGCAAGCAACCCGCCAACGGCTTCATCGCCGTGCGAGTTCATGGATACAACGATAGGAATGGGCGCGGACAAGTAAACCATTACGCGATCGGTTCGACCATCGAACTTGCAAGTGAAGATCGCATCCAAACGATGACGCTCCGCAGTCCAGTGGTTCACTTTGGATTGGGAGCATCGAATCCATTGAATTTGCGGATCATCTTTGGGCATGGGCTGATCAAGAACAGAGCGGTTGAAGAAACCGATGTATTGGTCGAAGAGCGGCAGTTCCGGTAACGATAAGTAGCTTGGGACCATCGTCCCGAATGTGAAGCTTGGAGCGTTTATGATTGGTAGCGGAATGCGTCAAGCATTTCGAGAGTACTGGTAGCCGCTGCAGCCAAGCGGTGGTTGGTGACCCCACATCGTGTCCACCGTCTGGCGACGGTGGCTACTATAGGTGTCTGCCGTCTGCGATGGTCGCTACTATTGGCGATGAACTATTGCTCCGTCTTTTTTTGCCCAATAATCAACATTGTTTGTCAACGAAAAAACGGGTACCGAACAAGCACCGACACTCCCAAAGCTCCTCTCCAACTTTGGAAATCCCAGCGCGGGTTCGATACCCGTTACGCGAGATCAAATGTATTTACCCTCGATAATGGCCCCCTTTCAGAACAGATTGGCTGAGCAATTCTTGGTTCCCTAGGCTCATCTCAAACTCTTCACGAAACATGTCTAAAGCAATCAGCGGACCAATCGGTTTCATAAATCTGGGTCTGAATCATCGGGTAGCTAGCAAAAAACGCTGCGTCCAAGCGGTGGCCATCGAGCGGACTTAGAGGGCGTTTCGCCACCATTAAGCGTGACCAACAAAAAGATAGCTTTTTTTGACTTCGTGTGCCCGACATGAACCTTGCCTATTTTTTAGGCAGACGTTGCTAGCTTATTGACGCAAGCGGCTTTGTTTGGGGTTTGAGGGTCGCACAGGCTGTACCGATGAAGCCACCATTTCAATTTGCTGGCATTGATTGATATGGCTACGCAGCGGAGCCTTTTCTATAAGTCCCCAGAGAGATGGGGATACCGCGCGCCCTAGGATTGCCGTACTTGCGGCTGTCGCGCAGCCTTTCGTATTTGAAAGCCACTGTGGTGACCGGCAGGGAAGCCTACCAACCACACGAACGCCTCAACGCACAATTTGCGCGACCATGGTCGAAGCGAAGCGATCGGTGCACGTACTTCGCCAACCTCTTGGCAGTGGTAACGAGTTGGTTGTTCATACTGCTCACACTGCGTCCACTTCATGCATCGGACGTTGACTTGCCGGTTGTTGAGCCGCTTCACACAATTTTTGTCGAAGCTGAAACAGTGGCTAAGGAAGTGCGTGGAATCTATGACGTGCTTGCGTTTGAAGGCAGATGCAAATTGCGGCAGGGAGAGCTTCAAGTCACTGCGGATAGGCTCACGTTATGGATTGAACGTCGCAATCAACTTGGCATGGAGATGCCCGGCAAGATCATCTGCCAAGCCGACGGGCATGCGTTGATCACGTGGGACAATGTTCCGCGTCTCAGTGACACGCGTTGGATGGGGCGATTGTTCAGTTTGAATCCGGTTGATTATCGTTCCCAGCGTGAGGTGAAACGCTTCGACATACCCAACCTTGACTGGAGCAGTGTTCAACAAGCTCAGTACACGCAAAGCGGCAGTAGCGGGCAGTTGCTCGCGCCGCCGCTACTAGGCGATGCCAATCCGCCAACGAACGGCTCTGGTACATTGCCCAGTCCAGCACCGAAGGCTGTACCGGTCACTCCTGGCGCTATTCCATGGAATCCTAGCGGTGGCACCAATTCATCGAACCTGTTGCCTTCCACTGGATTGGTGATCCCCGAAGATGGCTCACAACCCTATCCCGCCGCAGGATTGCCTCAGACGCCGGTAGAAAACGTACCGCCATTTCCGGCAGCTGGTCAAGTCGCATTGCAAGTTCCTACAAGCCAACCGAACTTGGGCGCAAAGTCGGTTGAGTTCCTTCCCAAAGGCAACGGTGAACTTAACTTCTCGTTAAGCCCAGACCCCGTCACCGGAGAATCCATCGCGCAACTACGTGGCGGTTTCAAGTTGATCGTGCGCGATGTCCAAGTCGCACAAGGTAACGGAACTCAATTGGACTTGGGAACAGTGACACTGGAAGCCGACAACGCGGTGGTGTGGATCAAGAACGCCGGGACCGATGGTTTCGGTGGATTCGTTTCAACTAGCGAACGGCCTATCGAACTCTACATGGAAGGCAACATCGTCTTCAATCAAGGCCAACGGGTCATCTACGCGGATCGCATGTACTACAACGTGTCGAGCGAATACGGCATGGTCCTTGCCGCTGAGATCCTTACGCCAGTGCCGCAGTATCAAGGTCTGCTGCGTCTGAAAGCGGATGTGCTGCAACAACGCGGTCGGCAAAACTACATGGCCTACGGCGCGGCAATTACCAGCAGCCGCTTGGGCGTCCCACGTTATTGGTTGCAAGCCAACGAAGTCAGCCTGCAAGACGAACGCAGTGAAGCGGAAGTGAATTCGTTCGATACCCTTTCCGGGACTGGACCCACGAATATGCGTGCCACCAGTACAAACAACTTCGTCTACCTGGGCGGATTGCCCGTGGGGTATTGGCCAACTTTCTCAACGAAACTGGATAAGCCGACATATTACTTGACTGGAGTGAAGTTCAAAAACGACAACATTTTCGGAACGCAAGTTTACACGGAGTTTGATGCTTACCAGTTGCTCGGTATTGATGGCCCTGTGGGGACCTCCTTGAACTTGTCGGCAGACTATCTCTCAGAACGTGGTCCAGCGGGCGGGTTCCGTTTTGACTATCAACGACCGACCCTGTTGTTTGGAATACCTGGCCAAGGAACTTCAGACGGCTGGTTCATTAAGGACAACGGACTCGATACGCTTGGTCGGGATCGAATTGGTCTGACACCCGAAGAAGAGATTCGAGGGCGGTTGTTCTCGCGCCATCGCCTGTTCGTGAATCCAAATCTAGAGATTTTGGCTGAGAGCGGGTGGGTCAGCGATCGCAATCTGCTAGAGCAGTACTTCGAACGTGATTGGGATCAGCAAAAAGACTTGAGCACGGACCTGCGTTTACGTCGCTACAACGGCAACCGCATGTTGGATATCTGGGGCCAAGCACGCGTGAACGAGTTCTTTACCGAAACAGAACGGCTACCACAAATCGACCACTACTGGTTGGGCCAAGACTTGTTCAATCAACTACTGACCTACAACCAGCACACCAGCGTGGGCTATGTGCACCAGAAAGTCGCTTCCACCCCCATAGACCCCCAAGACCTCGCTACATTTCAGCTTAAGGATTGGGAGACGGACAGTGAGGGTGTGAAGGCGGCAACTCGGCAAGAGTTAAGTATGCCGCTGCAGTTGGGCGCTTGGAAATTCATGCCATATCTGTCGGGTGAAGCGGCGTTCTACAATGAAGACATTAACCAGGACGACCTCACTCGCTTGACCGGACAGGCTGGTCTTAAAACTTCATTGCCATTCTGGCGAGCCTACCCGAACCTGGACAGTCGCTTGTTCGATATTCGCGGCATCGCTCACAAAGTCACGTTGGAGTCCGAGTTCTTCTATGCCGACTCAACGGCTAACCTGGATCGCCTACCTCTCTACGATCCGCTGGATGACAACTCACAGGAGCACTTCAGACGCAGGATGATCTTCAACACATTCGGTGGAGCAACACCGCCGCAATTCGACGAGCGTAGTGCGGCGCTACGAACAGGTATGCAGCGCTGGATAACCGCCTCTAGCGGCGAGATTGTCGATGACCTTTCGCAGTTGCGGTTGGGTGTCAATCAACGTTGGCAAACCAAACGCGGCTTGCCTGGCCGCGACCGGATTGTGGATCTGGTGGCGCTTGATGTGGATTGGATTTTTTATCCGCAAGCCGAGCGAGATAACTTTGGCGAGGAAGCTGGCGCGCTGAATTACGATTTTCGCTACCATGTTGGCGATCGCTTAACGTTGCTTTCAGACGGTTACTTTGATTTCTTTTCGCAAGGCCTTAAGACGATTTCCGCCGGAGCCAAATTTTCCCGGCCCGGTCGCGCCGACGCTTACCTCGGGCTGCTTTCGCTGGAAGGCCCCATCAGTAGCAATGTGATCAATGGCAACGTGAACTATCGACTCAACGAGAAATGGATCTTCACAGGTGGGGCGGCCGTGGATTTGAGCAGCGTTGGAAACATCGGCCAGTCGCTGGCATTGACCCGCATCGGCGAGTCGGCTTTGATTCGAGTTGGCGTGAATGTTGATAGCGGTCGCGACAACGTGTCCTTCAACTTCAATATTGAACCACGCTTTTTGCCAACTAAACGCCTCGGCTCCCTTGGCGGGCAACTTGTCCCACCCGCTGGTCTATTCGGCCTTGAATAACAGAGCTTGAAATTGTGAGTTTGAACGTACGCGGGTTGTAGGGTTCGAGAGGAGCAGGAGCAGGAGTAGGAGTACGAAGGGAGGCGCTTTGGCATAATGCTCACGAAAAGACGCTAACTTGCACTGGCGGGACTAAATTAACTTCGACAGGTGCAGGCAAGACGCCACGCGACTTGGTATCGATATTGTCTTGCAACGGCGAACGATCTCCGAAACTAATCCCAAGTCCGCGCCCAGTTTGGATTGCGGAGCATTCGCGATCAACGCGTTTCAGTTGGCCAATCGCTTCAGCGATACTCACGTCGCTGATTTCCGGTGGTTGATAGCAGACCATCCGTCCAAAACGATTCTCATGCAGTAGCCGCACGGCTTGCACGCCGAACTGCGTCGACAAGAAACGATCAAAGGCCGTCGGCCCACCCCCGCGTTGTAAGTGACCAAGCACACAGTTGCGAGCTTCCAGACCGAGTCGCATCGACAACTCGGTTGAAACGACATTGCCAATACCACCCAGCCGCGTTTGACGGTCTTCTTGCCTTCGTTCTCTGGCCACCGTTTCGCCTTTGGGCAATCGGGCTCCTTCCGCGACGACAATCATCGTAAAGTTCTTGCCCGCCGCCCGCCGCTCGAGCACCTTTTCGCAGACATGTTCATAAGTCCAGTCAATTTCAGGCAACAGGATAACATCAGCCCCACCCGCAATGCCCGAATGCAGCGCGATCCAACCGGTGTGCCGTCCCATCACTTCCAGCACCATAATCCGCTCGTGGCTAGCCGCGGTGGTGTGTAAACGATCGAGCGCATCGGTAGCGCAGGCCACTGCCGAGTCAAAACCGAAAGTGAACACTGTCGATGAGAGATCGTTATCGATCGTCTTGGGGACCCCTACGACAGGAATACCGACTTCGTGAAACTGCTGTGCAACGGCCAGCGAACCGTCACCGCCAACGCATACTAGCCCCTTTAGATTCAGAGCGTGCGTCGTCTTACGCACACTCTCCAGCAGACCGCGATCCAAGTCAACGCGAGTGTTTTCGTCCTTCACTGCGCAGAAGCGACCTTGATTGGTCGAACCTAGGATCGTTCCGCCCTGAACCAAAATCCCCGATGTATTTTGCGATGTCAGTTCTACGGTGCTTACCGGATCGACCAAGCCCTCGTAGCCGCGCTGAATGCCGACGACTCCATAACCGAGAGCTTCGGCGCACTTAACGGTGCCGCGAATAACTGCATTCAAACCAGGGCAATCACCGCCGCTGGTCAGAATACCGATTGTTTGCTTTTTAACAGTCATGCGACGTGCCCCTGGTCCACATTTCGAGAAATTCCCATCCGAAACTTAGGTCGCAAATCTGTGCTTTTTCGTATTTCGCAAGACAATTTGCCTAAAACCGCCAAATTTGCGATCAGCAGGGCACCGCCGTAAGGCATTTGCTGCGGGTTAAGTCTGAGGCAGCCGAACTGATCAACCAATTGGAGGCGGTTCACAACGCTTGCTTACAGGGGTATGCTTTGGTGACAGATCCGTTTTAAAACAGCAAGCTACTAAACTGCAATGTGTTCCACTCCTACTGCGAGGTTGTTGCGTGATGCTGCATAGACGAACTCTTAACTCTGCTATGGCTTCCGTCCTGCTGCTCATCAGCGGCGCGACGGGTTACGTTTGTTCACAGGAAAAAGGCGAGAAGAAAACAATGCCCGCTGCTGAAATGCCCGCTGCTGAAATGCTTGCACCCTGGCTTGGGCCTTACGGTGGTGTTCCTCCTTGGCACCTGGTGCGTCAAGAACAGTTTGGGGCGGCGTTTGACGTCGCAATCGCCGAAGCTCAAGCTGATATTGACAAGATTGCGAGCAACCCCGCCCCAGCTAACTTCGAGAATACGATCGTTGCTTTGGAGACGGCTGGACGCACCCTTGAACGACTAAGCACATTGTTTGGTGTCTACACCTCCAACTTGAACTTGGGACCAATCCCTGACATTGAACGAACGGTCATGCCCAAGCTTTCTGAGCATGAAGACAAGATCATTCAAAATGCTAAGTTGTTCGCGCGTATCGAAGCTGTCTACCACAGCGACGAGTACAAAAACCTGAACTCAATTCAGCAGCGACTGGCCGAGGAGCGGTACAAACAATTCGTTCGCCAAGGTGCCAAGCTGAGCGCTGAAGATAAAGCTCGCTTGTCAAAGATCAACACACGGCTCGCAAGCTTGTTCACCGATTTCAGCCAGAATGTGCTCGCCGACGAGCAGAATTATGTCACCTGGGTCGAAGATAAGTCTGAGCTAGCTGGGATACCAGACAGCGTTGTTTCGGCGATGGCCAACGCGGCCAAAGAGCTTAAGAAGCCAGGCAAATGGGCCGTAACCAACACACGCTCGTCGGTGGAACCGGTCTTATCCTACGCCACCAATCGAGCGCTGCGTGAAAAGGTTTGGAAGACTTTCTACAGTCGTGGAGACAACGGCGACAAGTACGACAACAACGGTTTGATCGCTGAAATTCTTAAGCTACGAGCGGTCCGCGCAAAGATGCTCGGCTATGAGACTCACGCTCATTGGCGACTCGAGCGGCAGATGGCAAAGACGCCTCAAGCCGCCATGGACCTGATGCTCAAGGTCTGGCCGAAAGCGGTCGCTCGCGTCCGCGAAGAAGTTGCCGACATGCAGAAGATTGCAGATGCCGAAGGGGCTAAGATCACGATCGAGCCCTGGGACTATCGCTTCTACGCAGAGAAAGTTCGCACAGCCAAATATGCGCTCGACTTCAACGAAGTAAAGCCATACCTGCAAATGGAAAAGCTCCGCGAAGGCATGATGTGGGCGGCAGGCGAACTGTACGGGTTTCAATTCAAGCAGATTCACGACCTCCCCGTTTTCCATCCCGATGTAAGAGTTTGGGAAGTCCTCGACAAAGCGGGGACACACGTTGGATTGTGGTACTTTGATCCTTACGCGCGGGCCGGAAAACGCTCAGGGGCGTGGATGAATGCTTATCGCAATCAAGAGAACATTACCAAGCCGATCACGACGATCGTGTCCAACAACTCGAACTTTGTGAAGGCCGACGAAGGGCAACCCGTGTTGATTTCGTGGGACGATGCCGACACGCTGTTCCATGAATTCGGTCATGCGTTGCACGGACTATGTTCGAAAGTTCAATATCCTTCGCAATCGGGAACCAACGTTGCCCGCGACTATGTTGAATTCCCATCGCAATTGAACGAACATTGGTTGACCACGCCAGAAGTGCTCAGCAAGTTTGCCGTGCACTATAAGACCGGCGAGCCGATTCCCAAGGAGCTGCTGGAGAAGATCGAGAAGGCAGCAACCTTCAACCAAGGATTCACTACGGTTGAATACCTGGCCAGCGCCTTAATCGACATGAAACTACATCTTGCTGGGGATGCGACGATCGACCCAGACGCGTTCGAACGCGACACCCTAGCAGCCCTGGGCATGCCACGTGAACTTGTGATGCGTCACCGCACCCCGCATTTCTCGCACATCTTTGCGGACGATGGCTATTCGGCAGGTTACTACAGTTACCTGTGGTCCGATACATTGACCGCTGACGCTGCCGAAGTGTTCAAGGAAGCGGGTAGTTTCTACGATCCCAAGATTTCCAAGAGCTTGCATGACAACATCATGTCAGTGGGAAATACGATCGATCCGGCTGACGGCTTCCGCACGTTCCGCGGTCGCGATGTAGATATTAAAGCACTGCTACGTCTACGGGGATTTCCGGTGAACTAGAGAATGGTGATTGGTAGCGGAAGCCGTCAAGCATTACGAGTGACTCCGTAGCGGAATGCGTCAAGCATTTCGAGGGCCACAGTCCCGAAAGCCTGAGGGCTTGTCGATCATTGGGTAGCGGAAGCCGTCAAGGCTTTCGAGGGCCACCGCATTACTTTCGAATGCTTGAAGGGTTAGCGGCGGCTACCAGAGCAAAAACCGGGGCTAACGCCCATCGGTTAATCCCGCAGATTTACTCTGCGGATCGTTCGG
>JANRMD010000421.1:0-11347 GCA_033761895.1 Pirellulaceae bacterium | reverse complement strand
TGAACTTTCGCGTTAAGACATGTAGCCATTTGGATCATCTTTTCGATGATAGGTTCGTCAGGATTCTTCGTGTCAATCGAACCGTATTTGGAATCGTATGCAAACCATGGATCCGGATACTCGCTTTGCCCGGACCATAATGCCACGCGCATGTCATCTTGCGTTTTGAAACTAAGCTCAGGGTCGGACTCCACAAACTCGCGCCACTCGTCTTCCGAAATTGATGGACCATCCTCGTCGAAATGGTTCTTTCGCCGTGTGATATAAAGGTTATAGCCCATTGGTGCGAGTGTGGCGTTAATGTTTGTAAGCGGAATAGCAACGATCACTTCGTGGTTGCGATTACACCAAGAATAGTCGTCGAGTCATTTCGATGCGATCGCTGGACTAAGCCTTGCGCATTAATGCCTGGAAAATTTCTGCGTGGCTGCTAAGTCGGTATCCTGGCGGTACTTTTTCCAAGCGCCGTGGGATAAACACGAGAGCCGCGAGCGACGCCAGGGATGCTGGAGCAGCTAACGCAGCAAGGTGCCGGTATTCCGTCGTACCGAGGAAAAACAAAAAGAAAAGAAAGAAGAGGAATCCTAGCGGGGCGAGCAAGCGTCGGTCGTATGTTTTGCTCATCGATAGCCTTTCTTCTCTGCATGACAACTTTACGATGGGATTTTGAGGGCCCGACGGTTAGCGATCGCTAGCGAACTGTGTTGAGCGTGGTTTCGATAGTAGCAGTATTGATAGTATGTCGCAAGCAATTTTCGTGTTTAGGCTCTGACTGAAATCGTCAATCAAATTAGAGGACCACAGAGGATCACCTTGTCTTTTGCTGCCCAGTCCCTAGGTTCGCATGATTCGCCTTGATCCTGCTTTGTAGACCTTCAGTTGAACTCAGGATGCGTTCTTGGATCTGACGACCTCTGTGAAAGCACCCACCATCCCAACCAACGTAGGCCAAGCAAGAGTTGACTCGGCGTGCAACGGTTTGTTACGTGATTTAGTGAGTTGGAGCGATCGCGTTGAGCATGTACGCTGGGATTTTGTGGACGGCCCATGGTGCATTATGGTACTTTGTCTCGATCCAGGGCTGTGGATCAAACGGTATACGAGCGTGGCATCAATGTGGAGCGGCAAGAAACACCCCGTATTTCACGGGCAGGTAATTGCGAACTCGCGTGCCTTGTTACTAGGCTTGACTCGTTCGTGGGCTTTGGCGCACGGTTATGTTAGAAGGCATTTCTCGTCATTGGTGAATTGTACAGTTTGGTAGCGACTCTCGCAGCAGATCCTGCCCCGCCTTCGAAATGCCGGTCCCCGATAGGTAGAGTTCCGTTAATCCTGACATTTGGCCGAGGATTGGAACTGAAAGGTCAGTCACACCCGCGCAGCCAGTCAAGTTCAGGTAGAAGACATTCTTGAGTATTGAAACATCTTTAATTCCAGCATCGGTGATCTGAGCGTGGGCAATTGTTAGCTTCTGGATTTCCTCGCAAATTGCGATATCAGCACAAATTCGGTCATCAACTCGAATTCCATTTCCACACAAGACCATGGCAAAGTGTCCATCCGAATCTTCCATGGCGCTGCCATCGAGTCCCCATACATTGTCGATAGCTTGCTGATGCGGCGTTCTATAGAAAGCCTGCTTTAACGACGCTGCCATGGCAGCAATCAAGGCGATTACCAGTGTCACCGCAAACAGCAATCGGAGCGAAAACTGGGGAATCCAAGAAGATGCACTATGCATTTTATATACTCGGGTTAGTCCCCAACCGCTAACTTGTGACTAAGTAACGAGATGTGTGTCACTGATGACGGCACTCATTGGGGTTGGCTTTGGGTAGAACTGGTTAGCCAGCTGCGATCGTATTCTTGCAAGGGTTTGTTTGCGGTGGATTTCAATGCGTGGCGTTTGCCGTTGTGGCGAATGAGGCACGTATTGATCTGCCCGGTGTTGACTTCAAATAGTACACGGTTGACTAAGACCAGCGGCTGATCTCCGGCTGGTGGTTGCAATTCAAAGTAGATCCAAATCCATTTCGTTTCGAATTCTTTTCCAACCAGTTTGATAGGTTCTTTTGGCGGCTCGGGGACTTCGGGAGTGGCGTCGCTAGTGGCCGCTTTCTCGGCGGTATTCTTGGGCGTCTCAGCTTTGGTATTGGCTGGTGCGACCGAGAGATAGAAATTCTCAGTCACGTAGCGCTTCACGAGTTCATCCACCTGAGGATCGCTCTCAATATCAATCTTTTTACCGGCCATCAGTCGTAGGGCGCGTTCAAGATCCGTCGTTTGGCATTTCAAGCCAACTTCAAGGCGTTTGGTCTTGGCATTAAACTCCACTTCAGCCGTGCTAACGTGGAAAGGGTGATTCGCCAAAGCGGCGTTGGTCAACGAAAGACAGACGAGTGTCAGTGCGCACACGAACGAAAACTGGCGGCTGATGTGCATGGAAAGCAACTTTCGGAATAAACTCAAATCTAAATAAACGCTGGGTCGTCTGGCTTGGATAAGCCAAGTTTAGATTACCGTTCGATCGGCTGCCATGGTTCGGCACAATTTGTCCAACCGCGAGAACTGTTATCTTCCAAAAGAATTCGATAGTGACTTTTACCAGCAGACGCGCACGGCAACTCCAGATGCGGTAAAATCAGCTCGGCACCCAGCGGTGCCTAAGAAAGCGGTAAATCCGATTGTAGGAGCCTTGTTTGTAGGAGCCTCTGCGTGCCCGTCCGAAACATCCAGATTTTGTTGCTTGTCATGTTCGTCAGTGTTGCTTGCTGCGTGCAAGCCGAGAGGCTGAAGTATGCGGGCAAGATCGGCTACGCCATTGGCTTGATCGAACAAAACTATGTGGAAGAGGTTGATCCGCAAGATCTATACGTGGCTGCCATGCAAGGCATCGTCTCGCGACTCGACCAAAACTCAGCATTCATTCCACCTCAAAAATATCAAGAGTTTCAAGAGGTTATCGAGCAGCAGTTTGGTGGTGTCGGTATTCTGATTGAAGGCCCGCCAGTTGTGAAGCGCTTAACCGTGGTTGCTCCAATCCTCGGATCGCCCGCTTTTGAAGCCGGTGTGCAACCTGGCGATGTAATCCTTGAGATCAACGGCGAATCCACCGAGGGGCTCGAAGCCAACGATGCGACCTCAAAAATGAGGGGCCCAGTCGGAGCTCCAGTGACGATTAAGGTCCAGCGGATGAATTCGTCAGAGACGGCTGTCATGACCATTATCCGAGCGGATGTGCAAGTCGACTCGGTCTTCGGAGATCACATCCAATCCGATTCGAAATGGAATTACTTTTTAGAGGAGGATCCTCGTATCGCTTACATTCGCGTCACTTTGTTTGGTGAACGCACGACTGAGGAGTTCCGCAGTGCAATTGAAGCGGTCAAGGATACGGCAAAGGCGATTGTCATCGATCTGCGCTCTAACCCAGGCGGTATTCTGCGATCGGCCGTGGACATGTGCGACATGTTACTTGATCGAGGAGTGATTGTGAGCACGCGCGGCCGCAATGAGCAATTCGGTAGTGAACGCGTGGCTGATCACGACGTGCTACTGCCGCTTGGCATCCCGATGGTTGTTCTCGTCAACGGTGATTCCGCCAGTGCAAGTGAGATCATGGCCGCCTGCTTGAAGGACTCTGGGCGAGCCATGGTTGCTGGGCAACGCTCCTACGGTAAAGGGACGGTGCAGCAAGTCTTCGATTTGCAAGACAACCAAACGGCAATCAAAGTTACGACGGCCAAGTTCTATCGCCCCAACGGCAAGAACATCCATCGCTCAGAAAATTCAACAGAAAGTGATGATTGGGGAGTCTCACCCGACCCAGAGTTGCTGCAGCTCATCACACCTCTGGAAGAACTGTACTTGTACAAACGCTGGAACTCTCGCGGTGATCCTCGCTTGACGAGTGCTGCTGAGAAACCACCAGCCCCCCAGTGTGAAGGCGATCCTCAGTTGTCCAAGGTCCTCAAGTATTTGCAGGGGATTCTGAAAGAGTAGACACTTCTCTCCAATCGCCTCCACTTTGGCTTGCTAGTTGGAACGTTGACTGATTAGTAAGTTGCGTATTCTTTTAGTCACATAGAACGAAATGTCAGATCTAACTTCTTAACGGTTGCAACGCATCTTGAATATCCAGCCCTATGGCGTTCCCGATCGACGTTGGTCACCCAAGTTGACTCCCTGGTGGTTTCAACTTGCCAGATACTGGCGACGCGGCGCGCTCAAGAAGCAATTGATAGAGCGGATCGATGTCGAGGGACTGGAGCATCTCCGATCCGCACTCGCCGAGAAGCAGGGCGTTTTAATGACGCCCAATCACTCCTTTCATTGGGATTCCTATTGTCTGCTCGAAGGAGCGGAGCGTCTGCGGACTCCCTTTTATTTTATGACTGCCTGGCAGGTATTCGCGCAAGCCAATTGGTTTGATTGCGAATCGATGCGTCGTTGCGGCTGCTTTAGTGTGGATCGCGAAGGGACAGATATTCAATCGCTCAAGACAGCGGTTGACGTCATGCAAAATCGGCCTCAGCCACTCGTGATCTTTCCGGAAGGAGATGTCTACCATACCAACGATCGGGTGACTCCTTTTCGCGATGGTGCCGCAGCCATGGCGTTGATGGCAGCGCGTAAAGCCGAGCGGCCTGTGGTGGTTATTCCAGTCGCTATTAAGCGTTGGTACACGCAAGACCCCACGCCGAGTATGCTTGCCACCTTAGAAAAGTTGGAGAACCGACTCTACTGGCGGCCGCGTCACCATGAGTCAGTAAGAGCACGAATCTTGCACGTCGCCAAAGGCCTGCTGGCACTTAAAGAACTCGAGTACTTTGGTTGCACAACCGAGGGCGACATTCCAACGCGACTGAAACATCTGGCAAGCTCGGTGCTCTCGCGTTGCGAAGATCGCTACTCAATTCGCGATCGCGACGCAATTATTCCTGAGCGAATTAAGGAAGTGCGTCGCCGTATCATTCAAGCCCGGCAGGAAAGCCAGCCGCCTACGGACTCCGCAGTGCGCGGAGACGCACAAAACGAAGCTCCTCGATCGACGGCGACCGAAGAGCAGCAGCGGCAGTGGTCATCCGACATGGACGACATGTTCTTGGTCACGCAATTGTATAGCTACCCAGGCGACTACATGGAGCAGAACCCAACTTGGGAACGGCAAGCTGAGACGTTGGATAAGTTAGAAGAGGATGTCTTAGGAGCCGCTTTTCCAAGCGTGCGTGGCCCACGCCGTGTGGTGGTGCGGTTTGATGAACCTTACGAATTGCCACGTGGCAAAGACAAGAAAATCTCTCCCGCAGAAATCACCGATCATATCGAGCACCGTGTGCAGGTCATGTTGGACGAATTGAATTCGCGACATGCCCGAGACTGAGCTTTACGCAGAGTGAGTTTAAAAGACCAAGGCCTATTCAGAGACGGAATTGTCGATGTTTGCGTTGCAGGGCGTTTCAAAATCCTTCGGACCGGTGCAAGTGCTCAAGCCGACAACGGTTGAGTTTCGCACGGGGGAATCCACCGTGTTGATCGGGCCGAGTGGCTGTGGCAAAAGCACTCTACTGCGTTTGTTGGTGGGCTTGGTTGATGCCGACAGTGGAACCATTCATTTTGAAGGCACGCCGATCACCAAAGCCAACATCATGCAAATGCGGCAGCGGATGGGGTATGTCATTCAAGATGGCGGTTTGTTTCCACACCTCACCGCGCGACAAAATGTCAGCCTGCTTGCTGCGCATCTGGGTTGGGAAAAGAAACGTATGGATGATCGAGTTGAGGAACTCTCGGACCTCACACGACTGCCACGACTGGCCTTGGATCGCTATCCGACGCAGATGTCGGGCGGACAACGGCAGCGAGTGGGGATCATGCGAGCCTTGATGTTGGACCCATCGGTCCTTTTGCTCGACGAACCGATGGGCGCGCTCGACCCGCTCGTGCGTTTCGACTTGCAAGAGGACTTGCGCAAAATCTTTCGAACTTTGGCCAAAACCGCCATCATGGTGACTCACGATATGGGGGAAGCCGCTTTCTTCGGCGATCGAGTCATGATGTTTGGCGAAGGTGAAATCGTTCAAGAAGGCCGACTTGAAGACCTGATCGAACATCCTTCCAACGAGTATGTTTCGCGATTCATCAACGCACAGAGATTACCCGGAGTGCAATCATGAAAGAGTTGTCACGTTTGGTGCTGGCGTTGGTACTGCTGGTGGTTGGTGTGTGCGCATGCACGTTTGCGGACCCGCCCAAGATTGCTGTCGGCTCCAAAGCCTTTACCGAATCGGTGGTGCTCGGTGAATTGATCAGCCATTTAGCGCGGGCTGAAGGGGCCGAAGTAGAGCACCGCGCAGAACTGGGTGGAACGCAGTTTCTATGGCAAGCCATGATGGCTGGCGATATCGATGTGTATGTCGATTACACCGGTACAATTCGCGAAGAATTATTGGCAGAGGTCGTCAAGTCGGGGATCGAAATTCGCAGCGAAGCGGATATGCGGGAGGCACTTGCAAAGCTGCATGTCCGCATGTCTGACCGCTTGGGGTTCAACAATACCTATGCGTTAGGCATGCGCGATTCAACAGCAGAAAAGCTTGGGATTAAAACGATCAGCGACCTGCGTGCCCATCCTGAATTGAAGTTTGCATTCAGCGACGAGTTTATGGAACGCAAAGATGGCTGGCGACCGCTGGCGGAGAAGTACAGGTTACCCCAGAAAAATATCCGCACCATGGACCACAATTTGGCTTATCGGGGACTCGAACACGATGCGATTCAGTTAACTGACCTATACACAACGGATGCGGAGATCGAGTTTTATAAGCTGCGCACGCTAGAGGACGACCAAGGCTATTTCCCAACCTACTACGCAGTTATGCTCATGCGCGATGATTTACAAGTGCGTGCACCGGAGGTCGTGCAGTCGATTCTGCGGTTGGAGAACCTTATCGAACCGCAGGAAATGGTTTCGATGACTGCCAAAGTGCGTCTGGATCGCGAAATGGAGTCCAACGTTGCGGCCAGCCTTTTGCGGGAGAAATTGCAGCTTGATGTGCCACTCAAGTCGACTTCGAAATCTGCGGAATGGATGCGGATTCTTGGACGATTGGGGAAGACCACTTACGAACACTTGCGCTTGGTTATCATCTCTTTGTCGTTAGCAATCCTAGTGGCTATTCCACTGGGGATTATTTCAGCGCGTAACGAGAACATCGGCAATACGGTTTTGGGGGTTGTGGGCGTGATCCAAACACTACCTTCGATGGCGTTGCTGGTGTTCATGATTCCGTTGTTTGGCTTGGGGGCGTTACCAGCAATCGCGGCTCTGTTCTTCTATAGCCTCTTGCCGATTGTGCGGAATACTTACACCGGTTTGACGCAGATACCTCAAGCGACCCGCGAATCGGCGCTTGTCATTGGGCTGGACCGAGCCGCTCGGTTGCGATTGGTCGAATTGCCGCTCGCGTTACCTTCAATCCTGGCGGGGATCAAAACCGCAGCGGTGATTAACGTAGGTACAGCCACCATCGGTGCTTTGATCGGTGCTGGCGGTTACGGCTCGCCCATTCTGACTGGAATTCGATTGTCGAGTATCTCGTTGATTCTGCAGGGGGCGGTTCCGGCGGCTGTGCTGGCGATCCTTGTGCAATTTGGATTTGGGTGGATCGAACGCCGCTTCGTTTCGCCTGGACTGAGAACGCAATAACGATTCGGGTGGCATCCTCTGAGGGCACTGCGAAGCTGGATGAAGACCAGTGCTTCATCCAACTTTAAATTTGGGATTAGGGGTGATAGGGTGGCACGCCCTGAGTCTTCGAAGGGCGTGGCTCTAGTGTAAATCGACACGCCCTTCGCAAAGCTTCAGAGCGTGCCACTCCAAAACTAAAGGTTGGATGAAGACTATTGCTTCGACACAATTTAACTTTTGGGTGACTGCTTTATTGTCGCACGATTGTCCCAATCGTAGCTGCCACAATTGGGACAATTGTGCGACACTCAACCCCAAAATCAAATTGTGCTGAAGCACTAGTGGATTGTCACAGCTTAATTTTACGGTTTGTAATATCAGCCGGAACGCGCTAGAGTCGGTTTTCGCCGCGGGAACCGGTGCTAGCGCACTGCGGCTAGTTTCTTCGGCTCCCAATTCGCGCACCAGGGGCTTACCTTTCGCACAAAAGTCAGTGTTGCTGGTACGATTTAGTGCTCACAAACGTTTCACCTTTGGCTGTGCGGATTTCTGATCAAGCCGGCCCCCCCTAGATTGGCAAGATGTAAATGTTCGAGCTACCCAATTCCCACGTGATTCAGATCCTAGGCATTGATGCTGAGAAAGTGGTGAACAATCTCTGCACTAATGACATCAAGAAATTGGCGTTGAACGCATGTTGCGAAGCGTTCGTTACCAATGTGCGAGGTTGGTGCGTGGAACATGGGTTCGTGCTAAAGACCGAGGGTAAGATTCAGTTGGTAGGCCAGTTTGGGAATCCAGCCGCACTTTGCGCGCACATCGATCGCTACATCGTTCGCGAGGATGCAAAAATCAGCGACTTGAGCGAGTCGAAATCGGTGTTTTTGATGAGCGCTGCCGAAGCCGAACTATTTTCCCAGCAAGCGGGCTCGAGTTTTGTCGCACCCAAGAATGGAGCAATCCTCCCAGGTGAGATTGCATCTTTGCATGTGCTGGCCGCTGCTGTCCATTTGCTGAACGTCAATGATGTGTTAGCGATCTCGGACAAGTCAGATGCACGCGGCGTTACGCAGGCTGCGTCTGCGGCGGGGCTTGCGACCGGATCCCCGGAGGACTTCGAAAGGCGGCGTATCGCTAGTTTTTGGCCATTAGCGGGTCGTGAGATTTTGGAGAAGTCGATTCCGCAAGAACTCGATCGAGACCACTCGGCCATCAGCTTCACCAAGGGATGTTATCTGGGGCAAGAGACCATTGCTCGACTGGATGCTATCGGGCAATTGCAGAAGAAACTGTGCGCTGTTCAGATTGAAACCAGCCAGCCAGTTGAACCTGGTGCGACCTTGATGAAAGCAGATCAACCTGTTGGTCAAGTGACTTCAGCCATGGTTGCGGAGAGCGGCCGTTATGTACGCGCGTTGGCTTATCTGAGACGCGGCAACTTCGAACCGGGATTGCAGCTGACTTGCAATGCAGCGGCTGCAGTTGTACTTAGCCAGCCATCGGCTGAGAAATAGTCGAGCCCGTATTGGTCTTCGTAGAGCCCATCCAGTTGGGCCGGACGACTTTTGTCGCGATCCGATCATCCACGTTGGGACGAAAGATGGTCAACAGCACCGGCGGCAAGAACCAAGCCATGTACAGCCCTCCGCCGTAGCCGTGCCAAAACTGCGCCGCGAGCATGATTGCGGCACTGCCACACATGAGTGTCCCGAGCGTCTTGCGAGCTGGCCACAGCGAGAACGAGAGGCTAAGGATGATGAATGCAACCAATACCGGCAATCTAAAGAAGGCCGGAATGCCCGAGTCCCAAATTCCCTTGAGACCTTTCATCTGTGGAAGCCAAAGTCCAAACATGGCCTGCAGATGGTCCAAGAAGGCCTCGACCCCACCAAGCAGTAAGAGTCCCGCCAAAACTACTAAGCTGATGGCGACTCCGCTGAGTAAACGGCCGAGTCCGCGATTCCAATAGAAACTGATCCAAAGTGGCAGCAAGAAAAATGGGTAGTAGACCAATCCCGCGCCAGCCCCCAACAGCAAACCGGCCAGCAATGGCAAACGATAGCTCAGAATCGCCAGCACCAACAATGCAGCCGGCAACGCATGCTGCACATTGCCCGTCATCTGCGCCGTGTAGGGAAGCAATAGGTACATGGTCGCCGCGCCAATTCCAGTTTTGATGTTATCAAAGTGCCAATATCCAACGCCGACAATGCCAAAAACAATCATCAAGTTAGCAACGATCGCGATGATTCTGGTCAAGTTCGGCAGCCAAGGGTTCTTCGGCTGTGGCGTTGACCAAGCCGCCACTTCGGCTACAGGCGTGGTAGGCAATTCGGGAAGTTGGTTCAGCAGCGCGTAACCAGGTCCTAGCGTTGGACCTTGGTCTGCTTGATCGCGCGGATCGCTGGTCACAACATTGGCCAGCAAGAAGATTAATAGCGCGACTCCGATAAAACACAATCCACCGATCGACAGATTCGGTTCAAGCAACGGCCGCCTAACAATTGCCGGATCAATCAACATGCGGATCGCAAGCAACCCGCAGGCACCCAGCAAAAATGCGAAACCGTAGAACTCGAGTTGCTTGCTGTTCCAAGTTCTCGCTGCAGGCGCAATTTGCTCTTCACTGGGTGAAATCGGTTTGCCATCGGCATTTAGGGGCGCATTAGCGGGTGGTGGGCCACCCTCAGATTCCGGAAGCTGCAGATTGTCTTGGGTTTGAATGACAACCAATTTACCAGTGAAGACCGGATGGACTTCATCTTCACGCATACGCCGACCTTCGTAAACCATCATCAGTCCTGGTGCCAGTAGAACCAAGAGAACTAGATCGAGGTTACGTAGACTCCAGAACCGATGAAAGACGAAGTACAGCCCAAACAACAAGAATGACGACAGGAACACCCACGTCGCCGGCTCAGGTCGTTGATAATAGAGAAGTAAATGACTCATGGGCAAACAACGATCATCTAGATTCGAGTTCCGAGGCAAGCAGAACCTTCCGTCGGTGAACCCCTAAGGATAAGTCTACCGCCGTTAAATGCAAGATCATTCTATTCCCGAATGCTGGCGTTTAGTTTCCCCAACCTGTTAATCTGTAACAGTTTGCATAGCTTTAGGGTGCGTTCAAGAAGTTCTGCCCGGTCCAAAATGCGTAGATGCGTCGCGGCGGCTCCCATGAGGGCTGACGAATGGTAATTCTGATGTCATTTACGCCCCATAAGGGCGCTCGCACAACCGCTGAGGCGCCAATCCAGTGACCACTTCGAGAAATTGATTGAAATTCGGTACTTCGCAGCGTCCAGGATGCTGCTGGAGCGTCAATCTTTAATTTTAGGATTAGCCGCAGTGCGCTAGCACCGGTTCCTGCGGCGAAAACCGGAGGCTAGCCCAACTTCCGGCTGATATCACAAACCCCAAAATCTAAGTTGAATGAAGCACTAGTGCTTCATCCAACTTCAGTTTTGGGATTAGGGGTGATCGGGTGGCACGCCCTGAGTCTTCGAAGGGCGTGGCTCTAGTGTAAATCGCGACGCCCTTCGCAAAGCCTCAGAGCGTGCCACCCCCAAATTAAAGATGGACAAAGCACTAGTGCTTTGTCCAACTTAGATTTTGGGGTTCACTGTGGTTGGCATGTCCCGGTGTAGCCACCGAAGC
>JANRMD010000420.1:0-14863 GCA_033761895.1 Pirellulaceae bacterium | reverse complement strand
AGATTGACGCTAATATCCCCTGGGAACTCGAAGCCATCTGTTTGAAAGCCCTTGCTAAAGAGCGCTCCCATCGATATCGCAGCGCTCGTGAAATGGCTGAGGATCTGAAACGCTGGCGGGCTCGACAACGCATCTCCGCTCGACCTTTGAATGGCGTCGAGCAGGCGTTCCTCTGGGTTCGTCGCAACCAGGTGGTGTCAGCCCTGCTTGCCTGCCTGACTCTCTCCATCTTGCTTGGCTTGCTCGGGGTTTTGTGGAACTGGCGAGTCGCAGTGAGTCAGCGAGATTTGGCAATCGAGAGCCTTCAGAATAATCGACGAGCCATCGATCAGTTCTATTTAAAAATTGGACAGTCGGCATCAAAACTGGACCAACCCGGACTCCAACCGTTGCGACAGGAACTGCTAACGGAAGCCGTTTCGTTTTATAAGGATTTTATTGTCAGATGGCCTAACGACCCAGAGCTCAAGGAAGAGATGGCGAATGCCTGTTGTAGCTTGGCTGAGATTACCGAGTCACTCGGCAACGCGAATAAAACAATTGCTGCCTGGCACGATGCTGAACTAGCCACCCAATCGCTCTTGCAGCTACAGCCCGACAGTGAACCGTTCCAAATCAAGCTATATCGATGTCAATTTCATCGCGCCAATGGACTTACAAATGCCAATCGACTTGACGAAGCAATCGCACTCTATAAGCAAGTGCATGCGACGCTCGAAGCATTTCATACCGCATACCCCACTGAGCTGGATTATCGCCGTGATTTGGCATCGTGTGTTGGGAGTCTAGGTAACTGCCTGCTTCGAAAAGAGCGAAATACGGAGGCCGCAGTCTACTACCGACGAGCACGTGATCTATTTCAGCAGTTGCATTCTGAAGATAGCGAAAACACCGATTTGGAAGTGAAGCTTGCAACTACTTTCACCAATCTCGCCCTATGTGTCGGGCCTGACGAGCAAATCTCTGCTTTCGAAGCAGCGCGTCCATTGCTCAAGCACTTATGTTCCGTGCGTGCATTCGCGTCGGATGCTCGCAGACTGGCCAAACTCGATTTGCATCAAGGTGTGATGTTGTGTACTATCGGCCGTGACTCAGAGGCTATCCAGCACTGGCAGAGCGCGATTCAACTGCTTACGCCTTACGTACAAACTAACCCAGACGTAATCGACCTTCGCGACATTCTCGGTCAACTCTACTTTCAATTGGGCATTAAGCTTGAGTCGCCAGCAGAAGCAATCAAGGCGCTTTCCTCAGCACAATCCGAGCAAGAATGGATGTGTCAGGCAAATCCACAATCCGAGCACTTTCAGAATCAGCTCAACGAGACCAAAGAAGCACTCCAGAAACGCTTCAGTTCATCCGATTTGCCCAACATCAAATAGTGATTCAATCTCAAGTTCAAGTTTGACGCGCTGTGCGGGCGGAGCATAGTCGCGAATTATTTCAACCCAAAGAGTGGTAACATCCTCTAGGCTTGCAGCATTGTCACATTGAAGGCACCTAAAGATTGTGCCGCGAATTTCTGCATCTGTTGATGTGCATGATGGACAGGGAAGTGAGTGCATGTGAGGAATCTCTCAAGCAACGACAAACCGTTAACATTTGAAATGTAGCTTAAAGAATTCCAGCGAACGCTTATTTGGCGTAACCTGTCTCGATGTTGCAAATTTGACGCTGACCGTCACTTGAATTGAAAACCCCTTGTCCCGCGTTTCATCCGGAAGGCGACTTTTGAGCAACCGTACATGGCCACTGGTATATGGCCACTGGTATATGGCCACCGCTAGATAACTTGACCGTTCGCGGCCATGGGAAGACGCTATGCTAAGGGAATACGTTTTTGGGGTTGTGGATCGGTCTTGGCAGATAGGTCTCGCTTAGGATAATGCCTTTTCAGGCAGCTGTCTGCGGTTGCGTATTCTAAATCCACTGAGGTTTGCCTACAAATGCAAGAAATGCCGAGCCTGTTTGCGAGATTGGCTGCTGGAGAAGATATCGCTTCTGAGGACCTCTTGCCGGTTGTCTATCGGGAGCTGCATGAGATTGCGTCGAGCTACATGAGAGCGGAGCGGTCGAACCATACTCTCCAACCGACGGCTTTGGTTCACGAAGCATTTCTAAGATTGGTGAGCGGAGTTGAACAACGACCGTGGAAGTCAAAGGCGTATTTCTTTGCCGCCGCTGCTCAAGCGATGCGGCGTATCCTGATCGATTACGCTCGCAGCAAGAAGCGATTGTGTCGCGGGGGCGAAATGTTTCAAGTCGAATTGCAGGACATTCCAGCTTCAAACCGCACTGATTGTCAAGCCTCAAAGTTGATCGCGTTAGATCAGGCGTTAACGAAGCTGAGCGAAGTGGACGAGGCACTGGCGAAGCTCGTCGAGCTGCGCACGTATGCTGGACTAGGGCACGAGGGAGTCGCTGAAGTTCTTGGGCTCACCGTTTACGAAGCCAGGCAGCGCTGGGAGTTTGCTCGCGCTTGGCTAAAAGTGGCTATCGAAACGGCCGATGAAATCCCCCGCGAAATGGGTGGGAATTTCCACGACTAATGCGACTCGATCTACCGTAGCGAGGCTTGCCGCGCCGAATTCTCAGAACTTTTCTATAAAATCTTCGACAGCTTCGCGCCAAACGTCGCAGGTACTTATGAGTCGTGAATTCGGTGACTCTGAGATACATCATGAACGAAGATATCAATCAACTTCTAAAACTCTTCCAGCAGATCACGGCAAGGCCCGAGCAGGAGTGGCAGGCACTGCTTGAGCAACTCACGCATGAACAGCCGCGAATGCGTGAGCAACTCGAGGCGTTGCTGCGTGCGAGATTGGAGCCCGACAGCCTGCTTGATCAGACATCTCATTTTGCCATTAGTTCGAGTGAGCCTGCCACAAAATCTCCTCCAAGTAGCGAGGCCGATCAGCACGTTGCGTCCTACTCGCATGTGGCCAATCATTCGACAACCTACGACATGCGGGACGTGAAGCCTGATGTCGTTTTCGGTGGTCGCTATCGCTTGATTGAGAAGATTGGCGAGGGTGGCATGGGCGAAGTTTGGGTCGCGCGACAATCGGAGCCTGTAAAGCGTGCCGTCGCGGTGAAGTTCATTAAATCCGGCATGGATTCCAAATCGGTACTTTCTCGTTTCGAGGCTGAGCGACAGGCGCTGGCGATGATGGACCACCCAAACATCGCTAAGGTTCTGGATGGTGGATTGATGCCCGGTGGCCAGCCGTTTTTTGTGATGGAGTTGGTCAAAGGTGTGCCGATTACTGAGTTCTGCGATCGACGAAAGCTCTCGCCCGAGAAGCGGCTGGAGTTGTTCGTGCCTGTTTGCCAAGCTATCCAACATGCTCATCAAAAAGGGATTATCCACCGCGATATAAAGCCTTCGAATGTTCTGGTTGCATTATTTGATGACATCCCGGTTCCGAAAGTCATCGACTTCGGCATCGCCAAAGCAACTGGCGGCGGACTGAGTGAACAATCGGTGCACACCGTGTTCGGCGGCATCGTGGGCACACCTCAGTACATGAGTCCCGAGCAAGCGATGCTGAACAACTTGGACGTTGACACCCGTAGCGACGTCTATTCGCTGGGCGTTTTGCTGTACGAATTGCTCGCTGGTGCACCACCGTTTTCCCAACTGGAATTGGCAAAGGCTGGCGTGCTGGAGATCTTGCGTGTTATTCGAGAAGAAGAGCCGCCGCGGCCCAGTGCCAAACTCAGCAGTTCGCAACTTATCGCTACCCTGTCCGCCAATCGTAGCTATGAGCCCGAACGTTTAACCAAGCTCCTGCGCAGCGAGCTGGATTGGATTGTGCTTAAAGCGCTCGAAAAGGATCGCTCGAATCGTTACGAGTCGGCACAGAGTTTTGCGATGGACATCCTGCGTTACCTAGCCGGCGAGCAAGTGCTTGCGCATCCACCAACACTCGCTTATCGATTTCGAAAAGTTGCGCATCGCAATCGTGGCCTACTGACCGCGCTCGCAGCCGTTCTACTGGCGATGGTCGCGGGCTTGGCAGGCACAACTTGGCAGATGTTCCGCGCTAATCGCGAAGCCGCTCGTGCTGTGATCGAAGCCAACAACGCGCGGCAAGCGAAAGAGGAAGCTGAAGATGCGCTAATTTCCGGCCTGCTTCGTCCGCTTGGTTCCGGTGGCTTGGAAGATGGTAGTGTGGCGCGCATGGCGATTGAGGACATTGCAACGCTCGAATCGCAGGAACTCAAACTGAAGATACTAGATCGAGCCATTCGAACGCCGCACATCGCGGATCGCCTACCAACTCAAATGGCTTGGATCCTTCAAGCCTGCGTTGGCTTGAATATCTCAACCAATGAAAACGCGGGTGAGAATGCACTCGCTATTTTTCGCGACGTTTCTTTAGAACACCGCATTCGCTACGCGGCGCTGAGTTGTCTCAACGAATTGGATGCGATTAGTGTCCTTGGGATTGATGAATTCATGCGATACTTGAACGAAGCCCCAGAGGAGCGAAAGGCAGGCGTTTGGGAGTCGCTGGTGTGGGTGAATATGCGCGACAATCGTGATGGATTAGTTAAGTTTCTCGTCGAGTCGACAACGGGCAAGCATGGTGAGAGAGTCGCCGAGTTTGCAGCAAAAGAACTTGAAGTAATCGCGAGTAAAGATTCAGTATTCGCGGATGAAATTTTCCAGCAGTTGGAAGAACCCTCGCTAAAGATCAAATTCACCGCATATACAAACTCTGGTGACCCGTCGTTGTCTGCAAGATTGCTTGCCTACTGCTCTTTGATTAGCGACCTCGAACGACGGGGAGTTTCGATCAAGCAACTGGATGTCACGCAGGTCACAGATTTTTGGCAATGTTTGTCGAAATCTGATGATTCAGCCTTCCAAGTAGGAATCCAGCTTGTCCTGAAGCAACTCGTCGAAGGCTCAATAGCTCTTTCGGAAAGCTTTCTTACTAGCAACGCGACATCGCTGTACAAGGTCGCCGATCGTTTGTCCAGCGAACAAGCGGCTGCGTTTTGGTCTTTGCTATCGAAAGATGTTTCAAGTCTATACGGCTTTGGCCCAGGACGTGGAGATGCGGTCATCGGCGTTGCACTATGTGAGTTAGGAAGGAAATTGTCGGCCGAAGACGCAGTTCGGCAGTATCAGCTTCTGTCGGATCGAATGACGAATGATCCACGATACGGGACGATCGCAAATTCTCTGCAAGGCATTGCCGGTGTCTTGTCTGTGCCAGACTATCCCGATCCAAACACCGTAGCCGCGACAATGCTTAACTATCTACCAAAGTCCGATTTGGGATACGTTCGCAACGCGTGTTGGCTGTCGTTGGCGTCGAATGCATCCAAGATTGATCCTGAGTTACGTCGTCAGGCCGCTTCGATGATCCAAGCTGATTTGAATGTGCAATTGCAATTTGGTGAATTCGATCGACCGGAGGCTCTACTCGATGTACTCATTCGGTTTCAGGATGCGGGAACGGAGTTGGATCTCGATTCACTCTTGACATTGATAGTCAATGATTACGTCCAAGCAGAAGGCGTATCAGAGCAGCAGGTTGCGTTTGGTCTCAAAGCCCTTAAGTTAATGAAGCCAGCATCGCGAATGCATCTTGCCCGCAGGTATCTTGACGAGATTCATGATCCGAGTTGGAACGCGTACAACTGGAATGGTACAGCCTTGGAAACTAGCCTCTTGAGCGAGCTCGCACTTGAGCAGCAGGAAGCACTTGTTGAAGCAGTGAGTAAGTTCTGGGAGCGTAACGCTGGGCGTTCCTGGAACTCAGATGGCAGCGAATCAGGTATATCTACGGCGAGCCTGATTCGCGGATGGCCGGAACCCAAACGCCGCTCAGTTATCGGTACATTGCTCATGATCCTCCGCGGTCAATCACGGCTGGGGCCGGATGAGCTTGCGACGAAATCGCCACCACATGCTGGCACATTAAGATGCCTTATCGACTCGTTCGACGACATGGATGAAGAACAGAAGCGATCATTCCTAATCCTTGTCTCCCGTGATGGGTATGGTGATTTGGATATCGGTCCAGACCAACGAACGAAACTGTTCAACGCTATGTCTGTAGATATGCTTCGAACCTGCTGGGAGAATTTCGTTGCTAACCAAAAAGACTTGGGTGCAGCTGTGTTTTCCGAGAATGGGCCTCCGGAACAACTAGCATTGCTCGGTGCTGTTCGCGCGCAGAAAGATCGAGCCGCGTTTGTAGTTGATTTCCTAAGACTGGTCGAGGGCTTGGACGGTGTAGGATTCACTGACCTCATGAACGTGATCCCGAGGTTCAAGCTACAACTGAATCGTGCCGAGTACCAGCCGATTGCGAGTGCGGCGAACCGCTTCTTAAGCGAAGGGATTGTGCGCGCCGAGCTGATCGCGTTGGCTGATGACCCGCAATTGCTCGCGTCATTGCTAAGGCGAGTCGATTGTGTGACGGACTTGCGAGCGTCCGTGCTGGCGAGGCTTGAACAACTTGCGTTTCCTGAGAAATCCACAAGCAGCGAGACTAGCCTAGCGTTCTGGAATTCGGAGACGTACCAAACCGCTTTCGCGCAACCTAGGATGCATTTTCGCAGTCTTCGCGACTTTATGTTGTGGAATCAAGCAAGACCTGCGGGCGAACGCTGGTTGTCAACGAATTCCATCACTCACTGAATGCTCCTCATCTGACCTAATTGATTTTTGTAGCCCAAAACTACACCTAACCTTTCATTAAAGGAGAATCCCCTATGTTTCAGACTCGAACCGTCGTCATGTTTTGCTGTTTGCTGCTCACTGCTACACAAGCTACTGCACAAGTCCCTGTCGATGAACTGAAAAGTCGCGTTGATCAACTCGAAACGAAAGTCAAATTGCTAGAGCGATTAGTGACCTCCTTGCTTGAGGAACGTGAAAGTGAATCGTCAAAAGGTACAACGCAAAAGGATACAAGTTCTTCGACGTCGGCGGCACGTGTTGCACAGGCAGACGAGAACGCGGTTGATGCGTTTCGCGTGGGCGTAACGTGGGTTGGCGAACTCAAGGGCACCGGTGGCAAAGCGGGCAAATGGGCCATTTCGGTATCCGAACGTAACGGCGATAAGTTTGGAGGAGGAATGGTCGTCGTTGGCCCCAATGGCGAGAAACTCGAGTTGCCGATATCGGGTACCGTACCGGTTACGGGCAATGGACTTGTCATTATGGAGACTCCGCTTGTAGGCCGTCAAAAGGCATTCGCCCGCGGCCGCATGCAGAATGGCGAAATCGCACTGACCTTCAAAGCCACAAACAAGCTGGGTGAGGACGTTATTGGAGCTTGCACGCTCCGTCCCAAAAACTGAACCGTATAACATGTCGCTCAACCATTGCGCAAAGGTGATACCTAAAAAGCAGCCGGTTAAGTCCGATTCAAGAGCCGTCTGGAAATCCAGTGCCGTCTGCTGAATGTCCGCGCACAATGGGAAGCGACTCGCGCAAGCTGCTCACGAAAGTTGCATTCGAGATTATTCCAAATGCGAGCTGGCACACTGGTAACGCGTTCGAGCTGCATTGTGGTCTGCTGTGTCAACGGAGTTTTGCCCTAGTTGAATACGCCTGGCTTTCCGAGTTGAAGCGAACGATTGACCTCGGCCAGTTGATTCAAGAACTGATCACTGAGACTGCGTAGATCATTCGTAAATTGCCGAATGTTGGTCGGAGGCTGGTCAAAGATTCGCTTAAGTGCGCGATGTCGCTGCATCAACGATTCGACCTCTGATCTTTGACGTGCGGTAAGCCGTTCGTCATCAACAATTTGCTTCAGCGAGTAGCTGTAGTCTTTAATCAACTCGGGCGATTCTTTTTCCATGTAGGACTTGACGCTGATCACGATATCGTTCGCGGCAATCGATTCGGGTGATTTCCCCGAGCGCTCGCTTATAATTGCAGATACATTATTCATAAACTTTTCTAACGAAAGCACCTGGCTGGTGAGTGCGTTTACGGTTACGCGTGCATTATGCTCCGCTGTTACACGTCCAGTTGGCTTGTAGTCATTGACTGCCTGCGCTTGCAGCATGGCAACCAAGTCGGAAGCCGGAATACAAAAGCTAATCGAATCTTCCGCCGTCGATTTGGATACAACAACACCAATTACTCGTGCGTCCATGCCGAAGACTGGTCCTCCAGAATTGCCGCCGTTTACTGCGAGCGAGAGCTGGTAATGGTTGTAGCCGTCGATAGCCGCTTCCGAACTCAACACACCCTTCGTTACCGCATTGGGCAGTAGTGATGCGCCACGAAACACTCCGGGAGAGCCAATGATGACAACATCTTGCCCTCGCCGGAACTTATGCGTTGTATCAATTTCAACTTTGGGAACTTGCTGCTCGATGTGTAACAGTGCTAGATCGCGTTCCGGTTCTTCGGCGATAAGTTGTGATTCGAAGGGCCCCTTTCTTCCGTCCTGCCCATCAGGGAAGTACACCTCAATTGAGTCGGCATCAGATTCGGCAATCACGTGATAGTTTGTCACCACAACGCCATCGGCAGCGACGAATCCCGAACCAAAGCCTGTTGGCGTTGAGATCAATGCTACTGACTCCTTTGTCCGCGTAACCAGATCCTCGGTAGAGTAATTGTTCTCGCGGACTGGCGTAGCTGGTGAGGCGCTGACCAGCGGTGCATTGTCAGGAGGCTGAGTAACCGGCGGCTGAGTAACCGGGAGAGTGCTGTTTTTTGAAGGCTGAGCAGCATTCTGCGCAACGGGCTCAGTGTTCGAATCCCATGCCATAAACGCCATTAAGCCGATAAAGAACAGCAGCATGGCTAGCATACTTGCGGCTCCCACAATTACACCAGCAGGCACTCCATCGCGGCCCTTCTGCTCAGTTGACTTACGAGCAATTGTTGGTGGCTGAGATGGCCCCGTTGCGGAATTAGTTGAGGCGTTCACAAAAGCAGTGTTTCCCCTTTCGTTCGTGTCGAAAATTGAGGGGACTTGACTGGCTCGAATCCATACGGTCGATTTCGCTTCTCGCAACAATGTGGACCGATTCAGTGTCCCGCGTGCGGCAAGTTGCTGCAATTGCTGCAGAGTAAACGGGCCAAGGTCGCCGCGAGTACTTTGTACAAGCCACGCACGTTTCGAATCAGGGGAACTCATTTTCGCTAACTCCTGAACAACCGAGATGCTGATACCGTCGAGAAATTCATTCATCTCGCCTGATAGTAGATTCCTGGCCCGTTTCGCCGCGCTATCTGTTGCAACGATTCAACGACCTCATTTAGCCCGATGCAGTCGATTCGAATATGGCCTTGGGATGTGCTATAGTTATACTGCGTTATTGCTTCTACATATTGCGGATGAAACTCGCCATCGCTCAGGATGATGATCCGCTGTGGACTGAGATCAATCGCCAAACTAACGGCGGCCAGGGGTTCGGTGCTTCCGTCCGCAGTCACATGGTTCTCAACCCATTTCTTCATAGCGTCCTTGTTTCTCTTTGTTGCTTTCACTAAGCCCCTGGAGTTTGGATTCTGCCTAGGAGCATCGTCGAAGAAGATCAACTGAAACGACTGGTCCTCGCTCAATCCGTCGATCGCTTGGTTAAGGGCGTTGATAACGCGTCCAAAGTTTTGGGACATGCTGCTTGATTTGTCGATGACGAACACGATCGAGTTTGCTTTGCCTGCATCCAAAAACGGATTGCTTGTTTCAAGCGTTGGGGCTGACGCAGCCGAGGGTTCGCTGAATAGAGGTATGACGCGTGCCCCCTTGGGTAACTCGTCAGGTTCAACTTCATGTGCTTCCGCTTCGGATTCAGATACGCCTTCGACAGTCTCTTCTGAGTGTTTAGTTGGCTGTGTTTCCTCCGGCGACGTGCTTTGTGGTGGAGCCACTACGGGATTTGAATCAGTCTGCGTCGAATCGTTTGGGGGACCTACCGCTTTATCTACCTCTACATTCTCCCCAGCGGTGTTGCCTTGTTCCTTGCCAACAGTTCCAGCATCGATGCTTGCCCCGACCCCTTGCGTTGAAGTTCCATCGCCATTCCTTGTCAAGCTTACGATAAGGATGAGAAGTCCCAGGGTTATCAGGAGCAATACAGCCAGACCTACCAACATCAATGTGGTCTGATGATTGCCTTCAACGCTTTGTGTTTTAATCTGCGGCGCTGAAACCAGAGCAGCTTTTTTTGGCAAAGGAGGTGGCACAGGTTTCATGAGTTGTTCTCAAATCTACTGGACTCGCGATGCACCAGACCCTCGCCCAAACGGAACTGAAGGTTCGTCGGGGTGTGGTTGCAAGTCATATTGGAAGCCCAATTGGATCATCTTTTCTTTCATGGCAGCAAATTCGGCAAATGAATCAGGCCACACAATTACGGTGAAAACATGAACACTTGGTGAACAAGCCCGCATATAACTGTCAAGCTCTGCGTTCGTCGTTGACCATCCGTGGGCGGGCTTCGGCGCCGCAGTGAATGCTTCTGGACTCAGATGTTTGATTGTAACATCGGCGTCATTTAGGTCTGAGTTGTCAGAAATCGGCCCCGGTATGTTTGCCAACGAGTAAACTTTATGATATCGCATCAAAAAGAAGACCTTTGACTTGAAGCTAGTCGCAATCTTCGGAAGCTTTAGTGTTTCCATCTGGTCAGAAAGTGCTTCATCCAATGCCATTGTGTCTTTCTCGAGCGCAGCGCGTTCGGCAATCAACTGTTCACGGCACTCTTCCATGGACTGTAAGATTTCCGCGTTGGTTTGAATCTGCTGGGCTAGCTGCTTTGCAGTCTCAACTTGTTGCTGCGTTGCTTCATCGAGTACTTTCTGTGCCTGCTCGCTTTCTTTTCCTAGCTGCTGGATTGTTTGGTCCTCAGGAAGTGGCTGTTTCTTGCGCAGCTCTACGAGTAGGTCAGTGAGACGGTCATAGGCCGTAGTGAGCGTAGCAAGCTGATTGCTAACTTCCCGGGCCTCAGCCGCAGTCATTGGCACTTTCGAGGGTTCCACAGGCTTCGGCTCTTTGCTGCGTATTTGGACCAGCACTGAAAGCAGAATCGCCAAAAACATGATTCCGCCGAACGTGTTACAAATCGTGTCTAGAAAGAGATCTAGACTGGATGCTTGCCCAGTGCGACGACGCCTCATGGTGCCAGCTCCATCTGATAACGCAACTGAAAATTGGAGTCTTGCTCCGCGACATCAAAACCCCAAGTAGCGCGAGCTCCGTCAAGGCCGTTCTTTACCTCTTCAAAGTCTTCAACGCCAAGGGGCTTAACAACTACGAGAATTTGACGCGAGTTCAGCTGCGTGTTACCTAGCCATGTAGAAAACTTTGTTAACCGTGACGTACCGACAAATTTTTGAGTCGTTGCTGTGGCAGAATCGGCCACCACAATCTCATCCTTATCGAGTTTGACCAAAACCACCGAGCGTCCTTCCTGAGTTTGATCTCGGAAGATCAGTGGCTTGTCGATCTCGAGGACTGCCGAATAGCGTTCAATTTCTTTACGTTTGTCCTGTAGACGTTTCAGTTCTTCGCGCTCTGCCTCAGCCGACTGGTTTTGCGCTAGTAATTGCTCTTCGATCTTTTTTGCTTCGACTAAGCTCTTCTTCACGTCTTCCAGATCCTGCTCAACGCGCGCTGTGCGTTGTTGAATTTGTTTAAGTCGAGCCTGAGTGTCCGCGAGTGTCTGTTCACGGTTAAATCTGTTCAGTCCACTCGTTGCGTTTTGAGCCGAACTCAGCGCGTCGAACTCCGCTTGCAACTCCACAACACCCACTTCAAGCGATGCGAGGGACTTGAGCAATTCCATCGAAACCCCCTCGCTGGACGACTCGCTTGCTTCTGCGACGGTTTGAGCAAGCTCAATTGCCATAATCAACGTGATCAACACGAAGATGCCAACCACCGACGTTATGATGTCCTGGAACGCGAAGAAGGAAACTGAGTTGGACGTTGACCGTCGCTTTCCCATCAACGAATTCCCCTATATTTCGCGGCTTTGCTCGAACGGAAGTATCTTGATTCTGCTAGTGACCTGCTTCAGGCAATACACATTGCATTGGTCTAGAAAACGCTCTTCCGCCGTTTTCTGGCTGGTCATCCATAACTGGATTACCAAGGCAATAACCAGCGCCAGAAGTGTGGTCTCAAACGCCGTACTCAAACCACCGGTTATCTCTTTTAGAGATGAAACGATCCCCGATACTTCCTTCTGGCTTTCCAGCAGTGTGCTAAAGGTTGCGATGGAGACCGAAAGGCCCAGCACTGTTCCGATGAATCCGAGTACGGGAATCGCCCATAAAAAGCCATTGATAATCGCAAAAGAGGTTTCGTGTGAAGATTCGTCCTGCTCACCCATGGACTTTAAGATGTCATCGACGTCCGAGACGCGGCCGAGATTTTTCAGGTTTGAAATGGCTACTAAGATTCGATTGAAAACGATAAAACGCTCCGGGTCCTCAGCAATCTCATGAATTCGTGCGGCAACTACGTCGACCGTTTGTGAACTAAGCACGAATGAGTGCATGTCGGGTACTATCGAGTACTTTAGCGCCTTGAGTTGAATACGCAGTTTCATGTTCTTTAGGATCAAAATGACCGCGCACCAGAAACCGAGAAAAATCGCCGCATGCTGGGTGGGGCCACGGTCGAGAACCATAGCACGGATCACTGAGTCCGGGCTGAAAAACAATCCCACTAAAACCAAAGTTGTCAGCAATAGGGCGATCAAGCCTGCAAACCAAGTGTTTACAGAAGTGTTTCCTTCCACGCGAAGGCCAAACCAACTTTCTGGATCAGAACGGTAACAACTGATGGTTGGGCCTGTGGTGACTCTGGACATGCGTAAGGTCCTCTCAGTTGGAGATTAGGTACAGGGAACGTAATGTACCGACATAAATCAGCAAACCGAGAATCGAGAAGAACACGATCGTCGTAAACACATAGATTCCGACAAATAACCAAACGCCTGAGAGGCGTCGTGCTGCGACCAAGGTATTTTGGTCTGTTGGAGCATGCTTGAGAACGGCAACGCTATTCGCATAACGAAGCAATTGAACGGAACAAAACATGCCTAGCCCGCTAAAAATGGCACCGATAAAGGTCCCGATCAATCCAACAACTACGGCCTGACTGTTATCCGGTGGCGCTACAATTTGGCTGATCAAGACGAACAACCACCACAGTATCTGGCAACCGCAAGCGAATAGTCCGACTATAGAGGTTGAATAAATCCAGAACGTTTGCCTGCGTAACTCCGTGCAAATCGCCTCAAGTGAGTCAGAACCATTTACCGTTTTTGCTGAAGTGTTGGAACCTACATTCGCCGCGCGACCAGCGAACCACTGCGGGCACACAATTTCTGCGGCTAGCCATTCTGCCATCCCGTCCTTCCAAACGAGCGAATCTGGAGTAACTCTTCCGCTGTTTATCCACAAACGAATGCTCGACTCCTCGACGGGGCCCTGGTTCTGGCCGTCCATATGCACAAACCACTCAATTGCTTCAGCTTGCTTCGGCTTTTGCTGCTCCGTAACCGCTTCCGTCACTACTTGAACGATCGGCTTTTTCGGATAAAACTCCGTAAACTCTTCGGCTTTGCGCCATTCGATGCCATCGGGCGAGAGCTCATGGACGCGAGTAATCTGTCCGCGGCGCACCAACTCCTTGGTCTTGTCTCCTGACATCGGCCCAAGCACGCGACCTTTGAAGCGCACGTAATATCGATCTTCCAAAACACCACCTCTAAGTATTCAAACAACCGCCAGCATCAAGTCAGTCTGCACTCGTTGCCAAAAAGAATAGTGGACGACCAAGAACAAGCTGTGTTCGGTCTCCGGTCAACGAGTTATTGCCATCGCGAACTGTACCCGCAAATATGATTGCAGCGGAGTCACTGGTACTCATTTGTTGCCGAATCATGAAGAGCTTTCCGTTCGTTTTAGGCTGTTTTGTTAGTACAGCTTGAGGATTCCCTTCAGTGTCTCTCTGAACTGTTCCGACCCAGTATAGTTTGGTCGCAGCAACCGCTTGGAGTGGAGCATCGACCAATCGAATCTCCTTCATTGCCTTGCTCAATGATGGATTGATCTGGCTCGTCACATCTGTATCCAGAACTGTTTCGAGTTTCGAGCCTTCGAACCAATCTGACTTGTTCTTCGATTCGCGGAGTCCCAGGAATACCAAGTTCTCTTTCTGATAATCAGCCAGGTAATCACTTCCTTCCGAAGCGGCGCGAAGAAGCTGGAGGATTAGTTGCTCCTTTATCTTCCGATCTAATTCAGGCCTTTTGAAAATTGTTGCAACTTGTTCCAGGAACTTTGCTTCCCATTTGTTCAGAAAATCGTCGCGCTGCACGCTGTAGCTCGCGATCAATTCGTTGTAGAGTTTTTGTGGATCTTGACGTACGACAACGACTCCGGACATGGTCGTATTAGTTACGGTTCCATCACCGGCTGCCAAAACCTCCAGTCCTTTACTGCCTGTAGATTGAATTTTGTCTTTGTTCTTGCGGTCGGTCACATAAGATGAGTAGGCGAAGAACCGAAGCGGATCGAGTCCCGTTTTGGTTGGAGCTTCGAGAGTAAGCAAGGAAGACCGAATGTCCTTGTCGAGGTTACTTGTGAGCTTGTCAAGAATTGTGCCTCGCTGGGCCATTTTTTCCAGCGTAATTCGCAACTTGGGGATCGTTGCCAAAATTGGATTGACGGCAATCGATTTCTCGAGTGCCGTCAGCTTCTCAACCAATTGAGGAACCGCTTCCGAATCATGGTTGCGCAAGTAGGCAGTGACCGCATCGGTGAATTCGTTCCATTCATTCGCTCGCTGCCAGAATTTACTCTCCTTTGCAACTTCTTCAAATTCACGAGCCAACACTGACTCTGGCGCTT
>JANRMD010000419.1:0-14695 GCA_033761895.1 Pirellulaceae bacterium | reverse complement strand
CAGGCTGTAACGCCGAGGAAACAAATTCTCAATCACAGACGGTAGTGGGAACGATGGATCCTTAAAGCTCAACCAGACCAGTTCGGGGTTTTCGTAGAGCAACGGAATCACTTCGCGAGCTTCAGCCGTTAACCCACCTTGGCTGGTCGTGAGCAAGTCTAAGTGCGGCAAAACCACCACACGCTTTTCAACCACTCCGCGGACCGCATCGCGTAGCTGGGCAATCATGGTGCCCACCAAACCACAATTCAAATCGTTCGCTTGCCCGGGCTTAGGCCGTCCATCCAAGTAGACACATTGCACACCCGCTTGCTTCAATCGCGTGCGCATGTTGATGAACACGAAGGGAGCCAGATCCTTCTCACATTCGATCAAAACCGGCAAGCCACGCTGTAGATCATTGAAACAATCAAGCAGGTTTGCAGAATAAGCCAGCTCGACGGCTTGCTCGGTGGACAATTCTTGCGGCAAGCTTTTCTCAGCTACAAAAATGCTCATGTCGTCGACTCTTTCTGCACAACGCGTACACCCCGCAATTGCCAACTCACTCGATAGATCTTCTCAATCACCGATTCAAAATCATAGCTTCCGATGTATTCAGCCTCTGGCATTTGCTGGCGAGTGAAGACACCCGTTAAATCACCCTTTCTTCCCCCGGTGATTTCGTCCAACGGCATTAACCACAAACCAACCCGCTTGCCTGAATTTCCTGTGCCTGAGTGCCCTGTGCCTGAATTTCCTGTGGCAGGCGAGAGGAAGCCCTGAAATGCGTTGTACATGCCGATGATATGATCACGTTTAAAGACAACCTGCGATCCGATGCAACGCCACTGAAAGCGTTCAGCCATCAGTCGATGTCCGATCGCTGCAGTACCGATACCGCGTTCATCGAGCCAATCCGCGTAGATCAAATGAGCGGTAGCTGGATCAGTTACTTTTAGGGCCTCGATCAGTGATGCCTCTTGTTCGCCTGCCAATGCCGAAATGGCCTCAGGCTGCAATTCGCCCTTCGAACTTGCATCCAAGGCTCTCCAACCCCGAAACGAACCATTCGCAGTCAGCTCTTGGGGATTCAAGGCCACATCCGCGCACCAATGGCGGATAGCCCACAGTTTACGCGCGTTCCAATTCACATCGGCGGGAACTTCTTGGGCAGCCATGATTAAACTTCCACCACGATCGTCATCGACCCTGAGGCTGGATCTTCAGTAATTGTCTTGATCTGGCCTAACTGAGCCGCGCGCAGCTTGAGGGCCTCCGCAGTTATTCGATTCACGGCACCCTCCAGCTCAACGCGCACGTCGTGGAGCTTCGATTCGAGCGCATCGGTCACCTGTTTTTGCAAGTCCTCGCGTTTCTCATCGGCCTTCACTTGCAGCTCTTTGAGCAAAGCGTCGGATAGGGCCTTTTCGGCGTGCTTAACCGGACCAGTATCTGTGTATGTAATCCCTTCCTTGGTTCCTTCGAGCTGCACCTTTTCTGTCTCCTCAGCGCTGACCGTGACTAGGCCACTCGCCAATTCGACCGTCACCGTGATAACCCCAGTTTTGCGTCGTGCGATATCGCCTTCGCGAACAAAGCCGAGTTTCTCCAGTTCAGCGCCAAGTAAGTCCGCCGTTTGCTCGCAAGGCAGAATCTCCAACAGTTCCAACTGGCAGCTCACGTGATCTTCAGCACGCACCACTTTGGTAACACTTTCTTTCACCTGAATCCGATACGCACGGCTCATGTTCATTCTCCCTAAGCGATTAGAAGCTGAAGCGTTGTGCCAGTTCGGCAGCTCGCGCGGTAACTACATCTCCATGGTAGCGTTCCCAGTCCGCTAACCACAACTGCGCCGCCGCATATCCTTCATCAAAGTACCCAGTTGCAGCACAGTTAGCGGCCCAAGTTCGCAGTCTTTTGCCGAACAGCAAGAACTTAGACGCCCCTGCATAAACAATCGTTCGGTCAGCCAAGCGTTTGTTGCTGACGTCCAAACTGCGCACCCAGTTGTGATGGTCAGCGTCTTCGCCCACTAATTCAGCCAACGCGAACAATAAAAACCTGCTCAAATCAAGTCGCCCCGATACCTCAACCGCGTTGGCAAAGTAGTCAAGTATCAACTGCTGATTCCTACCGACTTGAGTCATCTTGCCTGGGTCTTGAATCTGTGACTTCGCACGTTCGACCGCGACCCACCGCGCCGCGAGACTTGACTGCAGACATTCAAGGATTGCGGCACCTGAGCCTTGCATCCACGGTGCAAAATTCAATTGATACAAACCGATATCATTGCTGACTTGGTCAGGAAAATGCAGCGCGACCAGCGGATTGCCAGAGAATTGCGATTGCTCAAACCATTTCGATCCCACTGGCGTGTTCCGCAACGTCTCCAACGCGCGAAACAATAGAACTTGATCTCCCACAGTTAGTTCCGCAGAATCCTCGGGTTTCCACTCCGCATCACTTTGTAGTGGCTCACAAGCAGTTAACCACATTAGAAAATTCAAGGACTCCGCCGAGAAAACTAGCCCCAACTCAGTGGGCGGAGTGCGCTGCCAGACTCGACCGACCACGGGCGATTCATTGCGTAAGAATCGCTCGACTTGCCATCCGCCTGACCTAGCCAACCACAACGATACGCTCTTTGCAAGAGCTTGTTGGACCAGTTCAATTGCATTGCGACTGAGACAATCCGGTTGTGTACTAGACTGCACAATCTTCAGCATGGCTTGACCAAGCGGCCGCTCGCGAATGAGCGCGTACAGTATGGTCAGCAAATTGGCTTCATATCGATTAACGCTGCGGACCATACCCACTCCGGGATTAGGAAACAAACTGTCCAGCAAGAGCAAGCCATCTTTAAGTTGATTTTTATCTCTAGTCAACTTATCTCAGTTAACTTAATTGTACCGTAGTCAATAAACCCGTGCAGATACACAGTATTCACGAAATGCTTGAGGGCCGTCGATTATTGCGCCACGGGCAGTGTGAGCCGACGGCGCTAGCCGCGGGTGACCGAAGGAGCAATCGTTCACCACCTGTAATCCTTCCAATACAGAATAGCTTGCCGCTCAACTCGCATTGGTACGAGTTACGCCCATGCCCGCGCCCAACTTCGAGACCCGCGGCTAGCGCCTTCGGCTCACAAATCAACAAGCTGTCAAGCCGTTCGAGGCTTTCGGGGACCACCGCAGTACTCATGAAATGCTTGAAGCGCAATACTCACGAAATGCTTGAGAGTTGTCGATTATTGCGCTAAGGGCAGAGTGAGCCGACGGCGCTAGCCGCGGGTGACCGAAGGAGCAATCGTTCACCACCTGTAATCCTTCCAATACAGAATAGCTTGCCGCTCAACTCGCATTGGTAAGAGGCACGCCCATGCACGCTCCAAACTTCGAGACTCGCCGCAAGCGCCGTCGGCTCACAAATCTACGAGATTATTCGAAATGCCTGACGCATTCCGCGACGAGCAGTGCAAGCTAGGGCAAACCTGTCATGATTTCGGTTCGGCAGAATTCTGTGTGTTTGCACTACTCCAGGAGTTTTGCGATAATAAGCTGAGAGTCCCTCGTTGTCTTAATGACAAGGAAGTATCGCATGAATCCCGTTCTACCCGAAAGCTACCGCAAGGAACATGTGTTCATTCGCGAGATTTTCTATGAACCAGAAGACCTCTCTGCCCGACTGATCTACGCTGACTGGCTGGAGGAACATCAGGACATCCGCGCGGAAATGCTGCGGATGGATTTGGAGTTACTGCAACCGGATGTCTCCGATGAGCGACGCCAAGCGATTCAGCGCCGTCGACAAAAGCTGCTGACCAAAGTGGATGCAGTCTGGACTAGTTTGCTTGCGATGGCCGCAATCGAAAAGTGCCCTGCTGCGAAGCAAGCCCAGCTTGATTCCATCAGAGCCAACCAAGACCTCGAAGACGATGAAGGCACTGCTGAAAAAGAAGAACTGGAATTTCGTTTTCGCTGCCCCAAACGCTGGGAGAATCTCACCCCCACGGACGAAAATCAACAAGTACGCTTCTGCAATGAATGCCAGCGTTCAGTGCATTATTGCTACGACATCCAAACCGCTCGCAAGCATGCAGAGCGGGGAGATTGCGTCGCGCTCGATCCCAGCGTGCCGCGTAAAGCCTACGACTTGGACTTTACGGTCGACATGGATTGGTTTGGAAACACGGTGACGTTGGGCATGCTCGACGAGTGAGCGTTTATCAAGCTGTTTCCGACCTGCTCTCGGTGGCTCGGAACCCCAGGTTGCCATAGCGGTGATAGTCGACGCACAAGCTTTGCTCGCGCACGTACCACAGTAATTCCACGCGACCACAGGGACTTACAGGCGCATCGGCAACGTAAATAAACTGTTCGTCAGCGGCTTGACGGATGGCGAGCGGCACGTTGGTAGGTGATGCGTAACGCACTCGGTCAACTTGACCTTCGCGAATGGCTTCCACGAGTTCCTCGTCGCTTTCTTCGACAAACTCCAGGTCTGCTGCCCATTCTCGCGTTAACGCTTCCAGCAACTTGAGCGAATCTTCGTGAACCCCATCCGCATGACTTATTGTTGCGCGACCACCAACCGCGATGACGGCGGCGGCGCGGGCGATGATATTCAGCCACGAATCCGAGTCACTGACGCGAATGCGAATATGAGTCATAGGTTGATACAAGCGGAAGTTATCTTGTCCAATCAAACGCAACGTATCATGTTTTTGTCGAATCTCTGAGATTGCAAATTGATCGTAATCGACTAAGGCAGACTGCAAAGCGGACCATTGGTCAGCGGTGAATTGGTCCTGCAGTCGCTTGGAATCCGCATTGTCTTCATCGTTCAGCAGTTGCCAAAAAGCGGACAGCGATTCGAGCTCTGGCGCTGTGGCAATGCTTCCGCTACTATCCCCAGAAGGTGCTTGTGAACCTTCTTCGATCGTAGCGAACTCCATCAGCGGCACAACGTAGTTGGGACCGCCCGCTTTGATGCCGGGCCCAAAGGCGCTCTTGCCCATGCCACCGAAGGGCTGTCGCAACACAATTGCACCGGTGGTGGAACGATTGATATAAAGGTTTCCGGCAATCAACCGCGACGACCAATAGGTTTGCTCTCGGTCATCGAGGCTTTCCAGACCACTGGTCAAACCGTATCCCGTTTGGTGCACCATGTCGATGGCTTGTTGCAAGGTCCGGTACTTCATCACTCCAAGCACTGGTCCAAACAGTTCCGTCATGTGCGTGAAGCTGCCTGCGGAAACACCCCACTTAATACCTGGGGTGTATAGGCATGGGTTTTCATCAACCATGCGCGGCATGACAGCCCACTCTTCACCGGGTTCCAACTCCTTCAGCCCGCGTAACAAAGCGCCATCGGGTTGGCGGATAAGTGGTCCCATCTTGGTGCGCAGATCCCATGCCGAGCCGACTTTGAGGCTGGACACGGCGTCGATCAATCCATGCCTGAAATCCTTGTCGTTGTAAACTTCCTCTTCGAGCAACAGCAGGCTAGTGGCACTGCATTTCTGCCCAGCGTGTGAGAAGGCGGAATGCAGCACGTTCTTGATCGCCAATTCGCGGTCGCTCAAGCTGGAGAGAATGGTGCAGTTCTTCCCACCTGTTTCGGCCAACAATTGTAAGGCAGGTCGTGCGGCAAGGATGCGTTGTGCCGTTTCGGTGCCGCCGGTCAGAATCACCGTTTGAATGCGTGGGTCCGCGAGCAAGTGCCTACCTGCGTCGGATCCAGAGCAGACGACAAACTGCAGAGCTTCGCGGGGCACTCCAGCCGCCCAGAAGCACTCGCAAAGCACGCGGGCGGGCAGTGCGGTATCCGATGCGGGTTTGAGAATAACTGTATTCCCTGCCGCCAAAGAAGCAACGATACCACCACATGGAATCGCTATCGGAAAATTCCAAGGACTGATGACAACAACCACACCACGCGGTCGCGTCTTGAGCTTAGGATCCGTTTGCAGTTCAATGGCGGTCTTCGCATAGAACTCAACGAAGTCGATCGCCTCCGAGACTTCGGGATCGCTCTCCATGATCGTCTTGCCGCCGTCGGCAAGCGCAGCCCCGATTAAGTCAGCGCGGCGGACTCGCAGTTCCTGAGCCACGCGGCGCAGCAACTGGTAGCGATCCTCTGCCGAAAGCTGTCGCCATCCAGCCGGATCGCTATGCGCGGTTTCGATGCATCGCTTGAGTTGCCGTTCGCTGGCTTGCCGATAGCGAGCCACCACTACATCCGTGCGAGATGGATCGAGCGATTCAAAATTCGCGCCCTCGCCCGCTTCGTCGGCTCCACCAATGGCACATGGAATCTCCGTGGCCAAGCTATCGCATTTGGGTTGCCACTGAGCCACGATCGACTGGGCCCACTCTGAATGGTGCGGCAACGAAAAATCGGTATCGGGTTCGTTGTCTAGCAGACGCCAGTTCTTCGGTGCAGCCGGTTGTTCTGGAGCCCGACGGCGGTCTTGAAAGCGATTAGGCGCACTGGCGGCTTGATCCATCTTCTCGATCGAATCCATAAACAGCTTTTCAAGCTGCCGCCAATCCGGGCTATCGACTTCGATCTTGAACGCATGCCGGAGAAAGTTATCAGGGCCGGTGTTCTCGTCCATGCGTCGCACCAGATAACCGATGGCATGGATGAAGTCTTCATGCTTGCAAGCGGGGGCATACAGCAGCAGATTATCGACCAATTCACGCAGCGCACGGCGTTGATGATTGGCCATCCCTTCTAGCATTTCGAACTGCACATGCTCCAAGGCGGCATGTTTGGTTGCCAAAATCAGCGAAAAGGCGACTTCGAACAAGTTGTGGCTCGCGATGCCAAGTCGAACGGCGCTGATATTCTCAGGCCTCAAGCCATAGATCACCATGCGTTTGTAGTTCGCATCGGTATCGAGCTTGACCTTGTAAGGTGCTTGTGGCCAACCGCGCAGCGAGGCTTCAACGCGCTCCATTTCCATGTTCGCACCTTTGACGATACGAATCGTCACTGGGGCTCCGCCGTTAGCCACGCGACGACGCGCCCATTCGGTCAACTGCTGTTGGATCAAGTAGCTGTCCGGAATGTAGGCTTGCAGGGCAATGCCAGCTCGCACCTGCTCCATGCCTGGCCGATCGAGAGTCATCATAAAGACTTGGGATGTAAGCGACATGTCTCGATACTCTTCCATATCGAGGTACACAAATTTTGAGACGCTGGTCCCATCCAGTTTTACGAATTGATGGCGAGCCGCAGCGCGATAGAGCAGTTCAAGCCGATTGGCGATGGTCTTGATGGTGGATGCACGAGCGATAGGAGAAATTTGCGAATAGAGGGTCGAAATCTTGATCGACACGCATTCGATCTCAGGCATTTGCAACGCACCAAGATAGGCCTCCAGACGTCGCTGCGCTTCCTCTTCCCCCAGCAGCGATTCGCCCAGAAGATTCACATTCATGCGGACGCCTTCTTCGCGTCGCGCGTGGAGGTGTTCCCGCAGCATCTCGCGTTCGGCTGGCAGAATCACGTTAGCGGTCTCTTTCCGCATCTTGTCCTTGACCAACGGCACAGCCACGCCCGGCAGATAGCTCCCGAACGATTGAAAACCGCGCAACATGGTTCGATCGAGGGGACTAAAGAATCGCGGAATTCCCTGTACATCGAGGATGTGCACCAACTGGTCGACGGCTCGAGCGGCGGTTTCACTGCGGAACGCCTGGTCGGTCATCTGAGTCAGGGTGGCTTTGTCTTGCGGATGTTGGATCATGCGATCCAGTTCCGCTTGCTGCCTTCGCTCGGCAGGTGTCTGCAACTCGGTGGCCCGCCGCTGAATCAGCTTGGCGAGCTCCAATGAGAGTTTGGCTATCTTGCCGATGTCGTTTGCGTCGGATGCATCGAGTTGTTCAAGTAACTGCGAGACGGACCGAGTGCTGAGTTGCATATTCTACTTCTGATAAAGTTCAGGTTTAAGCTTGCTAAAGTCGGCTGTATCGGGCAAGTTCCGCGGTTTGTCAGGTGGTGTGGGCTGGTCTGCGATTACTGACCTTCTGCTTGGAATCAGCGGCTGAAACCCGGTGGTCTCCCCCAACAACCTTTCCAATGTTACCTCAACGGCTACCCTCGTCTTGGGATGCGAGTCATCCTCCGGCATCCCTAATCGTGCCACAACGGCGGTGATGTTGTCGAGCCCGCCACGAAAATTCGCCAAGTCGATCAGTGAACGACAGGACTCAAGCGGTTCAAGCTCCGTTTCCAACAAATCGCGAATCTCATTATCACGGACGTGGCGATACAATCCATCAGTACACAGCAAGATTGTGTCCTCGGGGCGCAATTCAACTTTGTGGACTTCAGGTACAACTTCGGCCGCGCCTGCCCCCAGCGCGTTGTACAGCACATTGCTCCAGCGCGAGTGACTAGCCTCTTCAGCCGTCATGCCGCCTTGTTCAACGAGCTGATTTGAGACAGTATGGTCACGCGTAAGTTGCCGCAATTCACCTTCACGAAGTAGATAACAGCGACTGTCGCCAGCATGCAAGACATACATCCAAGGCCAAATGACATAAGCCACGGTCAGCGTGGTACCCATCCCTTTTTTGCCAACTTCGGCCCGCGCTTCTTTCTCGATGGCCGCGTGGGCATGCTTCATCAGTTTTTTTAAGTCTTCGATAAAACCAGTTTCTCGCTGCGTTTCGTCTGTTTCATTACTTGAGAACCAGTGCATACTGTTGAGTAGTTGATTGATCAGCAAGTCGATGGCCATGCGGCTGGCGCGATTACCACCTTGGTGCCCCCCCATGCCGTCAGCCACCATCAGCAGTTTTCCGTGCGACATCCCGTAGAGTCGCGACTGCGCCTCGAGGTTCAAACTGGTGGATTGCACAAGCATCGACTTGTTCAGATCGGCGACCAAAAATTGATCTTGGTTACTATCGCGTTTCTTACCAATATCCGTTCGCCCAGCACTAATGATTTTCGCGAGCATGCGTTCCGCCTCTACAGTCCTTAATCGTCATGAATGGAAGACCTAATTCTAGCCAAGAACTGCATTTCGGGGGCCTGATGGCAACGCGACAAACCAGTCTTGGATCGAAAGGTTTATGCCAGCTTTAGACTAGCGGCTACCAGACAGTTGAATTCTTTCGCGAAATTCACTGAGACGCGTGCGTGCACGGCCCCTTGCTTATCAAAGAATCGCTGCTCGCCGTGAGTCGTGAAAACACCTTCATGCCAAATGTTGGGATGGATATAGAGTCCCTGCGAACCATCGAACCAAAAGCAAACAAAATCACTCGGCTGCACATCATCTCCAGGCAGCGCGAGAGGCACGACAAATGGCTTGCGATCGAGCGGATAGAACAATTGGCCACCATCTGGATGGTAGTTGGCGTGCCAGAGCATGACTTGAGTCGGTTCGCGTTCATGGGTTTCGTCCGCATCATGCGGATCCACGCTGTAGCCCAGAATATAGTGCCCCGAGACGGCGTCGTTCTTGCCGTACAGAACATCACCTTTCCAGTAACTGTGAAAAACGCCTTCGCGCGTCCCACCTTCATCGCCGCAATCTTCATCGACCTGCCGCCAACCTTGTGCCGGCCAGCGAACGATCTTGATCGGGTAGTTTTGATATTCGGCACCAACCAATTCGCCATAACCGGCCAGCGTTTCCGCAGTTGCTCGCACGGTGGAAATCGATTCCTTCTTTAGTCCTCGCGGGATTCCAGGGTTCAGATAATCAGTTTTTTCAGCTTGCATCAAGCATCCCCAAGGGTTCAATGTGCGGTCGTTGCAATTTGGCAGCGGATTGTAACATGTTGCCGAAGTTCTAATCGTTGACTCCCATCCTAGCGGGCTTGTCTGCAGGGGAACTTGCGTCGATGATACGGTTAATACCGAAGCATCGTAACAACTCAGCAGGCATAGGTTAATCGGATGGGACTTGGGGCGGGGCTAAATCAGCGTGCATTGTCGATCTTCCAACAAGCGATTGCGGACGAATCTTCACTGCGGATCAAGTCGTCGACGCTGGAATGCGGCGCGACGCTGTTAGATTTCGGAGTCAACGCGGCCGGGGGGCTCGAAGCGGGTGTGCGACTGGCTTCGATCTGCATGGCTGGTCAAGCGGATATCGATATCGAACCAGGGGACCGAGCTGTATGGTCTGGGCCGTGGGTGCAAGTGTCGACTGAGCATCCCGTGGAGGCTTGCATGCTTTCTCAGTATGCCGGCTGGCCGGTCAAACATGGCGATTTCTTTGCTATGGGCTCAGGGTCGATGCGCGTGCGACGCGGCCGCGAACCGCTGCTTGAGTCGCTAGCCGCTACCGATGCCAGCGAAATCGCGGTCGGAACACTCGAATGTGACCAACTGCCGAATTGCGACTTGATTCAGTCGATGGCCGCAGAGTGCTCGGTCGCTCCGTCCGAAGTTTGGCTAGCCGTCGCGCCGACTCGGAGCATTGCGGGCTGTGTGCAAGTGGTTGCGAGAAGCGTCGAAACCTCACTTCATAAACTGCATGAACTTGGATTCCCCCTCGATCAAGTTCATTCGGCATACGGCATCGCTCCCTTACCGCCGCCTACACCGAACTTTGCGAAGGGCATTGGCCGGACTAACGACGCAATACTCTACGGAGCCCATGTGACTTTATGGGTTACGGGAGAAGATGATCAGATAGCATCGGCCTGCGAGGGCTTGCCCAGCAATGCGTCGAAGGATTTCGGTTCGCCCTTTGCCGAGATCTTCAAGCAATATGAATACGACTTCTACAAGGTGGATCCAGGCTTGTTTAGTCCCGCAGAAGTGGTGATGGTCAATCTCAAGACGGGAAAGAGCTGGCGCTGTGGTGCGATGCGGCCCGACCTGATTGCCAAGTCGTTCGGGACTGACGTTATCTCTTCGCCTTCTCGGAAGATTGGATTCAAGTGAGTTGCGATGGTACGCATCGGAGTTCTAGGATCGCGCGATAGTTGGTACACCAGGGATCTCACGCGAGCCGCTGCGACGTTGCCGCGCGAGACTGAATTGCAATGGCTGAGTTTTGCGGATTTAGAAGTTTCACTTGGCCAGCAAAATGTGCTGGGCGTACAGTCTAACGCGAGCTTATTGACCGCAGGTCCTACTCCGCAAAGTACACCTGCGCGGGTAGAGTGCTTGCAAGAACTGGACGCAGTGCTGGTTCGCACGATGCCAATCGGGTCGCTGGAGCAGGTGATTTTTCGCATGGATTGCTTGCAGGCACTCAGCCAAGCAGGTTGCAAGGTCATCAATCCACCGCGCAGTTTAGAGGTGGCAATTGACAAGTGGCTGACGCAGCACCGACTCCACTTGGCAGGCATCGCGACTCCGCCCACCATTGCATGCCAAACCCGCGACGCAGCCCTCGCGGCGTTCGAACGCTTGGGTGGCGACGTTCTGATCAAACCTCTCTTTGGTGGCGAAGGGCGAGGAATCCTGAGAATCCAGGACGCTGATATGGCCTGGCGGGCATGCGGAACGCTTCAGCAACTGGGTCAAGTCCTCTACGTTCAGCAATTCATGGATCATGTCGGGTACGATATACGGGTGCTGTTTATTGGATCCAAAATGTTCAGTATCAAGCGCATAGCGTGCGCAGGTGCGTGGCGCACCAACCTGTCCCAAGGCAGTCGAGCCGAACCTCATGAACTTGATGATCACCAACGCGAAGTGGCTCAGCGGTCCGCGCTGGCCGTCGGGGGAAGTGTGCTGGGGGTTGATTTGTTGCCGCTGCGGGATGGTAGGCTGATGGTGCTGGAAGTAAATGCGGTACCGGGCTGGAAAGGGCTAGCGGCGACTTTGCAGGTCGATATCGCTCGTGAAGTTCTGATGCACACGACTCAGGTTATCGATGCCGTTGAAGGCGAAGTGGGTGTTGGGTACGCATGATCGAGCCAGCTGAACAAACCGATGCACCTGAGATCAATGTCGCAGGTCGCTTGCGCAGCGCGGCGCTGCGTGCGCCTTCGCAAGTCGCGCTGGCGAGTGCTATCAGCCGTTACCAAGCGGGCAAGCAACGCGAATATAGCCAAATTACCTTTCAACAGCTTGAGGAGCAGACTTCGTCGATCGCCGCCGGTCTGCAGGCACATGGCCTGGTGGCTGGGATGCGCATTGTCTTGTTGGTCCGCTTTGGAACGGACTTTATCGCCCTGGTGTTCGCGTTGCTGAAAGCGGGCGCAGTGGTGGTGTTGGTTGATCCCGGCATGGGGCGTAAGAACTTGATAAAGTGCTTGGAACAAAGCGAGCCTGAAGGTTTTGTGGCAATACCAATGGCTCACGCCGTGCGAATGGCGCTGCGAAGCCGATTTCCGAAAGCGAAATTGAATGTCACTGTCGGTAATCGCTATGGTTTCTTGCCAAAACCAACCTTGGAGCAGTTGGCGGGTACACCAGCCTCGCGTTACCAACCGCCCAAGCTGAGTTTAGATTCGCCAGCGGCAGTGATCTTCACGACTGGTAGTACTGGTCCGCCCAAGGGTGTGCAATACACACACCGGACCTTCAACAGTCAGATCGATCAATTGGTCTCGCACTACCAAATTCAACCAGGCGGCAAAGACCTTTCAGGCTTCCCCTTGTTTGGATTGTTCAATGCGGTGATGGGGACGACAACGGTTATCCCGGATATGGATCCGACGCGGCCCGCTGATGTGGATCCTCCGCGGCTATTGGACGCGATCGATCAATGGCAGATCAACCAAGCGTTTGGGTCGCCGGCACTATGGACAACGGTGGGTCGCTATGCGGATAAACACGGGCGAAAAGTCCCCAGCCTAATGCGGGTGTTTTCGGCGGGAGCGCCGGTGCCGCCCCATGTGCTTGAATTGGTGCGTCGGGCGATCGCCGACGATGGTTGCATGTACACGCCGTACGGAGCGACAGAGGCGCTGCCGATTGCGTCGATCGAATCGCGAGAAGTGTTGGGTGAAACCGCTGAAAAATGTCGGCAGGGGGCAGGGACTTGTGTTGGTCGCAAGTTCTCCGGCATCGAATGGCAAGTCATCGAAATCAACGACGGTCCACTTGAACGTATCGATCAAGTTCGACCTCTACGCGCCGGCGAGATTGGCGAACTGATGGTAACCGGTGATGTCGTTACCCACCGCTACGTGACTCGTCTGGACCAGAACGCATTGCACAAAGTTCAAGATGGTGATCGAGTGTGGCATCGGATGGGCGATGTTGGCTACCTGGATGAACAAGGTAGATTCTGGTGTTGCGGTCGCAAATCGCATCGGGTCTTAACGAGTCATGGCCCAATGTTCACCGAGCCCTGCGAAGCGATCTTCAATACACATCCAGACGTACATCGTTCCGCGCTCGTGGGTGTAGGGCAAGCTGGGCAGCAGCGGCCTGTGATTATCGCTGAGCCTTGGCCCGAGCATCGGCCGAAGGATTCAGTCACGCGAGCAGAACTGGAGAGTCAACTGAAGAAAGTTGGCCAAACGCACGAACTAACCCAATCGATTGAGCAGGTTTTGATTTATCCCACGCGACTGCCAACTGACATTCGTCACAACTCAAAGATCTTTCGCGAGCAACTAGCACCTTGGGCGGCTGAGCAGATTCAGTTGCGAGAAAGGTCGTGAACAAGATGGACTTATTTGCACAAGCCGAAGCCGACAATCGCCGCAACAACTTGCCGCTTGCAGCGCGGATGCGGCCACGTTCTCTAAAAGAATATGTTGGACAGCAACACTTCTTGGGGCCAGGCAAGCTGCTGCGACGGCTGATTGATTCACGCCGCATGGGGAGCATTCTGCTGTATGGCCCGCCAGGTACAGGCAAAACAACCTTGGCTTTTCTACTAGCATCGGAGACTGGTGGACGGCTTAAGCAGCTCAGCGCCGTGTCGAGCGGTGTGAAGGAATTACGCGAAGCCTTGCAGTGGGCTCGCGATGAGATCGCAACTGGACAGCCACGGCCATTGCTGTTCGTCGATGAGATCCATCGCTTCAATCGCTCGCAGCAGGACGCACTGTTGCCCGATGTCGAAGAAGGGATCGTCTCGTTGGTCGGTGCAACGACTAGTAATCCGTTCTTTGCGGTCAATGGCGCTTTACTCAGTCGCAGTCAGATCTTCCAATTGCAACCACTGTCAGAACAGGAAGTGGTCGATTTGCTAAAGCGAGCCTTGAGTGATCGTGAGCGCGGGCTGGGGGCGATCGCTTCCGTGGTCGAACCAGACGCCTTGGAAACGTTGGCGAGGATCAGTGAAGGGGATGCGAGGCGAGCACTCAGTGCACTTGAAATTGCGGTGCTGTCTACAACTGAGCGGCCAGTGCGATTGACGGTGGAGTTGATCAACGAGTCCGTGCAACAGAAAACGATTCAGTACGACGGAACCGGCGATGAGCACTATGACGTCTCAAGCGCTTTGATCAAGAGTATTCGGGGCAGCGATCCGGATGCGGCCTTGTACTGGTTAGCCCGCATGCTGGAAGCGGGTGAGGATATTCGCTTCATCTGTAGGCGGCTGGTGATACTTGCCAGTGAAGATATCGGTAATGCCGATCCGCAAGCTTTGCAGCTGGCGATGGTCGCCACACAAGCTTGGGAATTCATTGGCTTGCCCGAGTGCCAATTGACGCTGTCGCAGACCGTCATCTACTTGGCGCTTGCGGAAAAGAGCAATTCAGCGACCGTGGCAATTGGTAATGCGCGGCGCGAGGTCAGTGAAGGGAAGTTGATTCCGGTC
>JANRMD010000418.1:0-6280 GCA_033761895.1 Pirellulaceae bacterium | reverse complement strand
TCCGACGGATTCGTATCGTCGAATTCAGTAACCCGATTTTTCGCCATGAGCTCGTCCAGCAACGCAAGATTCAAAGTTGAATTTCTCAACGCAAACTGAGTGAGCGGCAAACTGCGCATTACCTTTAGAAACCCCTCATCGCCTAACGTGGCTGAATTCAGCTTCAATTCAATCAGTTGCGATGGTGGCGACTCAACGAACGCGCTCAACAGTTCGTTGGAAAGCTCGCATCCCGATAGATCGAGAACTTGAATCGAGTACAACTTGGCGATCTGCCGCATATTGTCAGCCGTCAATGCCGCGCCCGCAAACGAGACTCGTTTCAGCTTTGGCAGTTTGGACACAAGCAGCGAGACATCCTCGGACGTTAACTGCAACCCATCAAAATCGAAAATCTCCAAATTCCTGAGTGTCGTGATTTTTGCAAGGGCCGCCTTATTGAGCGAAGTATGTCCTAAGCGGAGCGCCTTGAGCTTCTCAAGTCCGGCGAGCGCTTCGACGCACTCCTCATTTACATTCGAGCCAGTTAAATCCAAGTACTCCAACTCACGCAGCCCCGCGATCTTCTGCCAGGTCTCGGGCGAGAGCTGCGTGTATGCCAACGTCAAACGTTGCAGTCCCTTGCAGGCCAACACTCCACTCACAATCTCTTCTGTACAAGTTGGACCGCCAGCGGCGAAGAATTTCAGGTTCTCAATACCCTTAACAACCGCATTTTTGGGCAGCGCTGCGTGGAAACTAAGACCCGATAGCGCGGGAGCAGTTTCGATATGCAACAACTTCATCGGCCCCTTGAGTACGAAGTAGTCGCGATAGGCAGGGGTATTCACTAGCTTCAAAGCATCTATCTGAGTTTGGCCCGGATAGCTGAGGTTCAGGTACCGATACGGATCATTAGCCCCGAGCGGCTCAAAAATTGTCTCCAAATTCTGCACATTTTCGAGCCTCAAACGTTGGATTGTGGCTCGATCACAGCGCAAACGCCGCAGGCTGGGCAGTGTCTTCGCGAGCCACTCGATCGTTTGCCCGTCAACATTTGCGCCGATCAACGATAGGCCATGCAGCTGCTCCATTCCCTGCAGTTCCTTAAGCTGCGGTATCGCCAATCCACAATGATCAAGTACCAATTCTCGCAGCGACTTGTTCGCAACCAGCGGCTTTAGTGAAACACCGTTCAGAGGTACAAGTTCTAAATTGATTTTTTCCAATCCACTACAGTTGGCTAGATCGTCGATCCACTTTTGACGCCTACTGACCGGTATATCCTCTTCCGACAAATAGTCTGTACGCTTCGAACTGATATTTCGGATTGCTGGCGGTAAACGAGCGCCTCCTTTGCTGTAAACGCTCAGACCAACTTGCAGCGTACCGTGAGCGATTGAGATTGCCTCGGTGTCACCCGCGAAAATAGTCAGCGCATTCAAACTGGGAACATCCTTTAGCCGTAGCTTGCCGACCCATATTGCATCCGGAACAATCTCGTTGGGTGTCATCCGTTGATCCCATTGCAGATAGGTAGGCTCAAGCTTCGCCAGCGTGGGTAGCTGCTCGAAATCGATGTCAAACTTCTGCAAACCATCCAGCTCAACTTTATAAAGCTTGGGAAGGTTCTTGAGCGTGAGCACTATCGGTTCACGATTCAGCCGTTCCTCATACTCATAGCAGGCCAATTCCGTAAGTTCCGGCCAGCCGTCCAGCGTTAGACTATCGCCACTTCCTTTGGCCGGATGTGGTAGCGTCAGCTTGCGAATCGACTTGGAAAACATCGGCGTACCCAACTCTTCAAGCCGCACATCGGTATGCACCAGATTGAGCTCTTGCAAACGCGGCTGTTCAAGCGCTGCAACTCCAGCGGCCGTGATGTTGGTACGCATCAAGTTCAGTTTTCGCAGCGACGGAATGTTGCGAATCGCCGCAATTGCATCCGCATTCAAAGGCCGACCAACAATCGCTAATTCCGAAAGCAGCGGGTTGGTCGCTAAGCGATTGAGAATCCGCAAATCGTATTCGCCGCCAGCGATGTTCAGCGTCCTTAACTGAGGCAAGGCCACCACCTTGGTGAGCAACTTATCGTCCGGGTTCACCAACTTGACCTCGGAGATCCGCAGGCAAACCTCGAGTCCACCGACGCGGTGCAAATCGCGAGCGATCCACGGCAGCATGGCAGTACGCATCGCACCGCCGCCGCTGTTCGAAATCTCAGACGCCAGCTTCCTGTCCAATTCACCGCGTTTTCGCAACAATTGCCAATAGCCGAACAAGCCAGCGATCAAGGCGGTGACCACAAAAATATCGGCCAGCTGTACCGACCGGCGCTTGGGCTTGCGATCGTACTTGGAACCCTTCGGCTGTAAGATCGCTTTCGGATCCGCAGGCGACTTGTCAAACACGCCTTCATCCTCTTCGATCACCAATGCATCGCTGCGTTTGACGCGTCTGAAGAGAAACCGCTCATAAGCCCAAAAGGCAAGCGGCACCAAAGCCCAGAAACACAAATCCATCAATAATGCGAGCCAGCTGAAGCTGACCATACTCGGCTCGCCCGCGTCTGGCAGGCTCAGGTAAAACTTGCAAGGCCAACCAGCCATCGTTGGCGATTCATGCTGCGAACTTGTAGCCACAGCAGACAACAACTGGACGCCTTCGCCAAACGGCTGTCTCAATACTTCTTCATAGCGGTAGGGCCAGTTTGCCGCAATCAGCACAATCAAGGAGCCCAGGATAGGTAACAGCCGCGACATTCCAACATCCGGATGAACAAACCATGAATAGTCTTAAGGTCTCTCGAACCAAATAAAAGCTATCGAGAGCCGCCCTCATTGTAGCGTATATCAGAAGCGTATATCAGAAGAGCAATGTGATATGCAAACCATCCATCCCGTCCCACGCTTAACTGCGAGCGGAATGCGTCAAGCATTTCGAAGATTCCAATAGCGGTATGCATGGGGCTTGTTGATTTTGTGAGCCGTCGGCGCTAGCCGCGGGTCTCGAAGTTTGGTCCGTGCATGGACTCGAATCGTACCAATGCAAGTTGACCCGGCGGTTATTCTGCATTGGCAGGATTATAGGCGATGAACTTTTTTTCCTTCGGTCACCCGCGGCTAGCGCCGTCGGCTCACACTCCCGCGGCTAGCGTTGTCGGCTCACACTGCCCGCGGCGCAATAATCAACAAGCCCTCAAGCATTTCGAAGATTCCCGTAGCGGAATGCATCGGGCTTGTTGAATATTCTCGTAGCTGAATGCGTCGGGCTTGTTGATTTAAAATTAACCGATGGGCATTAGCCCCGGTTTTTGCTCCATGCTTCAGTAATCCAGAAGGCAATTAACCGCGCTCAAGCGCCAGCCGACAACTCGACCGGCTATTGATTTATTGAGCCCTCTCCGTACTTGCAGAATACTCTCTACACAGAATATTACGCATTTAACTCGCATTCGGTCACAAAATGCGTGCTTCCACCGCCTAAACTCGCTGGCAATTCGTCAAGGCGTGATTTTTTCAGGTAGGCTTTAAATTGGGCTTCAATTTTCCACCGGAACTTGATTCTCCAGAAAATTGATCACCGTTGCGTGAATATCGCCTTTCAAACTTCTACAAATGCCTGCGAACCAAAGCTGCTATCTCCCTGGGTTGGGCCCAGTGCATCGAATGGCCAACTCCAGAAAAGAACAATTCCTCGCGGCGATCCGGTGCATGCTTAACAATTAGATCCGCATCTGCCTTCATGAGCATACCGCCGCACGCCGCATCCGCTCTCAAGATAACCACTTTACTCTTGACCAACGCCGAGAGCTCTTCGAGCGAATAACCCTCTAGCCATTGTCCAGATGTGATCGGTGCCAAAACCTCGGGATCGATACTTGCTAGGGATTCGGCGGAGAATCTTCTTGAAGTTTCATCCCTTTGATCGCGCAGACGAACGACACTCCCATTCGCATCCGTTCCCACTGGAATGTTTGAGAATGCATCGAAGAGGCGCTCAATGCGGCTCTGCAAGCCGGACTTTTGTAAACGTGTTTCCGCACTCTTAAGCTCTTTTCTGACAACGGTTTCAACGGAGCGAAAGTAGTTCATCAATGGTGAGCCATCCAGTCTTCGTCCCATCGTCGCGAAAGGTGGATCCTCCAAAACTGTTGTCTTGATCCGCTCAGGCACCCGAGCGGCAGTAGCCAGCGCTACCATTGCGCCCAGGGAATGACCATAAAGAAGGACTGGCCCCTCCAACGCATTCACCAATCGCACCGCATCGTCGACATAGTTCATCACGCGATACTCGCTTGCAGAGTCCGATTGCCCATGACCCCGAAAGTCGAGCGAAACCAAATTCGCGTCGTCTCGCAATGCCGTTAGCAATGGATAAAAAGAACGCCAATCGCGCAAAACACCATGCAGGAACACAATCGTTGGCTTGCCATCACGATCGATGTCCCGTGACTGAGCGTACCACAGTTGTCTACAATCACCGGCTAAAGACTTCTTCTCCATAAAGCTTAGGTCGTGCCACGGCAGGCTTGAGGGAACACCTTGTTCGGTCATACCATTTTCTCTTGTGCAACAACGGTTGGAAACGGCTTCGCCAACTGACCCGCTTTGATCACTCCACCTTGCATAACAGCGATAAACCGCGAACGATCTTCGAGAATGGAAATGTCGCTGAGCACATCACCATCGACGATCAAGACGTCAGCCAGCTTACCGGCCTCCAGCGTACCGAACTCATTCCCTCGCCCCATAATCTCCGCTCCCGTTTTGGTCGCGCACATGATCACCTCCAGCGGAGTGAAACCAACGTCACGAACGAAGAAAGTGAGTTCGCGGGCATAATCGCCATGCGGATTCCATCCGAAGCCATAGTCCCCACCCATGCCCACGCGGCCACCAGAGCGCAGGATCCGTAGCGCGCTTGCCATTCCACCATCAAGCGTCTCTTGATGGCCATCGATCACCTTTTGAGGCAATCCGAACTGGGGACCCAGCTCGACACTCGCCTTTTCAAAGTACAGCGCTGGGACAATCGGAACGTCGCGTGCCAGTAGCATGTCGAGCCCCTCGTCATCAATGAAAGTGGCATGTTCCAACGCATCGTAACCAGCTCGCAATGCATTCTTGATCCCTTCGGTGGCTCGGCAATGACCAGTGACCTTCAATTTGTGGTTATGAGCGGTAGCCACAACGGCATGCATCTCTTCAAACGTCATGCACAGCGTGTGATGGTCGTTGACGTCTGGAGCGGCAGCATCCCCGGTCGGGTAAGTCTTCACCCATTCGACCCCATCTTTCACTAAAGCTCGAACCGCCCGGCGAGCATCGTCGGGTCCGTTGATAATAAACACCAGACCTTCCATTCCGATTTTGCGAAAGTCCGGATTCCAATCCATCAGTCCACCTGCGGAGCAGATCTCACGCCCCGAAGCCGATAACCGCGGGCCTGGGATAAGATCGTTTTCCAGAGCCTTCTTGAGCCATACGTCGATGTTGAACAGACAGCCGCCAGACCGTGCCGCCGTATATCCACATTCAAGTGCGAGTCGACAATTCACCGTCGATAACATCGATACGTACTCTACCGGATACTTGATGTCGAGATCCTCGAGTGCAGCGATGTTGAAATAGGTCGCATGAAAGTGGGCTTCAACTAGGCCGGGCATAATCGTGCCGCCACGCGCGTCGATCGTCGCATCGATTTGCTCAAGATGCGGTGCGTCATGGGCTGGACCAGCATAGGCGATCACCCCATCACAAATCTGCAGCACAGCATTTTGCACCGCTGGCCGCCCAGTGCCATCAACCAGCGTTCCATGCGAGATAACGACCGTTCCCTTCCCGATTTTCATAATCCGCCTCTCTGAAAAAGTAGAAAGTGAAACGCATGTTGTACCAGATTCGGATCGTGATTTCACAAGCTCACGTTCGATCAGGCCAACGCTGCTGTCCACCAAATTAACGAACTTAGAGGAACGCAACCGGCTGAGGAGCCGCTATACTACAAGCAATGCTCCTCTCTCTCGCTACTCATCCTGTCAGCACAACGCGAGGTATCGGCCATGTACTATCGACTAGTCAGAATCAATACCGTTCAGGGCGTGAAAGCCCAAAGCTGGGTTCTGAAGCTGCCCGCTATCGTCGGACGCGGCGAAGAGGCATCGGTCTGTATCGATGACGATTCCATCAGTCGCTCACACTGCCAATTGTACCTCGGTCCCGACGAGTGCTTGGTGGTACGCGATCACGGCTCGACCAACGGGACCTATGTGAATGGCGATCGCATCACTCAGACTCAT
>JANRMD010000417.1:0-22867 GCA_033761895.1 Pirellulaceae bacterium | reverse complement strand
GCTGCGTCACCGCAGTTTGATTATGTTGATGAGCGACCTGTTAACGGACGAAGAACCCATGTTGCGAGCCCTTCGCAGTTTGCGGCATACCGGTCACGACATCATCGTCTTTCATATCCTCGATGAAGCTGAAGTCTCTTTTCCATTTCAAGGTATGCTGCAACTGCGTGATCCCGAGACTGGCTCCATCGAACCCGTTCAAGCCAATGATGCGGCTGTCGAGTATCGCAAGAACATCGCCCTCTTCCGAGCGCGACTTGAAAAGCAACTGACCGAGAGTCGTATCGATTACGTGCCCCTCGATACCAGCCAGCCTTACGACAAGGCATTGATGGAATACCTCCTGCGTCGCCGCAACCGTTTTTAAAGCCAGCCCGAAAGGGGTCTGACCCTTGAGATATAATTACACTTGGTTCTACGCTTTTGCCGAAGAGGTTCAGACCCCTTTTCGGACTCGCTTTTAGATCAATCATGACTTTTCTTCACATGTCGCTGATCGCAGGTTTGGCCGTAGTCACGGTCCCGATCCTGCTACACCTATTCGGTCAGCGGCAACCGCAATTGATTGACTTTCCGGCGCTCAAATTCGTGCGACAAACCACGCGTGAGCAGAGCAGCAGTTGGCAATTGCGACATATGCTGCTGTTGCTGTTGCGAGTGTTGCTGTTGGCTCTCCTCGCATTGGCTCTGGCGCGACCACGCGTTCATAGTGCAATGATTGGAAGTGTGCTGGGCATTAGCGGTGTGCTGGTGGCTGCAGCGCTGGCCAGTCTGATTGCGGCGGTGGCTTTTGTATCGCGGCGGCCCGCAGTGGTTTCGTGGACAGCGTTAATTGTCGCAGTTGCACTGTGGTTGTCAGCGGGCCTGTGGGGCTTCAAGTCACTGACCGATGGCCCTGTTGTTCCGAGTTCGGATCAATCGGCCCCTGTCGCGGCGGTGATGATTGTGGATAACGGCCCGAGCCTCGCCTATCGATCGAACAATGCACTACGGCTCGAGACGGCCCGCGAGACCGCGATATGGATACTCGATAAGTTGCCGCTCGACAGTCGCGTTGGCGTACTCGCAGGCGTACCCGTGGGCTCGCTGTCGCTTGACCCTGCAACCGCCAAATCTCAAGTCAAGCAGATCGAGCAACGTGGCGCGCATATCGACTTAGTAGGTCGACTGCGAACGGCGCTCGATTTGGTAATTGCGACCGATCTACAACGCAAAGAGATTTATATCATCACCGACTTGGCCAGCAGTTCCTGGTCGGAGTCGACGGACGATGTTAAGAAACTGCTCAAAGAGTATGCCGCAGAAGTGCTGGTGCAAATCATTGATGTCGGCGATGTCGACACAGCCAACTGGCGGTTGGGTGATGCCAAACCCGATTTTCAAACGATTCCAGAAGGTGGTGAAATCGCTTTTGAAGTCTCTGTCGAACGACCTGGCACGGCGAGCAACAAGTCTGCCACGATCGAATTGATTCAGGAAGACATCGATCCAAAGTTACCTGTCATCAGCAACGGGAAACTCAAGACTCCCGGCACCAAGGTGGTTGATCGTCAAGTTGTAGACCTCACAACAGACCGCATTGCCAATGTAAAGCTCACCGCCAAGCAACTGAAAGCGGGTTCGCATAACTTTACGATTCGGCTCGATCGCACCGATCCGCTGCAACTGGACAACGAACGCTTCGTAACCGTCTTGGCCAACGCGCAGCGGCCTGCATTGGTTGTCGCTGATGATGCTGATATTGCTCGCTACTTGCAATTCAATATTGACCCCAGTGCTGCGGAATCAGCTCAAGCAGTTTCTCTGTGTGAGACGGTGCGTTATTCGCAACTCGGCCGAGTGGCCCTCGAGCGTTTTTCAGTTGTGTGCTTGTACGATCCGACGTCTATTTCGACCGTGCAGGGGCAGAGCTTGAAGGAGCACGTGCAGGGCGGCGGAGGTTTGTTGATCATTCTCGGTGCTGGCCCAGGCAGTGCGGCCACTCTAAACGAATCGCCCCTAGCCAGTTTGCTACCCGGAAAGATGGCTAACCCCAGACCCAATCCCAATCCTTCCCAGTTCAGTTTCTTTCAGCCCGTGGCTCCAACACATCCTATCTTTCATGCGTTCGGCCAATCTGAAGTGCGGTGGAACCCATATCCGATTTTCCAACACTGGAACATCGAATCTTTGGCGGACTCGGTACAAACGCTCATTGATTACAGCGATGGCAGTGGACCAGCCGTTACTGTCCAAGCCATTGGTCGTGGACAGGTCATCACCATTACAACACCGATCCCTGAACCAGCCCAGTCGAATCGACCGCTTTGGAACGAACTATCGGTCGGCGAAGATACTTGGCCTTCGTTTGGTTTGATTCTAGGTTGCGCACGCACGCTCAGTGGCGCCGATCAAGCCAAGGTGAACTACTCAGTCGGTGAACTGGTCAGTCTTACGAACGATCCACTTCAGTGGCCCAGTCGATATGAACTTTTCCTGCCGAATGCTCAATCGCGTGGAGTTGAAGCACTCGAAGGCCGCGTCAATCTAGGTCAATTCGAACAACCTGGCGTCTATCGACTTCGCGGTCAACGCACTTCACCGGTTTCGCGATCGGTCAGCGTGAATGCGCCAGCGGCGGATACGCAACTGGAACGCTTGACGCCAGAGCAATTGAATGAACGCTTGGGTACAGACACGTATCGACTTGCACGCAATCGAGACGAGATTGAAAGCAGCGTTGGGCAAGCTCGTTTTGGACGCGAACTGTTTCCTTTGCTCATGGTGTTTGTCGCGGGTCTGTTTTTGGCCGAACAAGCGATGTCCAATCGCTTTTACAAGATTACCTTCAGCCGAAAGCAGGGAGCCTAACATGGATTCGTTAAGCGTCGAACCTGTCTTTGGTTGGTATACGGTCATCCCGCTAGCCGTCATTATGTTGGCCAGTCTTTGGCTAACACTAACTAACACTGCGATCTCGAGAGGCGGTCGCTGGACGCTGGTTCTATTGCGTCTGGCCGCTGCGATTGTGTTATTGCTCGGTTGGCTGCGGCCAGGTTTGATCTCTACGAATGAACGTGAGAGCGCCGGCGCGATTGCTGTTCTACTCGATCAATCGCAGAGTATGACCTTGCCTAGTGAGACGAGCAATAAAGATCGCTTTAGAGTTCAACAGGAAGTGTGGTCGGCAATCGTATCTGCCACGGATTTGAAGATTGGGCAAACGAAGATCGTACCCTACTTTTTTGATTCGTCGCTTCGGAAAGCTCCCGAAGATGATGTCCCGAGTCTGCAGCGTTCTTTCAAGGTGTCACCCAACGGCAAACTGACCGATTTGGGCAAGACACTAGCTGAATTGCAACGCACCCAAGTCGATCCGCCATTGCGAGGGGTGATCCTCGTCAGCGATGCCACGCAGACTGCATTGCCACCCGAAGTGGAGCCCACTTCCATTGCCAGCCAAATGGCGCAGCTCGATCAGCCTTTGTTGGTCGTTGGCATCGGGCCACGCACAAATCGCAGTCAGTTTCGCGATATTGCCGTCGAGGGGCTACCCGAGCACCTCGATGCATTTGAGAAGAAAGAACTGCAGATTCCGCTGATCCTCCGCGCTCAAGGCGTGCAAAATCAACCCATCAAATTGAGCTTCACCTTGCGAGCCAGTGGCAAGCCCGACCAAGTTCTCGCCGCAGAACAAGTGTCTGCAACCGAGCCCACGCAAAGCATCTCGCGCAATATCAAGATGATTGCTCCCGAAGAAGGAGAATATCTATTGCAAATTGATGCGAAAGCGGACATCAACGAACAAGTCACTACCAACAACACGGCGATTGCATTTGTGACTGTTCGCAAGGGTGGAGCGAGAATTCTCTATCTAGAGGGTGAACCGCGATATGAACAGCAGTTTTTAAAACGCTCGCTCAATAGTTCGCGAGATTTTGTTGTCGACTATGGGTGGATTCAAGAAAAGAGTCGCCGGAGTTGGCCGATCGACTTCAGCAAACCACCCGTCAGTTTGGACTTTTCAAAATACGACGTGATACTTTTGGGCGACATCGACTCATCCGCCATCCATCCCGACAACCTCAGTGCCATTCGACAACGCGTTAGCAAGGGTGCGGGTTTATTGCTGATGGGTGGATACCACAGTTTTGACGCAGGTGGATACGGGAATACGACTTTGGCGCCTGCGTTTCCTGTCGCGCTGGGTAAAGGTCGCTCGCAAGCATTCGACCAGCCCGTGGATCCGAACTTTCAAACCTCCGAACCAACTCGGATTAAGTTAATCAATGAACATCCCATCACATCGCTGGTTCCTGAACCTGAGAATGGAAAGGCTTGGGAGAATCTCAAGCCGCTGATGTCGATCAATCGACTGGGTAAACCGAAAGTCGAACCGGGTGTAAAGGTCTTGGCAGCCAGTGAAAAAGGTGAGCCCATTCTGGTGACAGGTGAATTCGGTACTGGGCGTGTTCTGGCCTTTGCCGGTGATACAACATGGCAATGGTGGTTGAGCGGCGATCAACAGATTCATAAGCAATTCTGGCGACAGGCGGTGTTGTGGTTGCTGCGCCGCGATGCGATTGATGAAGGCTTTGTGATGAAGCTCGATCGGCGACGTCTGAGCATCGATGACACAACTGGCTTACACATGGAATGGTTTGGTGGAACGGATAACAAACCCATGCCCGAGAAGATCAAAGTTGAGCTAACGCGCGAAGGCAAGTTTTTGCGCAATCTAGAAACGGTTGCCGACGGTGCGAGTCGTCGTGATGGGAAGTTAAGTGGCCTTGACCAGCCAGGCTTGCATCGCGCCGCCCTGACCGCCGAAGGTGCTGATGGCAAGACCTACACTTCGGAGATTGCGTTCATCGTTCGGGATGAATCTCGCGAACTCGCACAGCCGTCGGCGGATTGGCAGATGATGTCCAATTTGGTCTCCGCCAACAACGCCGCTGGTGGTCGACTGTTGCTGCCGGAAGATATTGCGGATGGGATCGAATGGCTGCGAAATCGTCAGGAGACGACCAAAGTCACGACACTTGAGAAACGCCGGCTCGGTGACGCGGCCTGGGATTCATGGTTGTACTTGATTATCTTTTGCGGACTGATGACCACTGAATGGGCGTTGCGCAAATCATGGCAGATGCCTTAGTCGATTTCATCTGGCCATAGACGCAAGGTATGGAATTTCAAACTCTTCAATTCCAGTCTACTATCACCCAAGGTCATGCCTTTCACTGTGCTCCAGATTGAAAAGATCTGCTCGCCGATTGGAAGTCTATCTGTGTCAGCAGCAATACGTCCATCGACATAGATTTGGTTATGCATGGAGTCTTGCGAGTTCTTGTAACCTTGGGCGGTGAAAATGAGCCGGTGTATACCCATTTTTAGAGGCGCAGTCGCGAGCTTTTGTTGCAAGGGCCCGCCGCTAGAATTGGTTCCGACAATGGTCCAGCGGACTGATTGATCTGGCAATAAGTCGATGTGAAACGAGCCTGACTTTTCCAGGATATTGGCCGCGCGAGTCAGCGGTTTGGCGACATCGATATCGACAACTATGGTCGCTTCTCTGCGGCCAATGTCAAAGCGAGGGTCGGGGGCAATGCTTACGCTCTGCTTTGATGCGGAAGTGGGAACGGGCAGGCTGCTGACCGATAATCTCTCTTGCCGCAGGAGGCTCGTTAATGCCTTTACAATTGCCGGGTTTGTCCTCGCGATGTTTGTGCGACCCGTTGGATCCGCTTGTAGATCATTCAACACATAAGCGTTTGCGGTGAATGGGTTGCGCCCCTCAGCCTTCGTAAGCCGATAGTTGTCAACCAGCAGCGAGTAGGTTCGTTGCGCTCGCTCATCTGAGGTCCGGCGATCGGAACCTTGAATCTCAGAATAGATTGGCAGGTGAACTAGTTCATCCTCCGCAACGAAGGCAGCTTTTTTCGAGCGTCCATCAATGTATGGGTACAACGCGACAGGGTCTGTATCTGCGAACAGATCCAGAAACGTAGGCATAAGATCGCAAGTTGAAATGACAGTGTAGTTAATTGAGTTTGCCGGTATTGTGCCAATCCAATTAGCGATCATCGACACTTTAACTCCGCCTTCGAACAAATTACCTTTTGTACCGTACAGATACGCGCCCGCATTTCGAACCTGTTGTTGTCCGCCATTGTCGCTGGACACAACGATCAAAGTTTGCTCGCGAATACCCAAGCTGTCGATGAGCTCTACTAAACGGCCTATTTGAAAGTCAATTGAAAACATCATGGCCAAGAGTCGACCGCGATTGGAGGATAAGTCGAAGTTGGTTTGGCTGTTGTCGTAATTGCGTGGTTCCGCCCATGGAAAGTGAGGCGTGACTGGGCAGAAATTCACGAAAAAACCATCGGGCTCCGCATGATTGCGAGTGATGAAATCACCAACCATGTTGGTTAATTCTTCATCAAGGTAATCCACATCCTTCGTATAGCTGCCCCAAGCCGTGCAGTGAAAACCAATAATGCCGCTCCACGTATTCGGTGGTGTCGGGAACAAAATGTTGCCGTGCTCGTTAAATCCTAAGGCATCCTGGCGGTAAGCCTGGCGAGACGACCCCACATGCCATTTTCCAAAGTGGCCCGTCTTCTTGCCCAAGCCCTGCATCATCACCCCAAGTTGCGGCACATTCGAAGGTAGCCCTGCATTGCCAAGATCGCCTTGGCGAACGGTTTCAATCTCAGGCCATGCCTGTAGGGTTCCGAAGCGAACGGGGTTGCAACCGGTGAGAACGCTAACGCGCGTCGGCGAACAATAAGCCGAAGCGGTGTAGTAGTTTGGAAACAACCGACCTCCGGCGCGCAGATTATTGATGTGCGGTGTTATTGCATCTGGCTGAGAGAGCTGATCGTTGTTGTATCCAAAGTCAGAATAGTCAGCGTCATCGAGGATGATGTTGATAATGTTCTTGGGAACGAGGACGGTTTGATTCGGTGCACTGAATGCGGACTGTGCGATCATCGCCCCAATAAGCACCATCAGCTCCAACAACCGACAAGCGTCGAAAACAGATCGGGACTTGTGGATCATTTGAGTTCTTGTATGGCTGTGGATTGCTGAATTGTCACCGCAATTGCACCTAGCAATCGAGCTGATTTGTGTACGTTTAGACGCAGGTGCGAAGACCAAAAGTCAGCTCAACTGGCTCGCATTCAAATCGAATACGTAATGTGCAGTCTATAGGAATGCTAACTCGTCGCGATCCAATAGCAACCATAAATCGCCAAGGTGCCGATGATTGCGGTTGTGATTCCCCAGAAGCGACGAAGCTTTAGGAAGAAAATTAAGAGAAATCCACTGACACCGACCAGTGTTCCCAGGATGGCAGTTGCATCGATGCAAAGCGACCATACAAATCCAGTGTGACGACCTTTATGCAGATCGTTCAGCATCGTTATCAGGTCGTTAGCTGTAATGTCCAGATCGTAGGTGCCCGTGGCGCGATTGATGTGGGCTGTGGCAGCGTATCCAGGCCCTTCAAAAGTGACTTCGCATTGATCCTCAAAAGCCAAAAAATCGGAAACGGTGCCTGTTAGTCGATGTTGACGACGTAGGTACTCCGCAATTTCTAGCTTGGCAACTTTGTGGCTGTAATCGCTCTCATCCCAGTCTTGCGGGGGTGAACCATTCTGATTGAGCAGGGCGGCATCGACTTGCCCTGCAACTCGCTTCGTTTGCTCAGCAAAAAACCAGTCTGGATGGTTTAGCGTCAAACCCGTTACGCTAAAGAATAGAATCGCTACCAGTCCAAACATCGATAGGTAGATATGCAGCCATCGACTCCACGATGCGAGGGTGCGTCTGAAGTGCTTCTGATTTCTAGGGCGTTTCTTGCTCTCTACCTGGGGCTCGTTCAATTGCGAGTCGCCTTGTATTTGACACTCGCAGAACTGATCTCGGCATTGCCTTTCAGCGATTCTTCAAAGGGCTTGCCACCGACATCAAACTTGTGCTTCATCAGTTGATAAGTGCCATGCTCTCGGGCTGCTTCGATGAACAAGGTGTACTCGCCATCCTTTAGCGGCTTGCCCGCGTCATCCAGGCCATCCCATTCGACTTTGTACTTGCCAGGGTTTCGAGTCGGTTTGGAAACCGCGTCGATGATATCGGTCTTATCGACGAGCAAGCGCATCTGATCGTCCGCGTACCAGCGACGAAGGTCACGGTGCCAGCGTGGTCCTGGTTGATTCTTCATCAGGAACAGCAGCAACGTTTTCACGGGGAATCCATCCTTATCTTCGATCCAAACCGCCACGTAAGGTCTTCGGTAACGGCCCGCATTTTCGGCTTTGGTGATCTCAAACTCGACCAGCATGAGCGGTTCGACTTCTTTCGACTGAAAGTTCACTAGTTTTTCGTTACGGAGTTTAACCGCTAATTGCGATGGTTCACTTGGCCAGCGCTTGCTCTTGAACACTTCCCCTTTGGATGTAACCAGTAGACAGGCGGCCTTGGGTGTTGCTTCCACCACATTTAGGCTGTCTTGAATCGTCAGCACACTGCAGATGGTTGCAAGCGCATCTGCGGTACAGGCCGAAGTCGCGATGACTGTGGCGCTCACGGTATCGCTTACAGGCATACCCGTGCGTGGATCGATCAGGTGCGAGTACCTAACACCCTGAATCTCGAACCCGCGCTCGGAGTTTCCACTGGTTGTGATGCCTGCCTGGCTGATGGATTGAATGCACATGGGCGTCGCACCCAACAAGTCGTGCTTGGGATCCGCGACTGAGACGTTAGCCACAATATTCCCAGCGACTCGAATGTCCCCGCCGATATCAATCAAGACTCCATGTACCTTGGAGATAGGATTCATCAATTGTGCGACAACTTGATCGAGGATGTAGCCTGTCGCAATTGCATTTAGTGAAATTGGGAGTGATGATTTGCGAGTCGCTTGGCGAGATACCGAGTCAAGTTCCCAATGCCTACTGGAGACTTGTTTGGCGAGCGATGCTAGGGCTGCTTGATCCGGAAGTGTGCGTAGTGCGGCGGCTTGTCTCCACTCCCGTGAAATGATCTCAACAGCTGGGTTGAACGCACCGTGGCTGGCCTTCGTCCAACGTTCACACTCGCTTAACAGTTCAAAGAGCTCTGCGGACAGTTGCATGGAACTGCCGACGGGAAGAGACTGGAGTTTGCAAAGTTCGCTCGCCGAGTCATAGCTGCTGAAGATCGCCGCTAGTCGATCGATTTCGCAAAGCACCTTGGTCTCAGCCGCGTCGGCCGTTTCTCGCGATTCAGCGTCGATTTGCAAGTGAAAAGATGTACCGAAAACATTCTCATGGTGATAATCGAATCGTTCAGCACGAGCGATCGATCCGGTCAACGACAGCAGTACGGCAAACAGTGTCTTTAGGCAAGCTTGCATGAGTCTCACTTTGAGATACTTTGAGATAAGGTTGAAGCGCGATAAGTCATTGCGTCAATAGTCGGAAAAGCTGCTACAGAAGTTGGTAAACTCTTTAATGGCGGAATAGTTGCGATTAGAACTGAAAACTGAGACTGGATTTTGCAAAATTTTTCAAACTTGCTGCGGTCGCACATCGGTAAATATGCCGAACCCCGCTGGTACGAAGGCTTCGCCACGAGAGAACCATGAGAACAGATACTTTGTTTTGCACTCGCCGGATCGCTTGTTGCGGCTTCATGTTTGTTTGCTGGATTCTTGGCGAGGGGGCACTCCGGGGGATTCAAGCACAAGAGCTTGCCCCCAACCCGCAACTAGTTGAGGTGCATCGCATATGGGACCGCGCGGCTCACAACGCTTTTACTGACCTGCTGCATTACCAAGGCCAATGGTACTGCGTATTTCGCGAAGGCAGTAAGCATGTGTCACCGGACGGATCGCTGCGCGTGATCACCTCGAAAGATGGCGAGCATTGGGAATCGCTGGCCCTAATATCCCATCCTACAGATGACCTGCGCGATGCAAAACTAACTATTGCCCCTGATGGTCGATTTATGCTCAATGGCGCCGGTATGCAAGCGGATAAGGCAGTGCGTTATCACTCGATGGTCTGGTTCTCAAGTGATCACGGCAAGACGTGGGACGAAGGACAACGCATCGGTGATCCTGGATTCTGGTTGTGGCGCACGCAGTGGCATCTCGGCACCGCATACTCGATGGGTTACGACACGAATCGCGATCGAACCTCGCGGACGTTGCGACTTTATAAAAGTACTGATGGAGCGAAGTTTGAAACGCTTGTGGAAAAAGTGAATGTTCCCAACGGTGTGGGTGAAGATCGCATTTTGTTCATGCGAGACGGTTCTGCACTCTGCTTACTGCGAAACGAAAGTGGTACGAAGCATGGATTGTTAGGGCGAGCCTCGCCACCATTTACGGATTGGTCATGGCGTGAACTGCAACTTCGTATTGGCGGTCCGAACATGATGGAGCTTCCCGATGGCCGCATTCTGGCCGCTGTGAGACTGTACGAACCCAAGGCTCGCACATCGTTAGCGTGGATTGACCCGGTTGCAGGAACGATGACAGAATGCCTTGCGTTGCCCTCGGGAGGAGACACAAGTTATGCCGGGATGGTGTTGCACGAGGGCTTGCTTTGGCTCAGTTATTACTCTTCGCATGAAGAGAAGACTTGTATCTATTTGGCGAAAGTGAAACTCTAGAGCGAGCCGTTACGTCCGAAGGGACAATCGCGTTGGAATTGGTAGCGGAATGCGTCAAGCATTTCGAGAGTGCCGCGGCCCCCGAAAACCTTGACGGCGTCCGCTACCCAATAATCAACAAGCCTTGCCAACTAGCCACGGCAGTAATTGCGACGGTAAAAGTAAATGGAAAGCACCGTCAATCCAAGACACCAGCTCCATTGCCAACCGAGGGCAGCAAGTGTATTGGTCGAGTACCATGGCAACTGATTCCACAACATGCCTTGATAACCAGTCATCGCCCAGTAGGTCATCGTGCTTTTGCAAACCGTATCGAGCAAGGGCGGCAAGTTCATCATTTGCAGTGGGAACCAACAACCGCCGAGCGCAGCCATCATCAGGATCAGCAACGAGGCGAGACTCTCGGCCTGACGTGACGAACGACTAACGGCGGCCAAGAACACACCGAACGCACCAGCCGTAGCGACCCAAGTCACAGTGATCACTGCCAACGAAACCATGTCGCGGAACAGACCAACTTGGAACATCCATTCGCCGTAACAGAAGAGCACCGTCATCTGCAACATGCCGACCACAAACACGAAGAAGAACTTGCCCAGCAAGATACTGTTGCGCGAGATCGGTTGAGCGAACAGTCGCCGCAGCGTCCCATTCTCGCGTTCGGTCAGTAGTACACTGCCGCAGTTGGTAAGCGCAAACAGCAGCATCATGACGCTCATGCCGCACACGCTTTGAGCTTGCTGATAAGTCACTCGTTGATCTCGATCGGGTGGGGCAACATCAACCGTCTCCATCGGCATCACTTCGCGCGCAAATTTGAACACGCCGTCGAGATCTAGACCGCGTTCTTCTTTTTTGACTTCGCTATTCTCCTGTTGAGCCTCCTGTTGAGTGACGGTTGGTTCGTCCGACTTGGGTTGCTCATTCTTTTCAAAGAACGTGGTAAACGATTCGCCGATATCGTTCATCCAGCCGCGAATCGACTGGATATCTTCCTGAGCCATGCCTTCTTTGGCGAGCAACGTCTCCACGCCGTTGAGAAAGACCTTGTCACCTTGTTCTTGAATGGTGACTTGCATCAGTGCCAGTTGCACGATGCGGTCTTCCATTTGACGGCCAGGATCACGAACGAGAACTTGCTCTGGATATTTGGCTTCATCGGGCGATTGGGGCTTGCGCAACAGTAACACATGATTGGCGTCTCCATCGCGCACGAGTTTTTCTGCCAATCCACTTGCATCCACGATGGGCTTACCATCTTTCGCAGGCAAGCGTTTGACACGCAGCATCTCATGCTTTTCGAGCCTCGCGATTAACTGCTCGGCCCCAGTTGAGTCGGATTCATCGATGACATGCAATGTGACTTTCGGCATGCCGCTCGAACCGCCAAAGGCATAAGCCATGATCCAGCCAAAAACAGTCACCAAAGCGATCGGCACCAATACACTTAGCATCAATGCCGACCGATCGCGTGCAAAGCTCTTTAGGTCTTTTAGGGCCAAGACCCACGCTGCAGAAAGGGTGCTCATTCGTCGCGTAAACTCCGGCCAGTAAGTTGTAGAAAGATTGCTTCAAGATTCGCGTCTTTGTCGCCACTTGCGATTGCCAACTCTTGATGAGTTCCTACTGCCGCGATCACTCCGTCGTGCATGACTGCGATCCGATCGCATAGTCGCTGGGCTTCTTCCATGTAGTGCGTCGTGTAAATCAGCGAGTGACCTTCAGCTCGCAACCGCATCAGCGTTTCAAAAATGTGATTGCGACTTTGCGGGTCGACTCCCACGGTGGGTTCGTCGAGCAGAATCAAAGCGGGTGAGTGCACCAGTCCACAAGCTAGATTCAAGCGTCGCTGCATACCACCACTGAAGGTGCTGACCAAGTCTTTGCGACGGTCGGTTAGGCCAGCTAGTTCCAAGTTCTTCTCGATGACTTGTTTTCGCTGGGGTGCCGGTGCACCACTCAACTTGGCAAAGAAAGCCAAATTCTCTTCAGCGGTCAGATTGGGATAGATCGCCAACTCTTGGGGAACAAAGCCTAACTGCAAGCGGTCCTTGGATGCTATCGCGGGAGCAAACGCTTGCCCGTTGAATTGCATGTTACCCGTCCAATCCTTGAGCAAACCGGCGATGCAGGAAATCGTAGTTGTCTTGCCCGCACCGTTGGGCCCGAGCAAGCCAAGCACCTCGCCTCGGCGAACGTCTAGCGAAATGTCCTTCACGGCTTGGCGTTTTCCGAACCAGTAACTTAGCTGGTGGATGGACAGCAAATCTGGGGCAATGGACATAAATCTCGCTTCGGGAGTGAACAAATTGTAGCGGCAATAACTTCGCGTGCTCTTCGCGATTCTAGGGTCCAATCAGCCGAAAGTCGCTAGCCTCCGGTTGCAAATATCAGCCGGAACGCGCTAGCGTCCGGTTCTCGACACAACCGGAGGCTAGCGCCTTTTGATGTTGCACTATCAATCCGCTGGAAAATCAACCGCCGCGGGAACCGGGTGCTAGCGCACTGCGGCTAACTCACTACCCGACCGAACGATCAACCTGCTCCGTGTACGCTTTCGTTTCCTATGATCGTTTCTTGGAATTTCCTTGGCGTTTCGCCGATCAAACCGTGCCATTCCCCCCTGAAGGATGAAGCTGGCCAGTGTTATAATCTGCAGGCAGTTAATCCATCGCGGCGAAACGCGGCCATTCACTCGTCTTTTACAACAGTTACACCATGATCAAAGCGGCCATTGTAGGTTGTTCAGGCTATACCGCAATCGAAGCGATTAAGCTTCTCCTGCGTCATCCTGAAGCGGAAATCACAGCAGCCACCAGTCGCCAAGCGGATGGCAACACCATCGATGCCATGCATCCGCAGCTAACGAATCGTTTAAACCTGATCGTAGAAGATCTGTCGCCCGAAGAGATTGCGAATCGCAGCGATGTGGCCTTCTGCTGCTTGCCGCATGGCGCTTCAGCTCCGATCGTTTCAAAGCTGCTGGCGACTGGCTGCCGAGTCATCGATCTGAGCGCGGACTACCGCCTAAGCACTCCCGAGCTTTACAAAAAATGGTACGGCGAAGAGCACACGGATCCAGGGCGACTTGGAAGCACGCCGTACGGATTGCCCGAACTGTTCGCCGACCAAATCCGCGATGCAAATCTGATTGCCAATCCGGGATGTTATCCCACGAGCGCGATCCTTCCACTGGCACCACTGATTCAGCATGGTTTGATTGAAGCGTCAGGGATCGTGGTCGATTCGAAGAGCGGCGCTAGCGGCGCTGGACGAACGCCTAAAGTTGGCACTCTTTACTGTGAAATCAACGAAGGCTTTTCCGCTTACGCAGTTGGATCACACCGGCATCAACCCGAGATCATCGATATCGTGGGGCGCTTTGCGGGCACAGATCCGCAGTTGGTCTTCACACCGCATTTGGTTCCCATGGATCGCGGCATCTTGTCGACGATTTACACTCGCCCTCGTGGTGGTGCGACCGCCAATCAGATTCGTGAGTGCTTGAGCCAATTCTATGAAAAGCATCCGTTCGTACGCGTCGTAAGTCACTTGCCGGTAACCAAGTATGTGGCCAACACCAATTACTGCGACATCACTGTTCGCGAAAATGATGGTTGGATTATCTTGATCTCGGCACTCGATAACTTGATCAAAGGTGCGTCGGGCGCAGCAGTTCAATGTATGAATGTGATGTTCGGTATGGATCAAACTTTAGGATTGGGAGCTTAGTCAAACGTGGCACATTTTATTCCGAAGGAATTTCGTTTTGCGGGTGTCACGTGCGGTATTAAAACTCGTGCTGGTGCCAAGGACCTTACGGTCATTGTTTCCGAACGACCCGCCGTGGCCGCGGGCGTGTACACTCAGAATCAAGTTGTCGCCGCACCGGTTGTTCTTTGCCGCAGTCGCACTCCGTTGACCACCGCTCGAGCGATTGTGGTGAACAGTGGCAATGCGAACGCGTGCACGGGTACCAAAGGTGACGCCGACGCCAAACAGATGTGCGATCTTGTGGCTGCTGCCTGTAGCAAAAAACTGAATTCACCCATCTCAGGTGAGCATGCGTTGGTGATGAGCACCGGCATCATTGGTAGATTCTTGCCGATGGAAAAAGTCGAAGCGGGCATTCATCAAGCCGCCGAAGCTTTGGCGGCTGGCGAAGCGGCATTTCTCGATGCTTCGGATGGCATTCTCACCACCGACGCTGGCCGCAAAGTCACCAGCCGATCATGCAACATTGCTGGACGTGAGATTCATATCGCAGGGATGGCCAAAGGCGCTGGAATGATCGGCCCGAATATGGCCACGATGCTCTGCTGTATCCTGACTGACGCGCCACTGACGGCCGATCAAGCTCAGCGCATGCTCAATGCGGCCGCCAATAAATCGTTCAACAACATCAGTGTTGAAGGTCACACGAGCACCAACGATACGATGCTGCTGATGGCCAACGGAGCTGCCGGAGGGCCCGCGTTGACGGGCGCAGAAGAGGCTGCGTTTGCTGAGCACTTGGAAGCGATGTGCATTGAACTGGCCAAACAGATTCCGGCTGACGGTGAAGGCGCAACGCACTTGATCGAAATCAGTGTAACTGGCGCACAAACAGAAACCGACGCGCGGAAGATCTCGAAAGAAGTGGCCAATAGTAACTTGGTCAAATCCGCCGTGTTTGGTGGCGATCCGAACTGGGGACGTATCGTTTCAGCGGCTGGTTACGCGGGCGTGCCGATCGAAACCAAGCGACTGGATCTGCAAATCAACGGTATTCCCCTCTTCAAATCGGGCGAACCGATTGCATTCGATGCCAAGACCGCCAGTCGTTCGATCAAAGAAAATCATACGACGCTGATAGAATTGAATGTTGGTAGTGGTACGGGAGCTTGCAAGCACTGGACCAGTGACCTGACGCTTGACTATGTGCGGTTCAATTCTGAGTACACGACATGAGCGAACCGAAGCAGGCTGGCGGTGGTCCCGTGATCGGCATCGGTACCGATATCATTGAATGCGTGCGTATCGCGAAGATGATCGAAAAGCATGGCGAGTTGTTTTTGCATCGTGTCTACACGCACGATGAAATCGCCTACTGTTCCTGCCGCAAGTCAGCCAATCAGCATTACGCAGGTCGTTGGGCCGCTAAAGAAGCGGTCCTTAAGGCGCTTGGAACCGGTTGGTCACGGGGCATTCAGTGGACTGATATCGAAGTTGTCAATGAAATCGGTGGTAGGCCTTACATTCAACTGGACGGTCAAGCCAAGGTTATCAGCCAGCAACAGGGCATTCATAAGATCTTGATCAGTATTTCGCACTGCCGCAGTTATGCGATTGCTTATGCAACGGCGGTCGGTGCGATGCAAGCCAGTCACAAAGAAAGTTGAAATCATGAAACGCAAGATGGTTTTGTTGACTTGGGGACACTCCAATCCTCGCACTGCCAAGACAGCGGCTGGTTTGTTGCGTTATTGCCCCGATGAATGCGTGGCCGTGTTCGATCCCGACAATGCGGGCCGACTAGCCAAAGACTTTCTGGAAACCGGTGGCAACACGCCGATGATCGCGAGATTGGACGAAGCTCCAGGTGCGGACACTTTGGTGATGGGCATCGCCCCGCCTGGTGGACGCATTCCAGCAGCTTGGCGCGCGGTCCTGCTAGAAGCAATCGATCGCGGCATGAATCTGCTGAGTGGATTGCATGATTTTCTGTCGGATGATCCTGAGTTAGCCAAAGCTGCAGCGGCCAAGAACGTCAAGATTACCGATGTGCGGAAGAACAACTTTCGACAGATTGCTCGTCGCGATGGGATCAATCCGAATTGCTGCCGCATTCATACGGTGGGGCATGATTGCAGTGTCGGCAAGATGGTTGTCAGTCTTGAACTCTCGCGAGGCTTGAACGCTCGTGGTCGCGATGCGCAGTTTGTTGCGACTGGACAGACCGGCATCATGGTGGCGGGAGCTGGGTTGCCGCTGGACTGTATCGTGGCTGACTTTGTCAGCGGCGGCGCAGAGCAACTGGTTCTAGAGAATCAGCATCATGAGATTATTGTGGTCGAAGGGCAAGGAAGTTTGGTGCATCCGTCTTACTCTGGCGTCACGCTGAGTTTGTTACATGGATGTATGCCTCATGCGCTGGTCTTTGTGTTTGAAGCTGGCCGTGATTGCGTGGGTGGGCTGGAGCAAGTCAAGCTTCCATCGCTGGCCGCGCAGCGTCAGCTATTTGAAACCATGGGCAGTCTTTACCAGCCTTGCACAACGATTGGTTTTGCCATGAACGGTCGACGGTTGTCGCCTGAAGATGCACACCGACTGGCGCAGCAGATCGAAAACGAGATGCAGTTGCCCGTCGTCGACGTCATTCGTGATGGTGCCGATCGCTTGGTCGATGCCGTTGAGCATTTTTACAAGAACGGCAATTGGCGCCCGTAATTACTTCTTTTGGCTGTCGAAAAACAATGATTCAGGAAAGTCAAGTGAATTCGGACTCGGTTTTCCACGGTGGCTGACGCTGCGAGCTTCGGGAGCTTACGGAACGAAATTGAAATGGATGACATCACGGTCGACAAAGAAGCTCGTGCCATCGCTTTTTTTGTTAAGGCGGGTGGAACACTTTCCGTTGATGACGACGGCAATGTCACGTCATTGCGACTTTATGATCACGACTTTGCACAGGGCGAACTGGTTCATTTTCAAGCGTTTCCCAAGTTGCAAGATCTCGATATCGCGTCATGTAAGTTCGGGGACGAGATCTGGGACAACATTCGACATCTCCATTTACTCGAATCGTTGAACCTATGGGATACGGCGATAACTGACGACGGATTGGCCAACCTGTGTCTTTATCCTCGACTAAAATCGCTCGATGTTCGAGGCACGCTTATTGGTGATTCAGGCGTCCTGTTAATTTCCAAATTGCAGCAGCTTGAAAAACTCAATTTGCTCGCTACCAAGATTTCGAATGCCGGTGTTAAGGCTATTTCAGAGCTGCGCAATCTCACCGAACTCTGTTTGGTCGGTACCAACATCGGTGACGCGGGAATCCAATACCTTCAGAGCATGACCGGCCTCGAGCAGCTATTCCTCGAAGCAACCAAACTGACCAATGCGGGGTTAGCGGCGGTCGGCAAGCTAACCAACTTGGAGATTCTGAGTATTCACAATTCGCATATCGACGAGCATGGTCTTGTGCATCTCACAAAACTCAAAAAGTTGCGTACGTTCTATCTTTGTACGGAAGTTACCCAGAGTAGCGTCTCGTTACTCAAAGAGCTTAGCAGTTTGGAGATACTGTATATTGGTGACATTGATGATGATACTCGCGAGTTGTTGCAAGCTGAGCTACCCGACTGTGACATATACTAAACCGTCGACGTTGACTTGAATCACAGGTGTTACACGAGGTTCACCCGTGAATGATGCCGAAAAAGACCTGCTACCGAGCGACATGCCCGGTAGTTTCTGGTTCGGGTGTTTGCATAAACGGCGGGTTCGGCGGACGAGGACGTCCGCGCTCCAGAAAACCGGACCAGCGGACTGGAACATCGACAGGCGCTATCTGGAAACAACTTGCTTTGAAAGCGAGTGACACACTCCGAAAATTCGTCAACCACATTGGCTAAGTTACCAATTTGTCTGGCGGCGAATGGCCTCTAGAAAGGTCAGGCCAGCCTCGGGAAGGTCCTCGTGGGCTCCATCGAAAATTGTTAGCCGCGCATGGTCGGCCTGCGATCGAAATAGAATTTTGCGAGAGTACGACGCGTCTTCAATTGCCGCAGAATAGTCTCTTTCTTCTGCACCCGCAGCGGTCCACTTTTGGATTTCATCGTTGGGGATCTCAGCTTTGCCTTTGGCTCGCAGGATCACATTGAAAGCCTCGATCGATTGACTAACAGGCACCGAACCGGTGTGACCATCGCGGACTCCAGTGCAGATATCCAGCGGCACATTGACAGCCCTGGCAAGGTGATAAATGGGGGAACGTTGCAGTAACTCAGTCCGCACTGCATCGCTGGTTCCCGGTGCGCCGCCGATACATTTTTCGAGTTCTTTGGCGTAATGAGCGGTCTCGGGTTTGCTCTGCGTTGTTGTATGCCACTTCTCCAAATCGGAGATACCAACCCAAGATGAAACGGCAGAGAACTTATTGGGATAGTAACTGGCCATGAGCATCGACATATGGCCTCCGCCGCTGGTGCCAGCCAAATAAATCCGAGAGCGATCGATGTTTGCTTTGGATAAGACATGTGCAATCGCGTCGAGTATGTCTTGACGAGCCAGCTCGGAACCGCAGGCTTCGGGACGATTGTTTTTGCCGCGGAAGTCAGGTTGGAGGAATGCCCAACCTCGCTGCTTGGCTAGGTCGAGCCAGCGAGAGTTGTCTTGGGCAACGCCGCTTGACCAACTGTGAAGAAAAACCAAGAGTGGTTTTGGGGCAGAGGCTGCAGGTAAGTAAACTCGGCTCAACTGCTCGGTGCCGTCGATCGAACTCAGGATTTTGACTTCCTGAAAGGCGACAACGTCCTGTGCAGATGCTTGAACTGCGGTTGCGACGCAGGTTGAGACTGCGATCAGAAAGCAGATTAGGGCTTGGTGGGTCATTTGGATTCAAATAATTTGAAAATCGAAGTATTCACCGTGTAAGCCGCTACGATCACGATTGAAAGAACGGCGACCCAAAGCAGAATGTCAACGATGACAAGCGGTTTCAGTCGTGGATCGACGCGTCGATATCGAAAGAAAACCGTCGCGATGGCGATCATGGGGAGAGTTGCAGCTTGAGCAATCCCACCGATAGTGACCATCATTCCTGGCTTTTGCGCGAAGATGTAGAACACAAGTGCAAGCGTTGGAAAGAACAAGCAGAATCGCTGGATCAATCGAGCGCGGGCTTCGGGTGTCGTGACCTTGGTGAAGCCGACCAGGTTGAGGAAGTCGACCGTCAAGCGGCTGTTGCCTGCACAGGACAGATAAAGAGTTTTGAACAATACCGCACCAGCGCCGATGAGAAAGACTAGCCGCGCCCACTGGCCAAACGGAGCGACATACATTTTCGAAAGTGTGTCAATCAGTTCGGTTCCTTCTGGAACTAGCCCCTGCGGATGCAATACGGCGGCCCCCATCATGTAAAATGCTACTGTAGAAACGGTAAAGACCACCATGCTGATCCAAGCGTCGAGGTAAAGAACGCGAATCCAGCCTTTAGCGCGTCGTTCCCATGCCTCGGAACCATCGGCATATCCGACGTATCGAGCGTAGCCCTTTTCAAGGCACCAGTACGGGTAGTAAAACAGCTCCGTCGCACCGACTCCGGTGATTCCAAAAACGGCGAAGGCAGAGGCAATACCATCGGGCGGGATTTGAAACATCAGCCCCTCTTTGACGGCTTCAAAGCGGACTGGATATTCCGTGGCCCCCAGGGATGCAGCGGCGAAGACGGTAATCAGTGTCACACTTACGACGATCACGGTCGTGAACCATTCGATGCGTTTGTAACTACCGCCATAAATCAGTGCGATGGTAACTAAGCAGACGGTAATCGCCCACGGGAACTCGCGGCGTTGCTGAAAGAACTTGGCCGCGTCCTCGGAGATGCTGCTAGCGATTACGGCGCAACCGTCAGCGAACTGCGGGAAAACGAGATTAAGGGCTTGGCCGATGGTGCCGGTCATCCCGCCCAATTGAAAGACGGTGCAAAACAGCATCACGAACCACCACCACAACAGCCATGTTCCCGGCATGCCAAAGATACGAATATCTTGCAGGGCACCTAGTGTTGGCTTGCCAGAGGAGATCGCATAGCGGCCGAGCTCGACTTGGACGAACACCTTGATTACGCAACTGAAAAGGATCAACCACAAGAAGACAAAGCCGTGCTTGGCCCCTAAGCCGGTTGTTAACAGCAACTCACCCGAACCCACGATGGTTCCAGCCAATACGATTCCGGGGCCGATCTTGCGGAGCGCCTCCCATAAAGTGGCGGGAGGATCCTGGATTTCTGATGCAGGCAGGGCGTACGGATCGTAGGCAAGCGCTTCCTCATGTTCCCGCGATGGAGAATCCGCATTCTTCTCCGGAGGTGCATGCTTGTCTTGGATTTTCACTTCGTCGCTCATCGTTCGTAACTTTCGTCTCGTGGCCGCCTAGACTGACTGGGCAACAGTATTGCATAAGTTTAGTCAAAGCGTTGGCCAGTCGGGCGTATGCGCACTTTTTGCGACGATCCCCTCTGCTAGAGCAGTCGGCCATTGTCGTTCCAGTTGCCATACAATTTCCCTAGAGCCGTCTGACGTACGAAGTTCTCCAAGCGTCGCGAGAATTCCTCTGGGCGTTTTCGCATTTCCTCGATGTAACCAAGCCTCACGCGTACATAGAGATCGGGAAGCGTCTCGAAATTGCGCCTCGCATCCCCGTTCACGCTGATTGCGGCGAGGATGTCATCAGCAACCTCGAATTTTGCTGACAGGTCAGGCAGCGTGCGTTGACCAGCCTCAGTCATCAGGCCAAGCCTAATGAGCCGCCGGGCGCGCTCCTTGTTCAACTCGGTCCATCGGCTACGTGCACGACGCGGTGTGAAGCGTTGTGCGCTCTCGAATTCCGAGACACGTTTCGCGATGCTATCGATCCAACCGAAACAAATGGCTTCCTCAATAGAGTCGAGATAAGCCACGGAGGGAGAGCGTTTGTCGGAAACAAGCCACACCTCGGGTTCTGTTTCCGAATTTGCCAAGAGCCATGATCGCCATTCAGCTCGGCTTTGAGCCTTGAGTTTTGTTGTTATCTCCATAGCTTACGCAACTATTTCCAACCCATAACTGAGGAAACACCACGTGATATATGCCTCATTCAGAATGTAACCACTTATGTTGTTCTCAAATGCTCATGCAGACCAGCATATTTCGGGTTTTTGCATATCTCAATCAGTCTCTCGACAAGGAGCATGTCCTCCGCATCCAGCCTCGCCTCCCACAGTCCTCTGCAGGAAGCGACAACATTAGGCGACAGCCATTCGACGATCTCAGGCCACATCGATTCAGGCATATCAAATAAGTGTTCGTAGAAACAAACACCGGACGAGTTCCATAGGTCTTGTGATTTCTGGTTAAAGCACCATTCCGAGTATGCGTAGATCGATTTTAACTGGTTCTCGTTGCGGTGCTCGTGCGCAACACGACATAGCGGGAGCAGTTCGAAGAACGCGGTGTAAGGCGTAAAATCTGGCGCTGATGCTGCCAGTCGAAGCTCGGGAAAGAGTGCTATCAGCTTTCTGCGCCATGCTGCCATCGAGGTACACTCAACAGTGATTTCGCCTAACTTGAGCAACATCAAAACGCGCTAGCGTCCGGTTTTCGCCCCGGGAACCGGTGCTAGCGCACTGCGGCTAATCCGAACATTTAAGGGGTGACTGCTTTATTGTCGCACGATTGTCCCAATCGTAGCTGCCACAATTGAGACAATTGTGCGACTCTCAACCCAAAAATCAAACTGTGCTGAAGCACTAGTACTAGTTACTAGTGCTCTGTCCACATTAGATTTTTGAGTTTGGGTGTTTGGGTTTTCGTGTGCCACTGGCTGTGCCAGTGCAAACGAAGGAGACAATTCGAAACAAAAGGCGGTCGATCCAATACATGAATCCTAAACGGAAATCTGTCGAAGTGATACGGTGCGAATTAGCAGATGCTTTCAAGTGGACAGTACTCAACCATGGCGATTTACCAATCACCCAACTTGATCGTCACTTTAACCGTACAACTTCGGCGGTTCTCGTGTTAAGCTGTTCGCACTAGTGAGTCTACTTTTGGTGAACAATAGCTCCTCCGTTTGCACTGGCACAGCCAGTGGCACACCAGGCTCCATCAACCCAAAAATCTAATCTGGACACCTCACCACTTGCAGAACCTTCCCTCGAGGTGCAGCGTGTAATCGCCTTGCAGGTCAAACGAAAGCGTTCCTCCGTGTCTTGCCACTATCTTGCCAATCGCGTCGAAGTGCGCGGCACGTCGATGTTGGAGAATTGCGGGCGATACGATCAACAATATGACCGCGACAAGCGTCGCAAGCAGCGTAACTCTTCGAAGCCAATTCACATCAGGGATCTCGGGCGGATAGGGTTTGAGTGTTGACCGCCAATTTGTTGGGCAGTCTTCATCTCTTTGGTTCAGGAACATGTGTAGCGATAGAAATGTCACATTTGGGTAGCTGTTTTTTAGCTCAAGCTCGACCT
>JANRMD010000416.1:0-8241 GCA_033761895.1 Pirellulaceae bacterium | reverse complement strand
AATAATGCTAGAGTTCTGTCCACATTAGATTTTCGGGTTGAGTGTCGCACAATTGTCCCAATTGTGGCAGCTACGATTGGGACAATCGTGCGACAATAAAGCAGTCACCCAAAAGTTAAATTGTGTCGAAGCACTAGGGCTCTGTCCACATTAGATTTTCGGATTGATTGAGCCTGGTGTGCCACTGGCTGTGCCAGTGCAAACGGAGGAGCTATTGTTCACCAGAAGTAGACACCCTAGTGCGAACAGCGTAACACGAGAGCTGCCGAAGTTGTACGGTTTAAGTGAGACGATCAAGTTGTGTGATCGGTAAATCGCCAGGGTTGAGTCGCAGTCAACTTGAAAGCATCTGCTAATTCGAACTGTATCACTTCGACAGTTTTCCGTTCAGGAACTCATGTATTGGATCGACCACCTATTTGTTTCGAATTGTCTCCTTCGTTTGCACTGGCACAGCCAGTGGCACACGAAAACCTAAACACCCAAACCAAAAAGTCTAATGCGGACAGAGCACTAGAGTCTTTCGAGCTGTGCGATGCGAGATTTGATTGCGGTGACTTCGGTGTCGCGATGTTCATGCTCCATCAATCGCAGTTCGTTCTCTAGCGATTGAACTAGCAACAGCTTTTCACCTGACTTTTCGAATTGGTTTTGCACTGCGTGCAACGCCTGGTGTGCCACTGGCTGTGCCAGTGCAAACGGAGGAGCTGTTGTTCACCAGAAGTAGACTCCCTAGTGCGAACAGCGTAACACGAGAGCTGCCGAAGTTATACGGTTTAAGTGACGATCGAGTTGGGTGATCGGTAAATCGCCAGGGTTGAGTCGCAGTCCACTTGAAAGCATCTGCTAATTTGAACCGTATCACTTCGACAGTTTTCCGTTTAGGACTCATGTATTGGATCGACCACCTTTTTGTTTCGAAGTGTCTCCTTCGTTTGCACTGGCACAGCCAGTGGCACACGAAAACCCATACACCCAAACCCCAAAATCTAATGTGGACAGAGCACTAGAGTCTTTCAAGCTGTGCGATACGAGATTTGATTGCGGTGACTTCGCTATCACGGTTTTCATGCTCCAGCAATCGCAACTCGTTCTCTAGCGATTGAACTAGCAGTAACTTTTCACCTGATTTTTCGAATTGGTTTTGCACTGCGTGCAACGCAGCGAGGCCAGGCTCCGTGTCGCCGATGATCAACTGAGCGAGGGCCAAGTCGGACATGGCTTGATTTTTCGTGGGCCACTCACTGGCTGCAGATTGCGTGAGGGCTTTGTGTAGCAACTGAGCTCCCTGTTGATACGCGCCGGCTTGCAATTTGATGCTGCCCATGGCGGCGGTCGCAGCAGCGGCGATCGTGGTGTTGCTGCTGGCGGCGGGACTGCTCAAGATCGCGGCCGCAGCGGGAGCTTGTCCCATGCCGGCCAAACACTTTGATTGCGCGATGCGGAGCCACATGACGTTGTCGCCATCGCCGAGTGTTTCGGCTTTCTTGAAATTCACCAGCGCCATCTGCATTTCGCCGCGATCAAATTGTGCTTGGGCGATACAAGCCCAGAGAAGCATCTCGACACCACCTTCCAGCGAACAACCGATGGCAGTGGCATGCGTCCCAAGTGCGTCTGCCAAATCAGCAGGCCAAGTCATGGCTTCAGGTCGGATATGTTCTGCCAACAACCAAAATCCGACATCAATCGGTTGCTCTTTCTTGATAGAAGCGAGATGTGTGTTTACAGCGATGGTCCAGGCTTCAACGGCCAGTTTATCTTGGTCGCTGCGCCGCGCGGATTCTGCAACCATCAACAACAGCTCTGCAGCTAGCAGAGGGTTGCCTGCCTTATTGGCCACATCAACCGCTTGACGGCAGAGGGATTCGGCCCACGCGTTGCGTTCAGCCACCAACTCGCGGAGCCCAAGCAATCGCAAGGCGTCAATGCGCACCAGCGGGTGGCCGACTTTCTGCGCTGCTTGCTGCAACTGAGTTGCCTTGTCATTGCTCGGATCGCTGGTTTGCATTTCGATCGCAAAGGCATTCCGCAGTTCGAGATAGTTTTTGGCTGAGTTCGGTTGCTCCTTGGCGTACTTGAGGAGGGACGTCCAACTCGCCTCCGGTTTCGACGAACGCTTACTGAGCACATTCGCGGCTAGTTTAACTACAGGATCGTCAGTAGAAGTGGCCCAGCGTTCCGCCAACAATCGTTCAGTAGATTCGCGATGACGTTCGACGATTGTGGCCGCCGATTGAAAACGTCCTGCGGTCACCAGGGGTTCAAGCAGTTCGACGAGTTTACCTGTATCCATCACCTGCGACTCAGCGTCACCAAGCACAATCTCATGGCCATCGAAACGAATGGTGCGCGCGGGCGGATTGGCTACTTTGTTCTTTTCCGTGGCTGCGTTTGCAACGGTAGCTTGCTCCGCATTGAGTTCGGTCACATGTCGCAGCAGCGACGTAGGTGAAAGACTATCGTTTAAGATCGAACATCCGGAAACATTCACCGCGAGGGCGAGTACGAGAAGTGTTCGATTGAGTTTGCGCATGATGGGCTCTGAAAGATCTACTCAGTGGATCGAGTTGGCATGGTTCAAACGAAACAGCTTAGCGCGTTGAACGCACTCAGCGTCCGAGCGAGTGACTTTGCAGGGGAGTTTCAAATTCATCGTTCCAGTCGCGCTGGGACTGTTGGGATGCGTGCTGAGTTCACCCAACATAAACTCACTGGTGGCAGCGGATTCAGTGGGTGTATTGAACACATAAGGTCGCACGATAACGACCAACTCACTGCGCGATCGATTTGAGGCTTGACGACGAAACAGTAGACCAAGACCAGGGATGTTGCCGAGCACGGGGACTTGGTCGCGAGCATCGCTGACACTTTCTTCGATCATGCCACCGAGGGCAACAGCCATGCCGTCCTGAGCCACCACAGTGCCGCTGATTGTACGACGGCGAACGGTGTCGACGCTGATATTGGTGACACCAGAACCCGATGAGGCTGGAACAGGAATGGAAGAACCACCGAGTACACGTTCGGAGTTTTCTTCGACCACACGCAAGGTTACGGTTCGGTCGGCATTGATGTTCGGGGTGATCAACAGCGATTGCCCTACGTCTCGCAACTCGGTAATCGGTGTGGCTGCCACGGCTCCATTGACTGCCCCCACGCTACTGAGGACTTGAGAAGGCGTGAAACCTACGGTAAATGGCAGCGTATCACCGACAAAGATGCGGCTGACTTCGTTATTCGCGGTGAGGATCAGCGGAGTTGCAAGCGCGGTGACGCAGTTCTTGCTCTGTAACAACTGCATCCGTACGCGGAAATTCTTGTCTACCATTTGAAAAGTAAGTGCACCCGGAACTGCACCTGAGACACCTAGACCTTCGCCGAGACTTCTAGCTGCGGTAGTGGCCCCTTGAAAAGCGGGTGTTAGTGAACCATCTGACATTGCCGAGGCGGCTTTGCCACTACCGCCAAAATATTCAAATGCGGAATTAAATCCGTCCGCGAGAACAACGCGCAAGACTTTGACTTCCAACAAGACCGTGGGCGTCGGCACGTCAAGTTGGGTGACGAGCGTCGCGATCTGCTCCATGGAGCGGAGGTCTCCAGTCCTAACAATTACCTGGTTGTTTCGGCGAATCGTTGAAACGTAAATGGTCGCCTCGCGGCGCTGCATCAAATCGGCTTGCGTCCCTCCATCGAGCTTTCCGTCTTGGGCCAGCTGATTTTCAAACGCCTGGATCTCGGCCGCAGACAAGTTATTGAGTGCTGCGGAGTCGCGATTTGAATTTGGGGATGTGTTGCGAGCCTGCTGGTTCAGGTTTCCGAACCCGGGTCCATTCATTCCCAACGCGCCGATACCACCTAATGCGTCAATTCCGCCGAGGGCACCTAGGCCACCGAGGCCACCGCCAAAACCGCCGGTTGCATTGGCTTGTCCGTTTGTTGGGTTTGTACCGGATGGACTGCCGAGACCCAATGAGCGCCCGGCCACCAAATCAAAACGGCTGAACCGACGCGAAAGGTCGATTAAGTCCTCTACGTCTGCATCGGCACGACTTAGTTGGACGCGATCTCCAAAGACCTGCTGGATTACTTGAGCGACTGCAGTTGGATTGGGATACAATAGAGTGAAGACTCGTGTCTGCTCCTCGCGGAAACTAGATAGATCTTTCTCATACTCTTTTAGTGTTGCGATGCGCACGATGCCCGAGTTCGGTTCGACCCGATAGAACAGGCCATTGGCCTTCACAATCGCTTCAAGCGCACTAATCGCTGTAACGTTCTTTAAGTACACCGTCAGCATCGTCTTGCCAGCTTCCGCTGAGGTGATGACGTTCAAGCCAGATTGCTCTGCGAACAGACGCATGGCTTCGGCCAGCGAAACATCAGTGAACTCGATTAGCTCCAGACGTTTGTCGCCACCTATGGGCATGACTTCGCCAGCGGGGACGATCTCACGATTGTCATCCGTGCGACTTTCCGTGCGGCTTGAACGATCTCGCGGCGTATCGCCTAAATGAAGCGTGGTTCCGCGGGCCGCGCGTAGAGCGGACGCTTGGATGACCTCCGATGGCGGAATGGGTTTGTCATTGATACCGTAGGATAGCGCGCGTATCTGCGCGGAAGCAGTTTGATCAACCCATCCACTGAACAGTAGAACGCATACAACGAACGGCAGCCCTAGCAGCTTTCGATGTAGTTGTATGGTTGATGACATTATTGAACGAATCCGCGCAGGGTTGATCCAGGATACACCATGTCAATCTGTATCGACTGCGTCGAGTTTGCGGGTTAATGCAGTTTCCCTAATGGCGTCAGGCCGCCACTGGTTTGACTGAGGCAGCCTGAGGCGGCTGCAGATGAGGTAGCGGAAGCCGTCAAGCATTTCGAGTAGCCACCGTCGCCAGACGGTGGACACGATGCAGGGTGACTAACCACCGCTTGGCAGCGGCGGCTACCAGGGCCCTCGAACGCCTTGACGGCTTCCGCTACCCAATGATCGACACGCCCTCAAGGCTTTCGAGGGCTGCCGCAATACTCCCGAAATGCTTGACGCATTCCGCTACCTAGTAATCAACAAGCCCTCACGGCTTCCGCGACCATCTTTCCCAACCGTTACCACCCGCACAATTGCTATCTATTGCATGCTAGCAAACTCTACGCGGCTGCTACTTTGCAAATTCTGGCAAGTTTTTATTTGAAAAGTTCGGCGTGCGCATAACGGTGGGCTAGAGTTTTTGGATTGCACAAAAGGAACTACCCAAGTGAACAATCGGAACCTTACCGCCATCAGATCCAAAACGATTCTGCGGTATCAAACACCCCAGAAAAGAAGAGATTTAGCCATGAAGACCAGCTTTGTTAAGCACCGAATGAATCGCAATGCGTTCACGCTCGTTGAACTCATCGTAGTTTTAACAATCCTCGTGGGCTTGGCGGGCGTTCTGATTCCAGCGGTAACTGACATGATTGCTCGAACGAATCGAAGCACGTCAGCGATCAACATTAGCGAAGTGGCGGGTGCGATCCAGCGCTACGACGCTCAATACATGACCTATCCGAACAACTTTGATAGCTTGATGTTCGATGACGGATCAGGCTTGGCGGGTGGTGACGACCTCAACACTTTGACCGCTGCACTGTCAACGGCGTCGGTAGATGTGACTATCACCGCTGGCACGCTCGCTACATTGTCAGCCGCTGGTATTACTTCGGTTGGTTTACATGCAGAAGATGATGCGACATTTGATCTGCCAACGCCAACCGCGCTAGCAGCTTCCGACATACTCAAGGGCCCAACTGCTGCGACCCAAGTTGCTTTGGGATTGGAGACAACCGGAGTTGTTGGCAAGTACATTTTGCTTGGTGTAGGTGCACTTTGCGATATGAACGGCAAGACAACGGTTGATGCGCCGGTTCACTTCCCACGTAACGCGACAACCAATCCAGAAACAACTTACGCTCGCTTCATAGCGATTTTCCAAATCACCGATGGTGTCACCAGCGTGACTTTCCCGCAGGGCGAACCACTGAGTCGAGCCAAGTTTGTTGGAGTGATCGCTCCAGATGGATTAGGATTGAGTGATGAACTGGATGGTTACTACCATATCGCTGCGAACCAATAGACTTTACAGTTAGCAACATCGCGATTGGCTAGTCGAGGACAACTCGGCTAGCCATCTCGCATTAGGGACTTATCACGAACAGTAAAGGCGAGGGTCACGAAGATCATGAAATCTCGCAACGCACTCACGCTAATCGAACTGATCGTTGTTCTAAGCATCCTCGCCGCACTCAGCGGGGTGGTCCTACCGCTGTGCTCTGAGAATCTCACTACGGCTAACGAGACAGCGACCCGTACGACATTGACGGAAGCTCGCACGGCCATTCTACAGTATTGGCATGATACCAAGTTCGTAAAACTTAATGGCGTGACGACTGTGGCAACAGAGGCACAGCGTTTCAATCTAACTTGGTTGTTTGCCAATCCCGTTACCAACACCAACGCGATTCAATTTGATCCCAATCTTCGTTCGGGTTGGAATGGTCCCTACCTCGCCACTGCAACCTTGGATTCGCTGGCGGGAGGCCCCGGCCTTATTGACGCATGGAATCAACCGCTAACGGTCCAGTACGTGAATCCAGCTGACGCGATAAAGGATGTGCGAATTGTGTCAGCTGGTCGAAATGGTACCGTGGAGATTCCCGCAGGTACAGCGACCACGGCCTTAACAACGAATAGCATCGGAGACGACCTGTATGTCGCACTCACGCTGCGTTAAGCCATTGTCACGACTCGCTTTGACGTTACTAGAATTGGTAGTTGTCTTGGGGATTTTAGCCGTACTTTCGACGGTCGCCGTGCGTTCGCTCGAACCAATCGCCGACCAAGCTCGTTATGAAATGACCCAGACTGTACTGAACGATGTGCGTTTAGCCACTCTAGGTTCAGGCGAAGCGGACTCATGCTTTCTGAGAGATACAGGCGTACTCCCAGGTGACGTTGATGATCTGTCTATTCGTCCCGCTGCCTTGATTGCGCACGCGGTCCAGTCGTTTGATTCCGATCAAGATGCGGTCAATGATGTTACGCTGTCCAGCGGGTGGAATGGCCCTTACTTGCAATTGGGGGCTGGCTTGAGCGAAGTGCTCGATGGTTGGGGGGCGACACCAAACTTGGTTGCTAATTCAGGTGAACTGGAAATTGTCTCGCTCGGGTCGGACGGTGATTCAATTGCTCCCGAAGACGGCTATCGTACTGATGTGACTGCAACCATTCAAACACGTGAGTACTTAGGCAACATTACGTTCCGCTTGTTTGCAATCGATGGATTAAGCGGCTTGCGAATCGATCCAAGCCCGACAGGCACAGAACAACTCGGCGTTCTATTCTATGGAGTGAATGCTGCTGGTGGAACTGATGGTTCGATCGCGCAACAGATGCTGATTGTTCCCAATTCAGGAACATTTGAACATCGACGTACCAACACTCTCTGCCGAGCAATGGCTGCACGAGCAATTCAGTGGGACGACACAGATAGCGACGACATCTTCGATGTTGGAGAGGCTCTAATCAAAAAGAGCTATGTGCACTACCCGAACCTGCATCCAGCCAGTGAAGCACGTGTTGAGATGGAGCTCCGTTAATCGGTTTACCAATCATGTTCAACCACAATCATACAATACTGCTCATCACCCGACAGGTGTTGGCACGTATTGACTTGAGTGGCCGCAAGCGATTGAGTGTAAAGCAGATTTGGACCGCAGCAGGCAACGACTATGATCATCTCTTGCCTGAAGTTTCAAAGGCCATCAAGCTTGGTAAACGCCGGCCTGGTCGAGTTACGATTGTCAGTCCTGAGTTCTGGACTGGCATTCTGAGCATTCCGACCGATGTGGTTGCGATTGCCAATGAGCAGGAGATCGTCCAAGCCCTTGCCCTTGAAGCGGAAGTTGAATCGGGGCTCTCTGCGTTCGATTCGCGAACCAACGCAGTGAGAATTACTGAGGTAGAGGATCGCAGTGACGAATGCCAATGGTGTGTCTCACAAATCCCATCACGCCAAATTCAAGAGCTCTCCAGCACGCTTCGCGCGTTTGGTACAAAACTCCACAGCCTGGCGCATCCAGTTGTGGCGCAGTTGGCACAAGCATCGCAACAATCAGAACAACTGGCCGGCGACACTGTTCAAGGGGATCTCGATTCCTGGAGAGAGCAAACCACGCTGACCGCAGATGAGA
>JANRMD010000415.1:0-14203 GCA_033761895.1 Pirellulaceae bacterium | reverse complement strand
TATCATTGGTGCCCAGTCGATTGGTGAACCTGGTACACAGCTGACGATGCGTACGTTCCACATCGGTGGTGCGATTAACCTGAGCATCGAAGAAAGCGACATCAAGGCGAAGAAGGGCGGTATCGTTAAATTCGCTCGCCTCCGCAGTGTTCGCAACGCTGAAGGTGCCGAGATCGTGCTGACTCGAAACGGTGAAGTCACGCTGCTTGATGCCAAGGGTCGCGAGATCGAGAAGTACGAAGTGCCAACCGGTGCAAAACTGATGGTTTCCGAGAACCAAGAAGTTGCGAAGGGCGCCGTACTTTGCGAATGGAACCCTCACAAGATTCCGATCCTTTGCGAAGTCAGCGGTAAGATTCGCTTTGACGACGTGGTCGAAGGCGAAACCATGCGACTCGAACGCGATCCAGGTGGTGGTACACGTAACGTGATCATCGATCACAAGGGTGATTTGCATCCACAGATTGTGATCGAAGACGCTGACGGCAAACCGCTTGACGTATACTACATGCCAGAACGCGCTGTGATCACGGTGCAAGAAGGCAAGATGGTACAAGCCGGTACTGAACTCGCTGAAATGCCTCGTGAAACTTCGGGCATTAGCGACATCACTGGCGGTCTGCCTCGTATTACCGAGATCTTTGAGGCTCGCAAGCCTAAAGATCCCGCGGTGATCGCTGAAGTCGACGGTGTCGTTGAAATCCAACAAACCAAGCGTCGCGGTAAGCGAACCATTATCGTTCGCAGCGAAAGCGGTGTGGAGCATGAGCATCTTGTGCCACACGGCAAGCGTTTCTTGGTCCACACGGGCGACATCGTTAAGGCCGGTCAGGCACTCGTTGACGGACCGCTCGTGCCGCACGATATCCTGCGAGTCAGTGGTGAAGAAGCTGTGCAACAGTATCTCACCCACGAGATCCAACAGGTGTATCGTAGCCAACGCGTGGACATCAACGACAAGCACATCGAGATCATCATCGCTCGCATGTTGCGTAAGGTGAAGATCGAATCGCCGGGCGACACCAGTTTGCTACCAGGCTTGGTGATGGACAAGTTCGAGTTCCGTCGTGTGAACAACTTGCTGGCTGACTGCCTAAAGATTTCTGATCCAGGCGACAGCGAATACTCAATTGGCACGTTGGTTCCGAAAGAGGCGCTCGAAATGACTAACACCCAGATCGAAGGTCTCGGCGGCAAGCCAGCCAAAGGCAAGAAGCCCAAACCAGCGACGGCTAGCACGCAGTTGCTAGGTATCACCAAAGCGTCCGTACAAAGTAGCAGCTTTATTTCGGCAGCTAGCTTCCAAGAAACCACCAAGGTTCTGACAGAAGCTGCACTGGCTGGTAAAGTTGACAAGCTAGTCGGTCTCAAGGAAAACGTGATCCTTGGTCACTTGATTCCAGCTGGTACTGGTTTCCGCCTGTTCCAAGAGTCCGAAGTTTCCTACCGCCGCGAAGCGCTGGAAGACTTGGTAAATCGTGGTTCAGTTGCCATCGAAGAGGAATTCCCACTTCTGCAACAGGCCCCGCCACCAAGTGCTGAAGACACTTCGGCTGATTCCACTTCGGCACTGTAACCACAGGGCTAAGATCAAAAAACAATAACGCTCATACCATAGCCATGGTGTGAGCGTTTTTTGTAACTCGACGAATTGTTTCTGTAGGTCGCTCCTGCCGGGTGCGACCGATTTGTGGGTCGCTCCTGCCGGGTGCGACCGGCAGGCGCGACTAACAAGAGCCCCAAGGAGCTGACGTGACAACCTTCGACTCAATTCCGATTTGGAAAACACGCCGCAAAATTCTTGGCATGTCAGCGATACTGTTGCCGTTTGATTTAGGCGGCAATGTCGATTGGGTTGGTTTACGCGGCCATATCGAACGGACCCTGGATGCAGGTCTTGTTCCAGCGGTCAACATGGACACCGGCTATGCGAACTTGATCGATGAGTCGACACGAATTCGAGTGCTCGAAGAAACTCAGCAGATTGCTGGCGGCCGTATGTTTGTGGCAGGCGCTTTTGTCGGTGACAAACCCAATGCCTCGTTCAACTACGATGCTTACTTAACGCAGATCGATTCGATTCAGCGACACGCTGGCACACCGGTGATCTTCCAGTCGTTCGGCTTGACGGGTTTATCGGATGCAGAACTGATTGCCGCCTATCATCGCATCGGCGCCGCAACGCAGCAGTTTGTTGGCTTTGAACTCGGAACGATGTTCGCCCCTTTCGGCCGCATCTATTCGTTGGACGTTTATCGCGAATTGATTCAGGTCCCGCAGTGTATGGGAGCCAAGCACAGTTCATTGGACCGGACACTTGAGTGGCAACGCTTGGCGATTCGAGATCAAGTCCGTCCTGAGTTTCATGTGTTTACTGGTAATGACTTGGCGATCGACATGGTCATGTATGGCAGCGACTATCTGCTTGGTTTGAGCACCATGGCGCCGGATCTGTTTGCCAAGCGCGATCATATGTGGGAATCAGGCGACGCCGAGTTCTTTCATCTCAACGATATCCTGCAGTACTTAGGCTTCTTCGCGTTCCGCGACCCTGTGCCCGCTTACAAACATACTGCTGCTCAGTGGCTTCATTTGCGAGGCTGGATCGCCAGCAACTTAACGCATCCAAGTAGTCCCTCACGACCAGAATCGGACATCGCGATTTTGCAAACCATCTTGAAGCAATGTGAGCCCTACCTCAGTTAGCAACCAGCGCTACGCCGAGTCGGAACATCCCACGAGTCGCAACATCCCCGACGGCCTGCGTATCGCGGTGTTTCGGCCTCAGCGATCGGTAAAGCTGTTTACGTAGTTTTCAAGCACACTGAACCCCTCCGCATCAACCTGCTGTCCATCTCGTGGATCGAGCGGGTTAAGCCCCTTAGAAATCTCCCACGCATCTGCGATACCATCATGGTCTTGATCAAGTGGCGGAGTGCCTGACGCCAACTCTGGCCAACCACCAGAATCGGTTTGCGAGTCGATGATGCCAGGTATGCCGCTGCGGCAACCTCGCGTCACCGCGCGTCGCTGACGAACATCTTCCAAAATCCTCGCGTCTAGTGAATCGAGCATTGGCACGTTCGCTCCTACATCTGCCATAACGTTGTTGTACGCAACATCTGCGGAATGTTCGGTGATGAAGGCTTCGCAAAACGGCCTGTCGAGTCGAATTCTCGCAAGCAACTGAGGATCCACCACGACACTCTTTGAGTTCCAGTTGTCCGCAGCGTAGTCTTGGCCTTCCATGTGATTGCCAGACACAAAATACTGCTGCGGATCGCTTGCTGTTCCCGCGTCTGGTTTCAGAAGATGGAACACGCGCGTGGCGGGGCCTGGAATGTAGAAGTTGTTGACAAAGTTGAGTGCCTTCACACCTCCGTCGGTGGTGCGATGCTCCCAGTTGTAAACGACGTTGTTCCGAATATCCAAGCGACCCGCAAATCCACCACCTTTGTTGAGTCCACCGGCGAGGCTCCAATTTCGACCAGCGCAGTGCGCGAACAGATTATGGTGAAAGCTCCCGATATCACCGGAGATACTTGCTGCAAATGAATGCCCTTTTCCAGGTTGGTACTTCTTGTGATCGGCGATGTTGAGTGCTTCGGCCACAATACAACGTTGAAACGTAATGTTGCCTGCTCCACGCGAACTAACCGCTTCGTCGATAGACCAACTGACTGAACAATGATCCATGATCGCATGATCGGTGCTCGCAAAGCCGGTACCATCCATGGTCATATGCGCTTCGTCACCGACTCGAATGCGCACGTATCGAATCACAACGTCATGAGTTCCCAAACAACCAAAGGTGTAACCGCGGATGCAGATGCCATCACCAGGTGCGGTTTGCCCCGCAATGGTGATGTACGGATTCCGAATTACCAGTTTGCTCTTAAGCTCAATCGTTCCGCCGACACGAAACACAACCATCCGCGGCCCCTCAGCATCAACGGCTTCTCTTAGCGATCCAGGCCCTGAATCATTGGTGTTTGTGACTTCGATCAGCCGGCCGCCCATTCCTCCACGTGCAAATCGTCCATACCCCTCAGCGCCAGGAAATGCCAATCGCCTGACCTTGAAACGCCATACTCTGCCTACTACAGGTGATTGCAAGGGATCGTTATGCACCGCATCCACTCGCCAGTAAAACTGCTTGTGTGGATCGAGCCGCCCGCGCGCTGTCTGGTTAAGCTTCCATGCGGAGTCCACGCAGCTACCTAGCAACTCAGGCGAATTCTGAGTGGCCTGCGCCACACGATCGTAGTCATCACCCAAGTAGATGTGGTGCAGGGGTGTACCGCTGGGTGATGTCCATGCCAACTTGGGTAATTCGTCGGCATGCTCGTCGCCATCAAAGGGAAACGGCTTGCGAGCCTGATAAGCCGGATTGGGTACATCCATGGCAAAACCATTGAGCACGATAGCCGATTGCTTTCCCGCCTCCGCGCGCCAGCGAATGACAACATCGCTCCCCGCACTAGCTTCGAACTCGCCCCACATCGAACCGCTTTCATCGTCATGCAGCACGCGGCGCGAAGGTTTCGCTTCGGATTGCTGAATGCCGTTGATTTCTAAACTGAGAGGATTCGGCTCCGTTTCACCTAACCAGTTGTGGTAGGAAGTGATCGAGTGCTTGCCTGGCTTCAAACCGCTAATGTGCAGTTCAAGGATCGCGTCACTTTCCTCGGTACCTTTGAGCACCACACCGTCTGAGGCCAGAGCGGCCGGATGATCAAAGCCGCTCTTCCACCAATCGCAAATCAATTTCGAGGACGGGTCCGCAGAACGCAAAACAAACTTTACTCCCTCGATCTCCATGACCGCTTCTCGGGTCTCATTAAATCGCCAAGCCGTGCAATCATGTGCTAACACATCTCGACGACCGCTGTCTTGACTGATGTCGACCTTTAGAACACGCCACGAATCCAAACACCTTCCCGTCGTACAGCACAACGCGATATTCACAATGAAGGTGCAAGAGAAAAGCGTAAATGTTCTGATTCTACTTCGATGTTGCTGGAACATGCTGCAGGATTCAATTCATTTTCAAGCGGTTGCGGGGCATACCGTCCGGTCACACCAGTTCACTTCGCTGGCAACCAAACCGACATTTCAGATTTTCCGCGATTGCCCCAGGCAAAGTAGGGCACCAACTGGGCGTTTAACGTTTGAAAGTCCAGTTGGCTTCGCTCGCGATACAGCTCACCTTGCCAAGGTTCCGCGCTGCGGTAAGCCAACTGCGCTTTGAGTGTTACCATTCCGGGCAATTCAGAAACTGACGCAAGCGTCACATCAACTTCGGAAGGGAGCGCGCAGTTCATCAATTGCAGGTCGGGCGGCAGGTCTTTGGATTCAAGGCAATACACGATGGGTCCACGCTGGACGGCGATGTGATTGCGATTCTCTTCGACGAGCGGATGGGACTCCACGCATCGAATCGACATGGGGAGGTCAAGTTCGATTTGATCGCCCGCCTGCCAATCGCGTTGAATCGACACGTAAGAACCTGAATCGCAGGCAACAGCCGATTCTTTACCGTTGATTTTCAATGAGGACTTTTTCGCCCACTGTGGGATGCGTAGTCGCAGGGTCCACGCCTCCTTAGGTGAAGCCACAACCTTAATTTGCACATGACCATCCCACGGGTACTCCGTTTGCTGCAGTAGTTCGATCGCCTCGCCCCGCGCATCGACCGTGCGCAAGCGGCTCGCACCATACAGATGAACCCAAACTCCATCATCCCCTTTACCGTAGGCATACTGCTGCGATTCAGCTATGGAACGCAGAATATTCGGCGGGCAGCAATAACAACTAATGAATGGCTTGCGAGTGCGCGACCAGCGCAAATCAGTTGGCATCTGATCCAGTTGCCGTAGCGTATTCGTGTAAAAGTAACTCGAGCCATCCAGACTGATCGTTGCTAACAGCCCGTTGTACATCGCCACTTCGAGCACGTCCGCATACTTTGCTTCCCCCGTCAGCTGCAGCATACGCCAGTTCCAAAGTATGTTGCCAATCGTCGCGCAGGATTCATTGTGAGCTGTACTGTTCGGTAGTTGATAACGGCGGCCATAAGCCTGATGAACTCGCGATATGGTTTTCTGCGACGAGGATCCGTCCGGAGACGCACCATCGAACAGAGCACCGCACGCGCCCGTGACATACATTTTGGACGATACCATATCGTTCCAGATAACCTCCAGGGTCTCTAGCAACTCAGCATCGCCAGTTTCCATAACCAGATCTGCGACTCCTGCGTACAGATAATTTGCTCTCACCGCATGACCAACAGCTTGTGTTTGCTTCCGAAATGGAATGCGATCTTGATTGTCATCGGTGCCGTCGACCACTTGGTCGCGCCGTTCAATCAGTTTATGCGCTAAAGCGAGGTACTGCGGATTCTTGACCAGCCTTCCAAGCTCGATCAGCCCCATGTAATGCGAGGGACAAATAGCACTTCGGCCAAGTGGAGCATCCGGTCCGTCAAAGGTTCGAACCAAAAAATCGGCTGCGGAAACTGCTATCTTGAGAAAGCTGTCCTTGCCGGTCACGCGGTTATGCACGCAGGCTGCGGACATCAGGTGCCCAAAGTTGTAAAGCTCGAATTGCAGCGGCTCGGAAAACGGAATTGCCAGTGCATCCCCTTGCCGCCGACGAATCTGAATGGGGGTATGAATGTATCCATCCTCGCGTTGGGCACGACCAATCGCTGCAATGGCTTGGTCAATGCGATCCTCCAGTTGAAGGTCTCGGTTTCCAACAAGCGATGCGGAAGCGGCTTCGATCCACTTGTAAAAATCACCGTCGTTCCATGAGGGGCCGCGATGCTTGCCTTCCCGATCCCCAGCCGCCACGAGAAAATTGGTCAAGAACTGACTATGTTCGTCATTGACCATGATTTGCCACATCTGTGGCAGCGATGCTTCGCGAACCACTTTCTGCCGCTCAGCCCATAAGCCGCTGGTCCATTGAACTTCATCGAGTCCCACGCATTCAAACACAATATGCTTCGAATGGTTTTTCGTCTGTTCGCCTGCGTTCGCAATAGGGTCTTGAGCTTGCAAGTTGCAGAAGCAACGAGTCGCCAATATGATGACTGCTAACAACTGTAGCTTGGAACCATTTGTGCCGAGTAATTCAAACACGCTACGTTGGCTAGATAAAGAGTGCTGCACAGCCTTGCCCCGGATGTTATGGAACGGATTCAAGCCACATTAAGTACGCCCCAGAACCAGGCGGCGAAGCCTCGAAGTTCTCACCTTTGTCGACACGGACTTCACGTACGACTGAACCACTTTCAGGATCGATCCATTGGCCGCGAAACTCTTTTGAGTACGCGGCAAGTGGAAGTGTCCATTGCGTTTCGCCTTCACCGAATACTGCACCGAGAACTTGGCCGAACACAAGGTAGCACTCACCAGTTCGTTCAAGCCCGAAAGCTTGGTGGATCGAATCCGTGGCTAGTGACCTAAGCGGAACCATTTCAGGCAGCCTGCGCAGGATCTTTTGAGCTGCCTCAGGCATGCGAGTGGGTAGCGAACCGCCTGCCGCAAGAGTTGCCCAAGGATTCTTCGTTGGAACGTTAGTAATGACGGCCTTGTCGGGATACCGTACTCGCAGTTCATGAATTTGCCTTGCAGTCTGCATGTCCGATCGGCTTTTGTTCCCTTTCCACTCACGCAACTGCTGACGCGGGGCAAGGTTCTTTCCTCCTTCAGGCGCGTAGAGCTTACCGTCGGCTGTATACCACCAGTATTTAAGATCAATCACTTGAACCAGCGCACACAGTCGTGCATCGGCAAGGATTTCATCTTGAACATCTTTGGTGCAACTGAGACATACTAGCGGTGCCGCATTGGGATGGTCCTGCTTCCATTCGGCGATCGTCTCAAGCCAAAACCGAACGAAAGAGGCTGGACCAGTGAACTCTTCGCCAAGTGAAAAGATGACGTTAGGTCGCTCGAGCATGTTGTTCAAGCACTGCTGAATATACGCCGCATGCAGCGCACGGCGAACAGGATGAGAAACGTCGTAAAACTCATCGGCTTGAAAGATTCGTTTCTTCCCTGCATAAGGCGGTGGCTCTTGGAATCCGACCTGCTGTAAGCAATTTGCGCTTCGCCATGGAAAGTCCGCCCAATGAGCACCAGCTTCAAGTATGTTGTGCTGGAAGTACATTTGTTGCAGTAAGATGCGCCCATGGCTTTCGCACTCAGCAGCGAACTGATTGAGTCGCATGAAGTACCATGAATTGAACTTCTCCAAGTCGTACTTGCTCAAACCATCCCAAGCTACTCCCTGGCCGCTGCGAGCCCAGGGTTGCTCATAGAACGGTCCCCAGACTTCAGCATCAATGCGACGAATCATCTCATGGTCATCGCGGCGGCGGTCGTACCAAAGCCCCCAATGATGTTCGAGGACCGCTTGATTGTTCTTCACCATGTCTTCAGTCAACTCTGCCAGATCATCTGTAAAGCCCCTGCCAACGCGGCTGGGCACGAAACGTGTCACACCAACACCGAACTCCGACGTGCGCGCCGGCAACATCGAACCTCGCCACCACATCGTTCCTCCGCGATGCCCAGCCACCAATTGATTATCGATGCCCAGCCAACCTCCCCGAATCGATAAGGCCGCCGATTGCCCTGTTGGTGGTGCCACTGATTCTGACGATTGCTTAAGTGACTGCGTTAGTGACTGCTTCGAGGCCAGCCAACCTGCGAACTGGCTTTGCGATTGTGGGGCGATGCTGTCGAACTTTGCATCAACGGCCGTGGTTGCCAGGATCGAAGTGCTTTGCGAAGCGCCCAACCGCTCTTGGTGCTGAGCTTCAAAAAGACTGTCCGGATCGACGAATTCATTCATCGACTTCCAGTGCCCATCGCCAATAAAACCAGCCCAACATCCAACTGCCCAGTTCGAATGCCCCGGCGGATTGCGACAGGCAATGATCGGCGCTGAACATTGCCACAGCATCGAGTTAGCCGTCGTCCAGCCGACTCCCTGGCCGTCGATCTCGCGATTGGTGAGCATCAAACCACCACCATCCAATGTGATGTTGTCGTACAACACCCCCGTGGCCCAGCTTTCCACCGGTCCGCTGAAACTTTGCGCATTCGTAGCCTGACAATGGACAAATGCGTTGGGGCCGGCCGCCAGATAACCGACCGCGAAATCATTTCGACCTGAGTCGGCTTTGCATGAGAAAAAGAGAGTCTGCTGACCGCAGGTGTAATAGGTGCGACGACGCAGCGCTGCGTGTTCTGAAATAGGTTCGGCCGATGAGCATCTTGCAACGGTAACTTGTTTGGCCGTTTCAAGAATTGAAACGCTCGAACCCGCGAAGCCACGTGTCGAAACATCGCGTACCCAAACGTCGCAGGCCTTTTCGATACTGATCGCATCCCAAGCATGCTCTTCGTTTTTCGGATTGAGCGAATTTGAAACCGATACCAACTGCAGGGATTCAACTCCAACATGGTTGATGCGCTGGGGCCAAATGAAACTCCGCACCACACCACTTGTCAGCTTCGAGTCTATCGAGCAAGTCAGTGGCACATCAAAGTGAACCTCATCACCATCAATCCGGGTGACGGTTCGTTCCCATTGAACATCCAGCGTGCGAGGCTTCCAATCGAGCCAAGATCCTTTGTCATCCGTCGGGAAGCGGTTCATACCAATTGAAGCAATCCAATCGATGGTGCTCGGGTGCAAGACCACGATTTCCGAACCAACTGCCACACCAAGGCTTGCAGGATCGGATTTCAGCCTGAGGCGTTTGGCACCGACTGGGACGTATTCGTCTGCGATAGAGATTTCATCGCCGAGTTGCGGTGTGCCCAGCCCGCTAATTCGAATCAGCGCTCTACGATCATGGCCCGTGGCGAAGATTGTCGTCTGCTTCGAGCCGCGCAGAACGACACCCGACCGCCGTATATTCAGTTGCCCTGAGACATGGAAGTCTCCCGAACCCATTAACACCGCGCCCCGCAAACCATCTGCCTTTACCGGTAGCTCGGACACGAAGTCGATCGCCGCTTGAATCCGCTCGGTCGCATCGTTGTTGTCAGCTTCAACAAGAACTATGGCTTGCACATCGGGTATCTTCGAGTTGCCGCCTTGATAGCCACAATGCGAATAGTCGGGAACCCGATTACCGCGTCCATCGGTAGGATAGGCGAGTGTTCCGGCCTGCGTCTGGTAGACAAAATTCTTGCTTCGGTCTTGTGCGTGCGCGACGGGTACAAGCCACCCAAGGGAGGCAAATATGACCGACGCGCTGCCTGTCAAAACAAAGTTCTTTGCGACGATATTCAGCATGCGATCGGGTCCGACTTAATTGCGGTCGTAACAGTAGGAAACGCGCGCCAAGCACCGGTGGCACACGCTGTCCGTTGATATTTTACTGAGATCTCAGTATGCTTAAAGTTATTCTTTCGTCGACAACTGTTTTCCCGGACCGCAATTGAGATATCCCGCCACATGGACCCAAGCAACTTCGAAAATTGCGGGACGGCTGGTGCACTCGGGGAACGTTTGGAGAAGCCTTCGATCGATGTTAATCGCTCACTGCTGAAGGACAGGGCATACGAGGTCATCAAAAAGAAGATCATGGACGAAGAGTTTCCGCCCGGCTCTTTTCTGGCGGAACGAAAGCTGGCGTTGATGCTTGGCATGAGCAAAACGCCTATCAAGTCAGCTCTGGAACGCTTGGCAAATGAGGGCTTTGTCACGATTGCTCCACAACAGTGTGTTTTGGTTCGAGATCTGCCCATCGATGAAATTGCCGACCAATATGAGATTCGAGCAGCGCTTGAGACATATGTTGTGCGTGGGCTTGCGAGGCGGATAACTACAGAGCAAATTGAACTGTTGCGACAGTGCCCCGCACTCAGACGTGAAACACTGGACACGGTTAAGGTAGACCACTGGGTTGAATTGGATGCAGCTTTCCATCTCTTGCTGGCCAAGCAGTTCGGAAATCAAGCCATCTATCGCGTGATGCTCGATCTACGAGACCGCATGCATCGAGTCATCACGCGTGTTTTCCATCTCCAGCCTATTCGCTTGGTCGAAAGTGTCGACGAACATATCGCAATCGTGGACGCCATAGCAGCTGGCGATGGCGACGCGGCAACTGCCTTAGTGGTTAGTCATCTCGAGCGTGGCAGAGACCTGGTGCTTGCTCCGCGAAGGTAGCTTGTTCACTCACGGGGCTGGGCTTGCTCACTACTTGCTCATTTAGGTTTGGTCACTTCGATATCGAGCTTGTTCTCTTGGGGTTTGATTTCAAAACTAATGCCGGACGTTTCGATGTTGGCATACTTGCTCGCCACTGCCGGGGTCATGCCTGCTGCAATTTCGCTGTCGCCAAGTGTGACTGGCATGACCATGGCGCGATAGCTGCCCGGTAAGGCCCCATCCCCTGGTACGGCTCCTCCCAGTTTGAAGGAGCCATCCTTCTCGATATTGGCTTGGACCCCTACTAGTTCGCCATTGACTTTGGCTTCAGCAATCACAGTGCCAGCTTCAACAGGCGCGCCATCAGGATAGTGAACAATCCCTGTCGCAGGATAACGCCCTGTGCTGCAACCTACAAATGACGCCACCAAAAACGCGAGCAAGAACAATCGAAACACGCAATTCATCCTGAGTTTCCCGTGATACCAAGGGCCAATTCGAAAACATGACTAGTCGAGGCTGACGACTCCACCGTCGTTGCGAACCGCCAACTGTCCCGCAACAGTGCCGGTCAACGATACGGAAAGCGACTGAACACTGCCATCAGCCAAAACGAACTGACATACCCCTGTATGCCAACTGCCGAACTGGCGATTGATGGCGGTTAGGCTGCTGATCGCAAACGGATTCGAAGTCCCAGCGATGCGGTAGTAAGTCAGCGTTTCACTTCCGCTGAGAATCATGCCGTCCTGAATGGGCGTGTTGAGAAAATCCTTTTGGATGTGCTTTTCGCCGATCATGATCGTGTTTGTGGTGCCGTCAGTGATGTCCCGCATTTTCACAAATGTCTTCATGTGATTGGAGTTCACCAATGTAAATGCGCCATTAGTCGGGACGGTATTGGTGTTCCCGGTACAAGCTACATAGTCGCTGGGCAGTCCCATGACGCTGCTGCCGGTGGTGATCGGGCTGAGCGACACTGGAGCGCGGCGACTTGGGCACATGAACACTGACACTTGTGCTTGTCGCGCCGCGACCATGCTCGCGTGGGTTGAAGTGTGATTATTGAAACCGTCGGTTTGGCTGACACCCGTAATCGGATTCTTGTAGGTCTGATAAAGCGAGTTTTGCTCCATGAACGGCAGCAACTGCATCGCCCACGTATGTCGGTTCTGCCCACCCCCGGAACGCACGTAGGGAAAGGAACCGAAGGTGTCGTGGTGCATGTGCATCGCCAACCCGAGCTGCTTAAGATTGTTTTGGCACTGCATGCGCCGAGCCGCTTCACGGGCCGCTTGGACGGCTGGCAAGAGCAGGCCGACTAGAATTCCGATGATTGCAATCACGACGAGCAGCTCGACGAGCGTAAAGCCTCTGTGAGTTTGCCGTTTCCCAGTGGGCGCAGGGCGGAAGATCGATACCATAACAACACCTCAAGGTTAGAATGAAAACCTAAGAAAAGCACCGACAATCGTCGGCTGATGCGAAAGTCTAACTGAGATCTCAGCTCAAGTAAAGATATGCGTACGTACCAATTTTCGCATTTTCTTGGAGTGCTAGTGCTCTGTGTCGCACACTTGACTCAATTGTTGCAGCTACGATTGCTCGATTGTCTCGGCCGGAACTCGGCAAGCATCCGATATTCGCCGCGGGAACCGGTGCTAGCGCACTGCGGCTAATCAATGTTGCTGTGCACAGGACGGCGGTCCGACTTCCGGGACAAGTCCTGCAGTGGGAGTTGGAGAAAAACGGAAATCCTTCACCCGCTTGCTCTACCAACACCTGGACGAGATCAGGTAGGCTCGATACACTACGCTTCCGACCTGCATTGCTGGATTTTGACTGATCGAGGGCGAGAAGGACTTGTCGCAACTCATTCAGTTTGCTAATAAACGGTCAGTTTGCCCAGTAAGCTATGTTGCAGCACGAACAGCTAGCCCACTTATCCGAGTAAGGCGGTTGATGGATCGTGTTTTTGCGTCATTTTCCCCTCCGGACCGGTTTACGGCTTCAAGGGGAACACTACACTTAACGAAAAACCCTAACACTTGCGTTTGATGATTTAAGCGACACATTTGGAGGACTGCATGGTCAAGTTGATGGTCCGTGACCGGGAAACGATTCAGGAAGCGGTGCGCCGTTTCCGAAAATTGGTTGAACGAAGCGGTATTAAAAAAGAGATGCGCCGTCGAGAGTTTTACGAAAAGCCAAGCGAAGTCAAGCGTCGCAGTCGACTGCGAGCTGAGCGTCGCGCCCGTCGCACACGTCAACTTGCGAACGTATAGTCCGAACTTTTTTTCGCATGAGCGCCTCTCAATCTGGTAGGTGCTTTTCGAGGGCGAATAGCTCAGTTGGTTAGAGCGCTACTCTTACAAAGTAGATGTCGGGGGTTCGAGTCCCTCTTCGCCCATTATGGCTCCCATCGCAGAGCCACACCCAGCCATCTCAACCCTGTTTTCCCCTTGGAAACCAGGGTTTTTTCGTTCCTCATTTTGGTTCGGTATGGTTTCAGTACCCATAGGGATGGAACCACAAAAAAGCTAAACGCAGTGACGCTTAGCCAACCCGAATTACACCTCAGCTTTGTGCTCACCCAAAAACTCAAGCTTCGAATTCAGCTTGATCCAAGGTGGCGATTGCGTTGGTACCGAGAATGCGCAGCCGATCTCGGTTCGCGCCGCCGCGAAGAGTCGCTTTAGCAGTAGTTACTGACTGCATAGTCAACGCATCGCTCCCATGCCCGAGATTCACAACGACTTCAACTGAAGCCGTCACGAGCTGAGGCAAAACCGAATCGATGCCCTCGAGACTGCTCATTAGCAGTGCTGTCGAGGTCCGAACTCCAAAAAGCTCAATGGTGTCGGCGACCGAACCGCCGTTGATGGTGATCGCCTCCGTGACCTCCGTGACCAGAGTTAAGGCGGCCGTCCTTGCTGCTTCACCCACTCGCACAGTATTCGCACCTCCGCCAGTGATCAGATGGTGCCAGCCACCTATTGACTCCGACCGATCCGCCGAT